>NZ_JBHSBN010000029.1:0-80700 GCF_042650605.1 Micromonospora zhanjiangensis | reverse complement strand
GATAGAGTTACGGCGGTCATAGCGGAGGGGAAACGCCCGGCAACATTCCGAACCCGGAAGCTAAGCCCTCCAGCGCCGATGGTACTGCACCCGGGAGGGTGTGGGAGAGTAGGACACCGCCGGACAACCATTCCAGTCGAGGGCCGCCCCCACCAGGGCCGGCCCTCGACTGCGTTCGCGCCACAACGAAGAACGGGCCGCCCATTCCGGGTGGCCCGTTTCTCGTTTTCGCCTCTTCCCGATCAGGGCCGCGCCTCGGCCAAGCCGGCGCGGACTCCCTCGGCGTCCCGGTCAGTCGTCGGCCAGGTCGGTCGCGACCTGCGCCGCGGTGGCCAGGGCGGCACGATCGCCGCCGCGCCGGAACGTGTCGACGGCCGTGTCGGCGAACTTGATCGCGTGCGGGTCCCCCGTCGCGACCGCCCGGGACAGGACGGAGTCCGGGTCCAAGCCCGGTCCGGCCACCGGCGCGGGCCGGCCGACCGCCGGGGCGTACGCGGCGGTGACGGCCGCCGTGGCCGCCCAGCCGGCGGCCAGGCTCGCCGGCCACAGCCGGCGCGGCAGGGCCGGGAGGGTGCGCAACACCGCGTTGGGAGCGGTCGCCGAGTGCACCAGCATGATGGTGTCGCCGTGTCCGTGGGTGCCGACGCGGAGCACCGCCGCGTCGACGACGGCGGCCAGCCGTACCGCCGGATCGGTCTGCTCGGCGCGCGGTACGGCCGCCGCACTCGCCGGCCAGTCCGGCAGGTCGGCCAGTTGGGCCAGCCGGTGCCGGATGCCGTACCGCTGGTCGGGTACCCGGGGGACCGCGTCCAGCGCGGCGCGTGGATCGTCGCTGCCGTAGGGGCCGGCGCCGGCCGGGGCGAGCGGTTGCCAGCGGGCGGCCCAGTAGGCCAGGCCCTGACCCAGTTCGGTAACCCGGGCCGGCGTCTCGGCGTCGAGCAGGGCCCGCACCGCGTGGCCGACCCGGATCACACCGTGTGTGGCGCCGGCCGCGATGCCCGGCAGCAGGCGCGGCCACCAGCGGACGAGCACGTCGCGCCACGGCTCGTCGGCGAGCTCCCGCTCGAAGTAGCGCAGCCAGTCGCCGGTCCGCACCGGATCCCCCAGCGGGTCCCGCCACTGGTCCACCGCGATCCGGGCGATGCCGCGCGGCCGCTCCTCCATCCGGTCGGCGTACCCGTCCAGCCACCGGTGCACCAGGTCGGCCCGTCCGGCCCGGACCAGGGACTCCGCGGCCATCGGCGCGTGGTTGGACAACCAACCCGCGCGTTCCGGTCCGGTCCGGGAAATCCGTTCGTACGCCTCGTCGATAGTCGAATCAGCCATGCTCAGCAGCCTGCGGCCTGAAGTCGACTTGAAGTCAACCCGGATGGACCTGGGCGGGGGGTCGCCTCGACGACGTGGCACGGTGGGCGGGTGGCAATTGACGAATCTGTGTTGACGTACACCGGGGGGTGGCTGGACCGGGCCGGTGGGCTGCGTTCCGATCCGGACTGGCTCGCCGCGACCCTGGCCGATCCCGGCGCCCGGGTGATCCCGGTCTGGCGGGACCGGTGTCTGGTGACCGCCGACGGCGTACCCGTGCGGTTGTGGGTGGGGACGGCCGGTGACCTGCTGGCGGCCGCCGCCGAGCCGGTGTTCCTCGGCCTGGACGACGGCCGGGGCGTGTTCGCCGTGGACCTGTCGTCGGCGCCGGAGGAACGGGCGCTGGCACTGGCCGGCGCGGATCGCGCGGTGGACGTCCGGGCCGTGGTGGGGGACCTGTCGGCGGCCGAGGCGGCGGTCCAGGCGTACGCCCGGGGGATCCTGCACTGGCATCGGCAGCAGGCGTTCTGTGGCAGTTGCGGCGGTGGGACCGAGGTCCGCGCGGGCGGGCACGTGCGGGCCTGTCGGGGCGCCGCCTGCGGGCGCCTGCTGTTCCCCCGGATCGAACCCGCCGTCATCGTGCTGATCGAGTCGCCGGAGTCGCCGCCGCGGTGCCTGCTGGCCCGGCACGCCGGGGCCGGGCCGGACTCCTTCTCGTTGCTGGCCGGCTTCGTCGAGGTGGGGGAGAACCTGGAGGACGCGGTCCGCCGGGAGGTCGCGGAGGAGGCCGGCGTACGGCTGTCGAGCGTGACCTACCAGGGTTCGCAGGCGTGGCCGTTCCCGGCCGGCCTGATGGTCGGCTTCCGGGCGGTGGCGGCCGACATCGGGGTGGACGTCGACCGGGACGAGCTGGTCGAGGCCCGGTGGTTCAGCCGCGAGCAGCTGCGTGAGCGGGCGGCCGCGGGTCACCGGCTCGGCCGGGTGGACTCCATCGACCGGCGGCTGTTGCGGGCCTGGCTGACGGAGGAGGCACCCGGCGGGAGTGACGGGGGACTCGGCGCGGCCGATCCGGTTGATACCCCTGGGGGGTAGGGGTAGAGTGGGTGGAGTCGGCCCGGTCCCGTCCGGGCGTCCGTTCTGCGAAAGGAAACGACCCATGGCCTCCAAGACCTACACCGTCACCGGAATGACCTGCGGCCACTGCGTCAGCGCCGTCAGCGGCGAGGTCGGCCAACTGGCCGGGGTCACCGACGTGCAGGTCGATCTCGCCACCGGCGCGGTGACCGTGACCAGCGACCAGCCACTGGACGACGCGGCGGTCCGGGCCGCGGTCGACGAGGCCGGCTATGAGTTGGCGGACCGGTCGTGAGGGTGCCGGCCGGGCCCGGCGCGTTCGACCGGACGCCGGTCCGGCTCGGCGCCTTCGCCGTGGGCCTGGCCCTGGTCTTCGGGGCCACCTGGGGACTCGGCGGCGCGCTGGGCGGCCCGCCCGGTCCGGCGGCCGAGGCCCGGTCGGGCGGCCACGACGACGGCGGCGAGGCGGCCCACGGTACGGGTCACTCCGGTGCGCCGGCCGCCGGTGACCAGCCCGTCGACCTGCCCGGCGGCCTGCAACTGGCCCAGGACGGCTACCGGCTCGAACCGCTCACCGCCGGCCTGTCCACCGACCACCCGACCGACCTGCGGTTCCGGATCGTCGGACCGGACGGCGCGCCGGTCACCCGGTACGTCGAGACGCACGAGAAGGAGTTGCACCTGATCGTGGCCCGGCGGGACCTGACCGGATTCCAGCACGTGCACCCGACCCGGGCCGCGGACGGCACCTGGTCGACGCCGTTGCGTGCCCTGGCCGGCGGCGGTCAGTACCGGGTCTTCGCCGACTTCCGTCCCGCCGGGCTGGACCGGGCGCTCACCCTCGGCGTGGATCTGCCCGCGGCGGGGACGTACCGGCCGGTGGAGCTGCCGGCACCGACCCGTACCGCCGGGGTGGACGGCTACACGGTCCGGCTCGACGGGGAACTGCGGCCCGGCGCCGAGGCCCGGCTGACCCTGACGGTCGAGCGGGACGGTCGGCCGGTCACCGACCTGGAGCCCTACCTCGGGGCGTACGGGCACCTGGTGGTGCTGCGCGCCGGTGACCTGGCCTATTTGCACGTACACCCGGACGGGGCGCCCGGCGACGGGCGGACCGCGCCGGGACCGGCGATCACCTTCCACACCTCCGTGCCGTCGGCCGGCGGGTACCGGCTCTACCTGGACTTCCAGCACGCCGGCCGGGTACGCACCGCCGAGTTCACCATG
Organism: Micromonospora zhanjiangensis; assembly: GCF_042650605.1. Taxonomy (NCBI): domain Bacteria; kingdom Bacillati; phylum Actinomycetota; class Actinomycetes; order Micromonosporales; family Micromonosporaceae; genus Micromonospora; species Micromonospora zhanjiangensis. Next base: position 77,094 of record NZ_JBHSBN010000029.1, on the reverse strand, counting down.
TTCGCCGGCGCGGTGCCGACCCCGGCCGACCAACCCGCCGGGACGACCCCCGGTGCCGGGACGACCCCGGGTGCCGGGGAGCACGGTGGACCCGGGCACGGGCATGACTGACGGGAGTGAAGTGATGACGTCCAGTGCCACCTCCCGGTCGGCTCCGGCCAGCCGGATCGAGCTGGCGATCGGCGGGATGACCTGCGCCTCCTGCGCGTCCCGGATCGAGAAGAAGCTGAACCGGCTGGACGGGGTCAGCGCGACGGTCAACTACGCAACCGAGAAGGCGAGCGTCGAGTACGCCGCACCGGTCACCCCGGACGAGCTGATCGAGACGGTCCGGCGGACCGGCTACACGGCGGAACTGCCGCCGCTCCCGGCGCCCGCCGTCCCCGAGGAACTCGCCGACACCGTCACCGAGCCCGATGCGCACCTGCGCGGGTTGCGCACCCGGGTCCTGGTCGCGCTGGTGCTCACCGTGCCGGTGATCGCCCTGGCGATGGTCCCGCCCTGGCAGTTCACCTACTGGCAGTGGGCCTCGCTGACGCTCGCCGCACCGGTAGTGGTGTACGGCGGCTGGCCGTTCCACCGGGCCGCCTGGACCAACCTGCGGCACGGCGCGGCCACCATGGACACGCTGGTGTCGGTCGGCACGCTGGCCGCGTTCGGCTGGTCGCTGTGGGCCCTGTTCCTCGGCACGGCCGGCATGCCGGGCATGACCCACCCGTTCAGTCTGGCCGTCACCCGCGGCGACGGTGCCGGCAACATCTATCTGGAGACCGCCGCCGGGGTCACCCTGTTCCTGCTCGCCGGCCGCTACTTCGAGGCCCGGGCCAAGCGCCGGTCCGGTGCCGCGCTGCGGGCGCTGTTGGAACTCGGCGCGCGCGACGTCGCGGTCCTGCGCGACGGCACCGAGGTACGGATACCGATCGGGCACCTCTCGGTCGGCGACCGGTTCGTGGTCCGTCCCGGCGAGAAGATCGCCACCGACGGGATCGTCGAGGAGGGTTCCTCGGCGGTGGACGCCAGCATGCTGACCGGCGAGTCGGTGCCGGTGGAGGTGGCGGTCGGGGATCCGGTGGTGGGTGCCACCGTCAACGCCGGTGGGCGACTGGTGGTGGCCGCCAGCCGGGTCGGCGCGGAGACCCAACTGGCGCAGATGGCCACCCTGGTGGAGCAGGCGCAGACCGGCAAGGCGCAGGCGCAGCGGCTGGCCGACCGGATCTCCGGTGTCTTCGTACCGGTGGTCCTGGCGCTGGCGGTGGGGACGCTCGGCTGGTGGATCGGTGCCGGCGCGGGGCTGACCGCCGCCTTCACCGCGGCCATCGCCGTACTGATCATCGCCTGCCCGTGCGCGTTGGGCCTGGCCACCCCGACGGCGCTGCTGGTCGGCACGGGCCGGGGCGCCCAGCTCGGCATCCTGATCAAGGGGCCGGAGGCGCTCGAGTCGACCCGCCGGGTGGACACCGTGGTGCTGGACAAGACCGGCACGGTCACCACCGGGAAGATGACCCTGGTCGAGGTGCGTACCGCCGACGGTGAGGACGCCGGCGAGGTGCTGCGGATCGCCGCGGCGCTGGAGAGCGCGTCCGAGCACCCGATCGCCCGGGCGGTGGTCGCCGGCGCGCGGGCCGGCTCCGGGAGTGCCGGGCTGCCGGCGGTGACCGGGTTCGCCAACGCCGAAGGGCTCGGCGTCACCGGCACCGTCGCTGGGCGCGCGGTGGTCGTGGGCCGGCACCGGCTGATGCGGCAGCACGGCCTGGAACTGCCCGACGAGGTACGCGACGCCGCCGAGGCCGCCGAGGCGGCCGGCCGCACGGTGGTGCTGGTCGGCTGGGCCGGCCGGGTCCGGGGTGCGCTTGTCGTCGCCGACGTGGTCAAGCCGACCAGCCGGGCCGCGGTGGCCGGGCTGCGCGCGCTCGGCCTGACGCCCGTCCTGCTGACCGGCGACAACGCCACCGTCGCCGGGGCGGTCGCCGCGGAGGTGGGCATCGACCGGGTGATCGCCGAGGTGCTGCCCGCCGACAAGGTGGACGAGGTCAAGCGGTTGCAGGCCGACGGCAAGGTGGTCGCGATGGTCGGCGACGGGGTCAACGACGCGGCAGCGCTGGCCCAGGCCGATCTGGGCCTGGCCATGGGCACCGGCACCGACGTGGCGATCCAGGCCAGCGACCTGACCCTGGTCCGCGGTGACCTGCTGGCCGCGGTCGACGCGATCCGGCTGTCCCGGAGGACGCTGGGCACCATCCGGGGGAACCTGTTCTGGGCGTTCGCCTACAACGTCGCGGCCCTACCGCTGGCCGTCCTCGGGCTGCTCAGCCCGATGATCGCGGGGGCCGCGATGGCGGTCAGCTCGGTGTTCGTGGTCAGCAACTCGCTGCGGTTGCGCCGGTTCCGTTCGTCCGTCCACTGACGACGGCGCCGGGGACGGTCGCCACGGCCGTCCCCGGCATCCGGTCCCACGTCCGTCGCCGACCGGTCGATGACCTGCCTGTCCAGCGACCGACGCCGAGGAGTTGGCCGGCTCATCCACCGAACGGACATTCATGCGAACTACAGGTGCTCGTTACTGAATCGCAACAAACACGTATCGCGACGCTCTGGAACGCCGGGTAACGGCTCACGGCGTCGATTGCGGCGATTTGACCGGGCTGGCCCGGTCGACCCGACCGCACTCAGGGTCACCTTGGGCGATCTCCGGCCACTAGCCCAGTTACCGGTCAGTAGCAAGGGGGTTGTGAGCCACGTCGCGGACGCGAGAATATCGGGCGCACGCCTCGGCTACCGATGAGTACGCGACGGACCACGCGCCCCCGTCGGCCCGCGGCGTCCCTCAGACCGCCCACGCCCCACCGTCATCGGTGCCGATCCGCGTCGGGCGAACCGCATCAAGGAGGACCCGTGCAGGATCGTCAAGACACGCAGGTGCAGGGGCGTACCAGATGGCGGCGGTTCGCCGCCATGATGGTGCCCTCGGCCGCCCTGGCCGGTGCCGTGGTCTTCGGGATCAGCAACGGCGCGCTCGCCGCGTCCATCACGGTCTCCGGCCAGACGTTCAAGGTGAGCGCCTCCAAGCTGGTCGGTGACGGCTTCACCCAGTACGGCGGGATCGCGGACGAGGAGGGCGCCGACCCGAACAACCCGCTCGGCAAGGGCCACCACCCGGTCGCGGTCTCCTCGATCGGCACCGCCAAGTTGTACGACCTGTGCCAGTCGGTCGCCGTGCCGGGCACCCCGGTCGTGCTCACCATCAGGGCCGGCAGCAGCACCGGCGGCAAGGAAAACCCGGCCATCGCGAAGAACATGCTGATCGACATGGACTCGCTCGAGGGCGAGGCGGTCTTCGACGACATCAAGATCGGCCGGGACGCCGGCGCCCTGGGTGGCGCGCCGGGCTCCTTCGGGCAGAGCGCCAAGACCGTCACCATCACCGATCTCCGGCAGGTGGCCCGCTACACCAGTGCCGCGCAGTTCTCCCTCACCGGTCTGCGGCTGGTCGTCAAGACCGACGGCAAGGAATGCTTCTGAGCTGACCCGAGGGCTCGTGGCGGGCGCCCGCCACGAGCCCCCGACCGGTCCGCCGAACGAACCGCACCCAGGAGGACGTACGTGACAACCGCCGACGCCCGGCCCGACCGGCCGGGAACGTTCACCCGGGGCTGGTCGGCCTTCCGCCACTGGCGGCGGACGCGACCCTTCTGGGGCGGTCTGCTGCTGGCGGTGTCCGGTGTGGAGATCTTCGCCACCACCCAGATGAGCCTCGCCGGGCTGAGCTTCCAGATGGGACCCACCGGGTTCCTGTCCTGGCTGATCCCCACCATCCTGGTGGCCTGCGGGATGCTGCTCTGGTTCACCCCCCAGCAGCGGATGTTCTACGCCGTCGTCGGCTCGGTCACGGCGGTTTTCTCGCTGATCGCGGTGAACCTGGGCGGCTTCTTCATCGGCCTGCTGATCGGCATGGTCGGCGCGGCGCTCGGCTTCGCCTGGACACCGCTCGCCCCGGTCCGACCGGCCATCGCCGATTCGCCGGCGGAGCCCGAACCCGACACCGGGGTCGACGGACTGCTCGACGGCAACCAGGGCTGGCCGGCCGGCGACGAACCGGACCGGCCGGTCGCCGCCGTACCGTCGGCCGGTGACCGGGCGCCGGCCGACCTGCTGCACGACACGCTGCCCGCGCCACGCAACCCGCTGCGCGAACCGGCACCCGGCGACACCGCGACCGGCGACCGCCCGGACCACGGCGGCGACCGCGCCGGCGCCGGTTACGGAACCGGGTACGACGAGACCCGCGGCGAGCACCACTCCACGTACTGGCCGGACCCGGACCAGGGCGCGGCCGGCGGCCCGGCGCCGACCGAGCGGCGGTCGGGTCGGACCCCTCCGCTCTACGTGGCGATCTTCCTCGCGGCCAGCCTGTCGCTGGCCGGGGCGGTCGTCGCGCACAACGCCCTGCCCGCGTACGCCGCCGTGCCCGGCTGCCCCAGCACCGCCCGGCCGACCCCGGCGGCGACGCCACCGGTGACGCCGACCCCGGGCCAGGAGATCAGCCCGACACCCGACCCGAACGCGAAAGAGTCGAACGGCAACATCATCACCGACATCGTGGACGGCATCGTCGGCATCTTCGGGGGCGGAACGGCGAAGGAGAGCGCGGCACCGACCCCGAGCGGGTCGGCCGGCGCGTCGGCCCGGGCCGCCAGCCCGACACCGACCGCATCCGGTGGGCAGCAGAGCCGGCCCGGTTGCGCGCAGCCGAACCAGCCGAAGCCCGGTGCCAAGCAGCCCGTACCGAAGGCGGGCAAGCCGGCACCGCTGATCGCCACCGACGAGGACCAGCCGCCGGTGGCCAAGGTGCCGTCCCGGCTCACCGGTTCCAAGGTGACGATGAGCAAGCTGCGGCTGGCCGGCATCGTGGAGCTGCCGACCGAGGGCGGCGGCACGCTGCGGGCCCTGAAGTTCAGCATGAGCCGGGCCGTCACGGACGACTTCACGCTGGACGTGCCGGGCAAGCCGGGCCTGCTGTTCAAGACCAAGGCGTTGACCGTCGACGGCGACGTCGCGTTCTACGCCACCCGGTTCGTCGGGCGGATCCCGGTGCTGGGCATCAAGGTCACGTTGACCCCGGACCTGCCCATCCCGCCGGACGGCATCCCGATCACCGTGCCGTTCGACGTGGTCTTCGACGACCCCGACATGCAGCTCGCCTACGTCCAGTGCCACACGCTGACCGCCAAGCCCAAGCTCGACCTGACCCTGCCCTGATCCCAGGCCTGCTCTTTGATCCCCGGCCTGCCCTGAGTCGAGCAGGCCGCCGTCCGGGAGCCCGTACCGCGGACGGCCGGGCCGGCGGGCCGGCGCCGACCCCTTGCGGCGCCGGCCCGCTTCCGGTCAGAGCCGGTCGAGCGCGGCCTTCAACGGGTCCAGCCCGATCGAGCCCAGGTTGAGCGCGTCCCGGTGGAACACCCTCAGGTCGAAGTCGGCTCCCTTGCGCGCCTTCGCGTCGTCCCGGGCCTGCAGCCAGATCCGCTCGCCGACCTTGTACGCCGGCGCCTGCCCCGGCCAGCCGAGGTAGCGGTTCAGCTCGAACCGCAGGTTCTCGTCCGGCACCCGGCAGTGCGCCCGCAGGAACTCCCAGCCCAGCTCGGGCGTCCACCGTTCGCCGGGGTGGAAGCCGAACGGGTTGTCCCGCGGGATCTCCAGCTCCAGGTGCATGCCGATGTCGACGATCACCCGGGCGGCCCGGAACGCCTGCGCGTCCAGCATGCCCAGCTTGTCGCCCGGGTCGGCGAGGTAACCCAGGTCGTCCATCAGCCGCTCCGAGTAGAGCGCCCACCCCTCGCCGTGCCCGGACACCCAGCAGAGCAGCCGCTGCCACCGGTTCAGCAGTTCGGCGCGGACGGCGGTCTGGCCGACCTGGAGGTGGTGGCCGGGCGCGCCCTCGTGGTAGACGGTGGTCACCTCGCGCCAGGTGGAGAAGTCGGTGATGCCCTGCGGCACCGCCCACCACATCCGGCCGGGGCGGGAGAAGTCCTCGCTGGGACCCGTGTAGTAGATCGCCCCGTCGCTGGTCGGCGCGAGACAGCACTCGATCCGGCGGACCTGCTCCGGGATGTCGAAGTGGGTGCCGTGCAGCTCCTCGATCGCCTTGTCGGCGAGCGCCTGCATCCAGTCCCGGAACGCATCCTTGCCCTGGATCTTGCGGGCCGGGTCGGCGTCGAGGGCGGCCACCGCGTCGTCCACGCTCGCGCCCGGTCCGACGATCCGCGCGGCCACGGTCCGCATCTCCGCCTCCAGGCGGGCCAGTTCGGCGAAGCCCCAGGCGTACGTCTCGTCCAGGTCGATCCGGGCGCCGAGGAAGTACTGCGAGGCGAGCTGGTAACGCTCGCGCCCGGCGGCCTGCTTCTCCCGCCCGCGCGGGGCCATCTCCTCGCGCAGGAACGTGCCGAACTGGGCGGTCGCGGCGGTCGCCGCGGCGGCGCCCTTCCGCAGTTCGGCGCCGAGCGCCCCGTCGGCGGTGAGCCGCTCGACCAGGCCGTGGAAGAAGTTGTCGCCGGCCGGGTCGGTCCAGATGTCGCACTGCTTGGCGACCTCGATTAGCTGTGCCTGGGAACTCACGTGTCCGGCGTCGGCCGAGGTCCGCAGGGTGGTCTTGTAGCCCTCCAGCGCGCCGGCGAACCGGTTCAGCCGGGCGGCGATGTTGGCCACCGCCGCCTCGCCCTCGGTCGGCATCAGGTCGAAGACCGAGCGGATCTCGTGCAACCCGCTGGCGATCACGTTGACCTCGCTGGCGGTCTCGCCCGCGTCGTAGCGGGCCAGGTCGAGGCCGAGGCGTTCCTGCATGGCCTCCTTGGCGATGCGCTCGGACTCGGTGTCCGGCTCGGTCACGTCCAGCTCGGCCAGCGTGCGCCGGGTCAACTCGGCCTGGGCGGCGAACCCGTTCGGCGACAGATCGACCAGTTGGTCGTCGTACCCGTCGATTCCGACGTAGGTGGCGCCGGTCGGGTTGAGTGGCGCCCAGTCGGCGACGTAGCGGTTGGCGATGTCATCGATTCTTCCCACCCGCCAGACCCTACGTGACGACCCCGGTGCGCCGGTGACCTGCGACGTGCGGGCTCTTCGGCGGCCCACGACGTGCGGCCCGCCGGTGCCGCCGTGTCGCCGGACACAGGGTGGGAAAAACCCGCGACGTTGTCGTACCCCTGCGGCAGAGTGTCAGGGGTGACTACGGCAAGTGCTCCTGACAAGGTCGGACTTCGGTCCTGGCTGCCGGGCTTCCTCGCCCTCGGCGCGATCTGGGGTTCCAGTTTCCTGTTCATCAAGATCGGCGTCCGCGAACTGCACCCGCTCTACGTGACCCTCGGCCGGGTGGCGGCCGGCGCCCTCGCCCTGCTGGTGGTGCTGGTGGTACGCCGGGACCGGCTGCCCCGCGACCCGCGGACCTGGGCCCACCTGGCCGTGGTGGCGGCGGTCGGGGTGGTCCTGCCGTTCACCCTGTTCGGCTTCGGCGAGCAACGGGTCGCCTCGATGCTGGCCGGCATCTGGAACGCCACCACTCCGCTCGTGGTGCTGCCGCTCGCGGTCTTCCTGTTCCGTACCGAGCGGATGACCGCGCGCCGGGCCGTCGGGCTGCTGCTCGGCTTCGCCGGCGTACTGGTGGTGCTCGGCGTCTGGCAGGGCCTGGGCGGCGCCCAGTTCACCGGCCAACTGATGTGCCTCGGCGCCGCCGCCTGTTACGGCGTGGCCATCCCGTACCAGAAGCGGTTCGTCGCCGGTCGGACCGACTCCGGGGTGTCGATCACGACGGCCCAGCTGCTGATGGCGATCCTGCAACTGGCCGTGCTGGCGCCGATCTTCGCCGGCCCACCGCCGGTTCCGACCCGGCTGTCGCTCGACGTGGTGGTCAGCGTGCTGCTGCTCGGCGCGCTCGGCACCGGCCTGGCCTTCGTGATCAACCTGCGGAACATCCGGCTGGTCGGCGCGAGCACCGCCTCGATGGTCACCTACCTGATCCCGCTCTTCGCGGTGCTGGTCGGCGTGCTGGTGCTGGACGAGCGGCTCACCTGGTACGAACCGGCGGGCGCGCTGATCGTGCTGCTCGGGGTGGCGACCGCCCAGGGACTGTTCGGCCGGCGTACCCGGAAACCCGAGCGCAGCGGTCAGGAACCGTGGCCGGCGGTCCAGTCGAGCAGTCGCTCGGCGGGCCAGGTGTTGACCACCGCGTCGGCCCCCACGCCGCACAGCGCGGCCCGCTCGCAGCCGAACCGCTGCCAGTCGAGCTGACCCGGGGCGTGCGCGTCGGTGTTGACCGCGAACCGGCAACCGGCCTCGAAGGCCAGCCGGATCAACCGCTTCGGCGGGTCCTGCCGCTCCGGCCGTGAGTTGATCTCGACGGCTTTGTCGTGCTCGGCGCACGCGCCGAAGACCGCGTCCGCGTCGAAGCTGCTCGGCGGCCGGCTGCGCCGCCGGTGCCCCCGGTCGCCGGCGCCCTCGACGCCGGGCGGTCGGGAGGTGACCATCCGGCCGGTGCAGTGGCCCAGGATGTCCAGGTGCGGATTGCCGATCGCGGTCACCATCCGCCGGGTCATCTTCGCCTTGTCGTCGTTCAGGCCGCTGTGCACCGAGCCGACCACCACGTCGAGCCGGGCCAGCAGGTCGTCGCTCTGGTCCAGCGACCCGTCGGCGAGGATGTCCACCTCGATGCCGGTGAGCAGGCGGAAACCCGCCGGCAGCGCGTCGTTGACCGCGGCCACCCGGTCCAACTGCCGGCGCAGCCGGTCGGCGGTCAGGCCGCGGGCCACCTTCAGCCGGGGCGAGTGGTCGGTGAGGGCCAGGTACTCGTGTCCCAGTTCGACCGCGGCCAGCGCCATCTCCTCGATCGGCGAACCGCCGTCCGACCAGTCCGAATGGGTGTGGCAGTCGCCGCGCAGCGCCGCCCGCAGCGCCGCGGCCTCCTCGGTCAGGTCGGTGCCCTCGGTCGCCGCCAACCGGCGCAGGTAGACCGGCTCCTCGCCGCGCAACGACTCGGTGACCGTACGGGCCGTGACGTCACCGACCCCGGACAGCTCGGTCAGCGTCCCGGCCTCGGCGCGGGCGGCCACCTCCCGCGCCGGCAACTCGGCCAGGGTCTTGGCCGCCGACCGGAACGCGCGCACCCGGTACGTCGCCTCGTTCGCCCGTTCCAGCAGGAAGGCGATGCGGCGCAGATCGGCGATGGCGTCCCGGGCGGTCACCGGGCCACGGTATCCGCCGAAGGGCCCTCCGTGGGGCCGGCGCGACGCGTGCGGGCCCAACGGAACGCGAATCGTACGGCTGGCCGGACACCGGCCGGAAGTACCTTGTCCGGCGAAGATCACCGACATAAGGTCCCTGCGCCGCCCGGGTCGGACCGGGCGCGCGTACGGGGGAGGACGAGACGATGGTCGCCACATACCGCGCCCTGGCGTCGGTGGTCATGCTGGCCGGGTTCTATCTGGTGGCGTTGGCCCAACTGGCCGCCGTGGGGGCGCTGGTGGTCTGGCTCGGCGTCGAGAGTCACTCGGTCGTCGCCGTGAAGCTGGCCATCCCGCTGTTCGCCGCTCTCGGCGCGGTGGCCGTGGCCCTGTGGCGGGCGATCCGGGCGAAGTCGGAGCCGGAACCGGGTCTGATCCTCGGACCGGACCAGGCGCCGCGGCTGTGGGGCGCGGTGCGTGAACTCGCCACCGCGGTGGGCACTCGGATGCCGGACGAGATCCGGGTGGTGCCTGAGGTCAACGCCGCGGTCAGCGAGGACACGAAGTTGCTCGGCCTGGTCGCCGGCCGGCGGATCCTCTACGTCGGGCTGCCGCTGCTCCAGGCGATGAGCGTGGACCAGCTCCGGGCGGTGCTCGCGCACGAACTCGGCCACTACTCCGGGCGGCACACCCGGTTCGGCGCGGTCGCGTACCGCGGCCGGCTGGCGATCGGCGGCACCCTGGCCCGGATCGGGCCGTACAACCCGATCGGCTGGGTCTTCAAGGGCTACGCCCGGCTCTACCTGCTGGTCGACAACGCCGCGTCGCGGAGCCAGGAGTTGGAGGCCGACCGGGCCGCGGTCCGGCTGGCCGGTCGCGCCGCCGCCGCCTCCGCGCTGCGCGAGCTGCCCGTCCTGGACGCCGCCTGGGGTTTCTACTTCCGCCGGTACGTCGAGCCGGGCTGGGACGCCGGCTACGCGCCGGACGACTTCTTCGGCGGCTTCGGTGACCTGGTCGCCGCCCGCAAGCAGGAGCTGGACGACATCCGCGCGCAGGAGCCGGACAAGACCCCGTCCCGATGGGACACCCACCCACCGATCGGCGAGCGGATCGCGGTCATCTCGGCCGCCCCGGAGGCCACCGCCTTCGTGCCCGACGACCGCCCCGCCGCCGTACTGGTCGGCGACGTCGTCGGGGTGGGCCGGCGGTTGCAGGCGTCGGCGATCACCCTGGGACAGCGCACGGTGCTGCCGTGGCCGCAGTTCACCTCGGCCGCGGTGGCGGTCGGGGTCCAGCGCGAGGCCGATGTGATCTACCGGGCGGTCGGCCGGTTCACCCGGTCGGCCGACGTGGGCCTGCCGGCCGTACTGGAGCTGGTGCGCGCCGGGCGGCTCGGGGAGTTCGCCGAGCAGTTCTTCGCCGGTGCCACCCGCCGGGAGGCGGCACAGCGGTTCGCCGAGCCGATGGCGCTGCTGCTGCGCAACGCGGCGGTCAGTTCCGGGGCGGCGATCTGGCGGCACTCCTGGTCCGGCCCAGCGGAGCTGATCGACACCGCCGGTGAACCGTTGGATCTGGACGGCATCGCCGCACTCGCCGTGTCGCCGCAGACCCTGGACGAGGCGCTGACCCGGCTGGCCGGGCTCGGCATCCGGGTCGAGCGGGCCACCATCGTCGCCCGCCAGGTGACGCCGGACGGCGCCGACCTGGTCGGCGCGCTGGCCAACGTGAAGGTCAACGGCGGCGACCACGATCTGCTGGTACTGGACCGCGGGCTGGTCTTCGTCGGCAACCCGGGCAAGAGCGACCAGGGCCGGCAACGGCTGCGGGCGCTGGTCGGCTCCGCGCCGGTCGCCATGCTCGCGAAGACCAACCACTTCCTGCCGTACGAGGAGATCGCCTCGGTCGTGGTGCGCAAGCGAGTGCCGACCCGGGCCGACCTCACCCTGCACGACGGGACCACGGTCACCCTGCACGAGGCGTGGAGCAGCGAGGAGTTGGAGAAGAACAGCCGGGACACGTTGCTGCAGGTGCTCGACCGGATCGGCGCCATCGGGTAGGGGCGCCCTAGGCCGGCGGGGCCTTCGGGCAGCCGTGTCCGCGTTCCCAGGCGGCCACCTCGACCGCCGGGGACTTCGTCGCCTTGCGCCGCCACGCGTCCAGGTACGGCGCGGGCCAGACCACGCCGCGACGGATCCACCAGTCACCGGTCCGGCCGCACGGCGGGGAGATGCCGAAGTGCAGGTGGCATACGTTGCTGGCGTTGCCGGTCCGGCCGACCTGGCCCACCTGCTGACCGGCGCGTACCCGGGTCCCCGCGGTCACTCCGGTGGTCACCACGCTCAGGTGCGAACCGTAGTAACGCACTCCGTCGTCGCCGAGCAACGACACCGACCGGCCGCCGTTGAACGGCCCCTTCGGGCCCCGCTCGTCGAACCTGTCGACCAGGCTGACCTCCAGCACCGTGCCGTCGGTGACCGCCACCACGGGCGAGCCGCAGGCGGCGAAGATGTCCGTACCCGGATAGCCGGCGTGGGTCGGGTGGTAGTCGGCGTCCGCGGAGCGCACCGGGAAGGCGTACCCGTGGGTCGTGCCCGGTGGTGACGTGTCGGCGGACCCGGTCGGGGCGCCGGTCGGCGCGGTGGCGGACCCGGTCGGCGCGGCCGTCGTGCCGGACGGCGCCGGTGCCGAACCACCGCCGCCGCCGGACGGCGCGGTGCCGCAGCCCGCGACGAGCGCCGCCGTCACCAGCGCGGCCGCCGCCCCGGCCAGCCGTCGTGCCGCCGCCGGGCCGCCCGTACCGTGCCGATGCATGCGGCCCATCCTGGCAGACCCGCGCGGACGGCCGTCGCGGCGTGCGGCCGCCGCCCCGGCTCGTCCCGCCGGCGGGCCGACGCCCGGAGGTAAGCTGCGGGCGGGGACACCGCCGCGAGCAGGGACGGAGCGAGGACCATGACGCAGCCGCCGGCCTTCCGCCCGCCACCGGGGATGCCGGTGTCGCCGGCCTGGCCGGCGCCGGCCCGGGCCCCCTCGGGCCTGTTCCCGGCCGGTCCGCCGGTCCCGCCGGCACCGACCCGGCCGACCTACCGGGAACCCCATCCGGTACGCCGGTCCGCGCTCGCCGCCGGCGCCCTCGGCGCGGCGCTCTGGGCGCTCCTCTTCGGGCTGCTCGGCCGGGACCTGGTCGGCTACGCCTGGTGGACGTTGATCGCCGGCGCGGCCGCGTGGCTGGCCGTGCTGGGGCTGACCCGGTTCGGCGACCGAGGGGTGGCGGCGGGCATCGCGATCGTCACCTCGGCGGCGGTGAGCATAGCCACCGTGCTGGTGGCCATCCGCTGGGCGGACACCGGCGACTGGCCGTTGTGGTGAGCCGGACCGGCGCGCGGCGGGACCGGCAACCGGTACCGGCTCCGGCGCCGTCCACCGGGTCTTGACGAACCCGGTACGACTCGGCACGCTCGACCCCATGAACGCCACTGTGCAGCGGCCCGATCCCGATCGCAGCCGCCGCCGTCTGCAACTTCTCGCGGAACTCGCCGGTGCCAAGGCGTTCCGGGGCCGCGAGTATCCGCGGTGGGCCCGCGACCACCGGTTGCGCGACCGGATCGCGGACCGGCGACGACTGGCCAACTGAACCGGTCGGTAAGGTTCGATTCCTTTCCTCGTTCGGGGCGTTGCGCGCTCACCCGCAGGTCGGACCGGCTACCGTCACGCGTGACGACAATCTGGTGAATGTGCGGCGGTGGCCGCGGGCAATTGGGGGGATCGTGTCGTACTTCGCGGCAGCCGTGGTGCGGGGCGAGGACGGCTGGTCGACCGCCGAGGTCGACCTCGGCGGTGCCGCAGACCTCGACGAGGTCGCCGACCGGCTCCGAGACGTCGATCCGGACGCCGGGGTGTCGCTGCTGTTCGTCGAGTCGGACGACGCCTACCTGGCGATCCTCCGCCTCGACGAGGGCGACGACCTGCGGGTCTTCGGCTCGGATTCGGCCTTCGCCGAGGAATCCCGGCTCGGGTCGCTGCTGGTCGGCGACCTGAAGGCACCGGCGCTGGACATCGACGACGTGGTCGAGCCGAAGGTGCGTGCGGCCGCCGGCGACGACGAGGACGAGAGCGCCGACGAGCCGGCGGCCGACCCGGACGCGGACCCGGTCGGCGAGGCCGACATCCTGGCCGACCTGGGCATCCCCACGCAGCGGCTGCTCACGCTCTGCGCCCACGAGGGCAACCTGCCGGCCGACGTGACCGCCGAGATCTGCCGGGTGCTCGGCTGCGGCGACGAGGTCGAGGAGTTGCGCGAGGCGTGACCGGCGCGGACCGGCGATTCCGGCACGAGTCGTGGATGCGCCGGGCGCTAATCGTGGCGACGGCCGAGTTGCCACCCGGCCCGGTCGACCGGGTGGAGGACGTACCGGTCGGCGCGGTGGTCTACGGTCCGGACGGCAGCGAACTGGGCAGCGGACGCAACGAGCGGGAAAGGGCCGGTGATCCGACCGCGCACGCCGAGATCCTGGCGCTGCGCCGAGCCGCGGCGGTGGTGGGCGAGTGGCGGCTGGCCGGCTGCACCCTGGTGGTAACCCTGGAGCCGTGCACCATGTGCGCGGGCGCGCTGGTGCTGGCCCGGGTCTCGACGCTGGTGTTCGGCGCCTGGGAACCCAAGACCGGCGCCGTCGGGTCACTGTGGGACGTGGTCCGCGACCGCCGGCTCAACCACCGCCCCGAGGTGTACGCCGGGGTGCTGGAGGAGGAGTGCGCGACGGTGCTGCGCAGCTTCTTCCGCTGACCGAGACGGCGGGGCGGTGGTCGGTGGTGTTGCCGACCACCGCGTCCGACGGTCGCGATCAGGCGATGATGGTGTCCAGGGCGACCTCGACCATCTGGCCGAAGGTCTGCTCGCGCTCCTGCGCGGTGGTCTTCTCGCCGGTCTTGATGTGGTCGCTGACCGTCAACAAAGTCAGCGCCCGCGCCTTGAACCGGGCCGCGATCGTGTAGAGCGCCGCCGACTCCATCTCCACCGCCAGCACGCCGTAGTCGGCGAGCCGGTCGTAGAGGTCGGGCCGGTCGGTGTAGAAGGCGTCGGCCGCCAGGATCGGCCCCACCCGCATCGCGATCTGCCGGCGCTCGGCCACCTCGACCGAGGTACGCAGCAGGCCGAAGTCGGCCACCGGCGCGTAGTCGATCAGACCGTCGAACCGGAACCGGTTCATGTTCGAGTCGGTGGACGACCCGCTGGCCGCGATCACGTCGCGCAGCTTGAGATCATCGCTCAGTGCCCCGCAGGAGCCGACCCGGATCAGGCTCTTCGCGCCGTACTCGTTGATCAGTTCGTGGGCGTAGATGGAGGCCGACGGCATGCCCATGCCGGAGCCCTGCACCGACACCTCGACCCCGGACCACCGGCCGGTGAACCCGTACATGCCGCGCACCGTCGAGTAGCAGGTGGCGTCCTCGAGGTAGGTCTCCGCGATCCACTTGGCCCGCAGCGGGTCGCCCGGCATCAGGACCCGCTCGGCGATCTGTCCCGGCTCAGCGCCGATGTGCGTACTCATGGTGAGGGATCCTGCCAGGTCGGTACGGGTGGGACGTCGCCAGCCCGGCCCGGGTGAGACCCGCGCGACGTCGCCCGGCGCCGTCGGGTACCCTTCTCGGCGGTGGCGTGTCCGAGCGGCCTAAGGAGCACGCCTCGAAAGCGTGTGAGGGTTTACGCCCTCCGAGGGTTCAAATCCCTCCGCCACCGCTCACGAAGTGCCAAAACGCCCGGCCGATCCGCACGGATCGACCGGGCGTTTCGGAGCACCGGGCCTCAGCCGAAGAGCCGGCCGATCCACTCGAAGAGGGTGCCGATACTGCTCAGACCGTTGCCCACCTGGACCACCCCGTAGGTGAACGCGCTGAACAGGGTGAGGACCACCAGCACGAGCAGGCAGGTCCCGAGCGCCGCGACGACATGGGCGAGCAGGGCCAGCCCGGCGCCGGGGCGACCCTCCTCCCGGCACTCCCGCCGGGCGCTCTTGGCCAGGCCGAGTCCGGCGGGCGGAAAGACCACCGCGACGATCAGCGCGGCGATGACGGCACCGTTGACCATCCTTGGACGCCGCGCTGGGGGCGTGGTGACCGGTGCCGCCGGCACCGGAGCCGGCACGGGCACCGGCGTCAGGATCTGCGGTGCGGGCGCCGGGGAATGGTGCGGCGCCGGCGGCTGAGCCGGCCGGAATGGCGCGATCTCGCCGTAGGCCGCCGGGCGGGTGGTCGGCAGCGGGGCCGGAGGAGGCGGCACGACCCACTGCTGCACCGGTGGGTCCGGCTGGATCGGCGGCGCGGGCGACGGAGTCTGCTGAGCCGGGTAGGTCGGCTGGGCGAGCAGCGGGGTGGGTCGAACCGGCGTTGTGGGCGGGGTCGGCTGCACCGACTGGTCCCGATGTGCCGCGCGCTCGTCGAGCTTGCGGCGGACCTGTTCCTCGGCGCGGGACAGGCCCACCTTGCCGATGTCGGCGGCCCGTCGACCGGCCTCGGTGGCCCGCAGCCCGGCTCCGGCCGCGAGTCGCCGCGCGGTGTCGAGCCGCTCACGCAGGGTGGAGGGCTGCTCGGGTGGCGTGGAGGGGATGATCGCAGGCTCATCGGGCGGCGACGGATCCATGATGGACAGCCTAGCGGAGGGCACCCTTGTCAACAGGCCCGTCATTCCTGTGACCGATCGGCCGGCTGGCTCCCGGTCGCATCCACAGGTGTGCACAGCCACCGTGCCACCCCCTTAGCTCGACGAGATGGCCGCCCGGCTCCGAGCTCGTCGGAAGACCGCGCGGGCTCGGTCGTGCCGGCAGGAGCGGTTCAGCCCGACCAGCCGCGTTCCGGGGCCGGGATCGGATCGTCGTACGCGCCGGACCGGCCCGCGTAGCGGCGGCCGTTCAGGTACGGCAGGGGGTTGACCGTACAGCCGTGCAGGCCGAGCGTCTGCTGCTGCATCACCGGGGCGGGTCGTCCCCGGCCCGGGCACAGTTCGTGGCCGTGCCCGAGCCGGTGCCCGACCTCGTGGTTGACCATGTAACGCCGGTAGCCGGCCAGGTCGGCGCCGTAGCTCGGCACGCCCTTCATCCAGCGCGCCACGTTCAGCACCACCTGGTCGCCGTTGCGGCAGGAGGTGTAGCCGTCCCGGACGTCCCCGCACAGCCGGTCCCGGGTGCCGGGGGTGGCCAGGTAGACGGTGAAGTCGACCGGCTGGCCGGGACCGACGCGGCGCAGCCGCAACGTCCCGGGCGCGGTCCAGCCACCCGGGTCGGTCAACGTCCGGGTGACCTCGGCGGCGAAGGCGGTCACGGCCAGGCCCTGGATGTCCTGTTCCACCGTCACGCGATACCGCAACAGCCGACCCGTACCCCCGGGGTGGGCTGGTTCGGCGGCGGCGGTGTGCCAGCGGTTGCCGCCCGTCGCGGGGTAGCTGACCGGCGGCGGTGGCGCCGCCGTCGCGGACGGCGACGGCGTCCGGTGGCCTGCGGCGACCGGGACCGCCGGAGGAGCCGTGGTCGGCGCCGCCGGGCCGGCGGACGTCGGGGCCGCGCAGCCGGCCAGCAGCGCGACCAGCGCGAATATCGATACCGTACGGATCGTGAGTCCGACCGCCACGGAAACCTCCTTGCCGGGCACCGCGGATCGGTGCCACCCGGCAGGAAGGACGAGCGGCCCGGATGTGAAGTTGGCTCCGGGTGGGCTCAACCTTTCGCCCCGCCCGCCCGTCCTGTCCGACGTGGAATGCGAGACGAGTGGGCATGGCCCGAGGTGACACGGAGTTCGTCGAGTTCGCCCGGGCGGCGTCGGGGCGGCTGGTGCACGCGGCGTTCCTGATGACCGGCGACCACCACCGCGCCGAGGACGCGGCGCAGACCGCGCTGGTCCGCACCTACGCGGCGTGGTCCCGGATCCGCGGCGCCGACGCCTACGGGTACGCCCGCACGGTGCTGGTCAACCACCTGGTCGACGGGTGGCGGCGACCGATCCGCGAGTACCCCAGCGAGGACCTGCCGGAGCAACGGTCCGGCGACGTCGCCGACGTGGTCGCCACCCGGCGTTGGCTGCTCGCCATCCTCGGCACGCTCAGCCCTCGGGAGCGGGCCATCGTCGTGTTGCGCTATTACTTCGACCTGTCGGAGG
Source organism: Micromonospora zhanjiangensis (assembly GCF_042650605.1). Classification (NCBI taxonomy): domain Bacteria; kingdom Bacillati; phylum Actinomycetota; class Actinomycetes; order Micromonosporales; family Micromonosporaceae; genus Micromonospora; species Micromonospora zhanjiangensis. The sequence continues at coordinate 59,749 of NZ_JBHSBN010000029.1, read as the reverse complement.
CGCAGGTGGCCCGGGAACTCGACGTGTCCGTCGGAACGGTCAAGAGCACCAGTTCGCGAGCCCTGGAGAAGTTGCGCACGGCCGACGCGGATGCGCTGGAGACCAACGGGACGCGCCGGTGAACGCGGCGGACCAGCTCCGGCAGGCCATGCGGGCGACCGAACACACCGACCGGCCGGGCCTCGACCTGGACGCGATCATGCACGAGGGCGGCCGGCTGCGTCGTCGCCGCCGGCTCGCCGGTACGGGCGCCGTGGCGCTGTCGGTGGTGCTGGTCGTTGTCGGCATCGCGGTCGGCGTACGGCAGTTCCGGCCGGCACCGGCTCCGGTCGCCGGTCCGACGGTCAGCCCCGCCGCGCCGACCAGCGGCGCTCCGGCCGCCACCCCCACCGTCACCGAGACGACGGACAAGAACCGGGACGAGACGGGCCGGCAACCGGTCGGCGAGGTGGTGACCAGCGGGCTCCGGCGGGCCGGCGAGGAGCGGGTCTTCTACTTCGTGCCGGTCCACCTGCCCGACCTGCCCGACGTGCGGATCGGGCTGGTCGCGGGCCGGCGTACCGCCGACGGAGGGCTGGTCAGCGACTTCCTGGCCAACGACGTCGAGGGCAGCGACCGCCGGCCCGGCTTCCACGCCATCGGCAACGAACGGACCGGACAGCGGGACGGCCCGCCGCTGCCGATCTTCGGCTACTTCGTCGGGCCGGCAAAACGGATCACCGCCACCGCCGGGGAGCGGCGGGTCGATGCCCGGGTGGCCCGGTGGAGCGCGGACCCGCAGGTGCTCATCTTCTGGTTCGACCCGGAGGAGCTGGCCCCGGGAGTACGACTGGACGGCATCATCGCCCGCGACAGCCAGGGCCGGAGGTTGTGAGTAGACACATGACAACCGCGAGATGGGCGAGTAGCTCGGACCGGTATCTCACACCCGGTCAGGGGGACGCCTGGGCCGCTGAGGCCGCCTCGACCGGGCAACGTGGCACGCAACAACTTCTCGACGTGGCCACCGTCCCGGCGCCTGCCGATGTCGCCGACGCACTCCAGCTCGCAGCCGGAGAGCCTGTCATCCGCCGCCGGCGCCTGATCCTGGCCGACGACCGACCCGTCGAGTTGGCAACCTCGTACTACCCGGTCGACATCGCGGCCGATACCCCGCTCGCCGGGACGGCGAAGATCCGGGGTGGAGCGGTTGGTCTCCTCGCCGAACTGGGCTTTCGAGCTCAGGAAGCCCGAGAGGAACTGATGGCCCGGACCGCTGACGCCGAGGAGCTCGGCCACCTTCGCCTCGATCCGGGCGCTGCCGTGCTGGTCCTGTCCCGGACCATCCTCGACCCGAACGGCCGGGCGTACGAGCACAGCGTCATGGTGACCACCCGTCCTCAGCGGTACGTCCGCACCTGATCCGCGCCGCGCTCTCAGTCGTCGGCTCAGATCCAGGCCGAGGACGGGAAGACGGCCCCGATCGGGCGGCTGAGAGCGCTTCGTGCGCGCACCCGCCGGCTGCCGCAGCGCCACGTTTGTCCGTCATGGTGCCGACCACGACCAGTACGGCTAGGAGCGCCAGCACAACCCAGTAGAGGATCCGGCCGCATCGTAGTTGGTCGGGTGTCATCGTGGGTCCGGCGGGATGATCGGTGCGGGTGCGGGGCCGGCGTGTTCGTCGAGGTAGCGGTAGGCGGTTGTTCTGGCCTCGCAGTTGTGGACCTTGCAGATCGGGCAGCCGTCGGGTCCGGGCCAGTGGTCTATGATCATTTTCTTGGCCGCGGTGACGAGTTGGGCGTGCACGGTCGACGGATCGCTCACGACGACAACGCCCGGGCGGTGAGTCGGTCCAGGAATTGGTGGGCTGACTCCAGTCGTGGGCATCCGTCGTGGGTGCAGTCGGCGCAGGCCGGTTTCCAGGTGGTGCCGGGTCGTTGCCAGTGTTGGTCGACGGTGGTGTTCGCGGCGGTGGCGAGGTCGTGGGTGGATACCGGTTCGGCTGTCGTGGTCATGACGCGTCCCGGCAGCGGCGGGTCCGCTCGTGTTCTTCCAGGGCGGCGACGACCTGCTGGCGGATCCGCTCTTCTTCGCGGGTCAGCCCGGCCTGCCATACCTGGTCGGCGATGCGTTCCCTGCGTTCGTGCCGCCAGCGTCGCCACAGGGTTCGGACTTGTCTGATGCGCATCTGTGGGTCCTCCTGAGTGGGGGCCCGGCGGCGCGTTGCCTGCTCCCTCGGGTCGAGAGACCGCGCCGCCGGGCCGGTCCGGGGGCGCGGCGGTGGGGGCCGCCGCGCCCTGGGTGCGGCATCGCTCGGCCTTCCCCTTTCGCTGGCAGAGGGTCGTGCGAGCCACGGCTGGGGCCCCGTCACCGGCGGCGTGGTTGCTGACCGGAGTCGCACGGTAACGGAGCAATCTAGAACCTAGTACACCAGCTTTGTGCTCGCAAGGGAGGAGACGCAACTTGGCACACCAGGTCGTCTGTGATCGACTGGGCAGGCTGACCGGAGGTACCACGTGCCCAAAACGCCTGCCTATCTTGCGATCGCCGCCGACCTTCGCGCCGAGATCATGTCCGGCGCACTCCCACCCGGCGCCAAATTGCCGAGCGAGACCCACCTGATGCGTCGCTACGAAGTGAGCCGCACAGTTGCCAAATGGGCGATCAGCGTGCTCAAGGGCGAGGGCCTGGTCGACGGCCGGGCCGGATCCGGCGTCTACGTCCGCCAGGTCCGCCGCCTCGTGCGTCTGGCCCATGGTCGAGGCATCCGTGGCTCTGCGCCCACGTCCCCGTTCGCCCGGGACGCGGCACGCGCCGGGCATCACGGCACATGGGAGCACGACAGCCGGCAGGAGCCGGCTGATGAGCGGATCGCCGCCCGGCTGGCCATCGAACCGGGCGGCAGGGTGATGCGGACGGACTACCGCTTCCTCGCCGACGGCGAGCCCATCCAGTTGTCCACCTCGTATGAGCCGCTGAGCATCACTCAGGGCACCGAGGTGGAGCGGCCGGAGGACGGGGCCGCGGTTGGCGTGGTGGCGAGGATGGACCTGATCGGCGTGCGCATCGACGAGTTCGAGGAGCGCATCAGCTTGCGCGCGGCACTGCCGGACGAGGCGGAGGCGCTGGCCCTGCCGCCTCGGCTGACATTCGTGCACCTGATCGAGCGGACGTACTACGCGGCTGGCGTACCCGTGGAGACGGCCGACATCGTGCTGCCGGGCGACCGATACGAACTGGTGTATCGCATCCCCGTCGACTGAGACCCGAGCGGGTTGCGTACGGCGAGCACGGCGACTCATGAGTTTGGGTGCGTTTGTTGTCGCTCCAGCGACAACAAACGCACCCAAACCCCCGGCTCGTGTCCAATTGGCGGGATGGACAGTTCACCGGAGTGCCGGACGGCCGGCTGCCCGACGTCGGGCAGCCCGCCCGCCGGCCGTGCTTGCTTCAGGGCGACCCGTCGAGTGGCCGCCGCAACGCCGCCGACCATCCGGGAACGGGGCGAGTGGAATGACGACTGAGACGAGGGCGACGTGGCGACGAGTCAGGGCCGGTCCCCTGGGGCCCGCCCTGTCGTTCGTGCAATGAAGCGAGCGGAGGATACGAGATTCGAACTCGTGAGGGTGTGAACCCAACACGCTTTCCAAGTCTGTGGTCCGTCTTCCGGCGTGCCCGTACAGGTACTTGTCCGGGTCGCGCTGGGCGCTGCGGAAGTAAGAGGACGGTGGCGAACGGGGGCGGAGGAGACGAGAGCTGAGACGGGATCTCCTGCCATGCCGTCGTCGCCGTAAGGATGAGCATGATTAACGTCAAGAATCGCACGATAACTCTCTTACAATCGCGACACGCATATTTCTGGCATATGGGTCGACTAGGCGGCGCCCGGCTATGTTCGTGGCATACTCCGCCCATGGCGGTAGACGTGCTCCAGGTATCGCAAGCGGATGTCAGAAAAGCCGAAATCCTGGAGGAAGGGCATTTTATTGATGTCAAGGCAATTGACATCGCGCCGGCGAAGCTCACGAAAACGATTGCATCTTTCGCTAATGCTGATGGCGGAGACGTGTACATCGGGATCGCCGAAGACAAGGTGAAGGGTGTAAAGACCTGGCAAGGCTTTGCCTCGCCGGAAGCTGCTAACGGTCATATTCAGATTTTTGAGCAACTTTTCCCGTTAGGGCAGGACTTCAAGTACGAGTTTATGCGACCGCCGACTTCTTCTCGCGGTCTGGTCCTGCACGTCGCTGTACAAAAGACTGTTGACGTTAAAAAGGCTTCGGACGGTGGCGTGTACGTCCGGCGCGGCGCGCAGAACTTGCCGGTAAAAACGCCGGAGGAATTGGATCGGCTTCATCGCAACAAGGGAATAACCTCCTTTGAGACGAATACGGTTCCGGTGCCCCTTGACATGGTTGCAAATTCCGACGTCGTTATCGGCTTTATGCTGGAAGTCGTGCCGATTGCCGAGCCGCTGCCCTGGCTGAAGAAACAGCTCCTTGTCGTGAACGAAAAGCCGACCGTTGCAGCCGTGCTGCTATTTTCGGACGAGCCCCAAGCGGCCCTTCCCAAGAGGTCGGCAATCAAGATCTATCGGTACAAGACCTCCAGCTCGGAAGGTAGTCGCGACACTCTCGCATTCGACCCGGTCACCATTGAGGGCTGCCTCTACGAGCAAATCGGGGCTGCTGTCAATGAAACCGCCCGCCTCATCGAGCAGATCCGAGTGCTCGGAGATGAGGGCCTTGAGGCAATTCGTTATCCGCAGGTTACTCTTCACGAGATCATTACGAATGCCGTGCTTCATAGGGACTATGGTATCGCCGATGATGTGCACGTCCGCATCTTCGACAACCGGGTGGAAGTGGAAAGCCCGGGACGTCTGCCCGCCCATATAACGCCTGAGAATATTCTCAACGAGCGGTTCTCTCGGAATGGGAACATCGTACGGTTGATTAATAAGTTCCCGAATCCACCGAACAAGGATGTGGGTGAGGGGCTGAATACCGCTTTCGCTGCCATGAAGCAACTCAAGCTCGCCTTTCCGGTAATCCGTCAGGCCGATAACTCAGTGATTGTTGATATCAAGCATCAACGCCTGGGGTCGCCGGAAGAGATCATCATGGAGTATCTTGACGAGAATCCGGAAGTGACGAACCGCAAGGTTCGGGAGCTGACCGGAATCGGTTCTGAAAACGAGGTGAAGCGCATTTTTTACCGACTCGCCCAAGCGAATCAGATCGAGCGGGTGCCAGGTAAAGGTGGCGGTCATGCCGCATGGCGAAAGGTGCCGTCGGTAGAGGAAGTTGGCGCGTCAGAATCTTTGTTCTAGTTCGCGCGATGATCGCTTATCTAGCTATCGCCTTTGCGCTGGGAGTTGCGTCCGGCTGAGGCGGCAGGTTGAGCCTGACCCGCCCCAGCGCCGGATGGGGTGCCGTGCAACGAGACGACAACAGCGACGGCTCCCCGGGCCGGGACGACGCGAGAGCCGGTCCTGGTGGGCCGGCCCTCGCGTTCGTGCTGCTCACGCGAGCGGAGGATACGAGATTCGAACTCGTGAGGGTGTGAACCCAACACGCTTTCCAAGCGTGCGCCCTAGGCCTCTAGGCGAATCCTCCGTCGGACAGAGTACAGGTCCGTCGGCCGGCCTTCACCCCACCACCCGTGGAGATCGACTAGCCGGCCGGGTAGACTCGGCGGTACCCCCCCGTGCGGCGTGCATCTCGTGAACCTCCCCAGGGCCGGAAGGCAGCAAGGATAAACGGGCTCTGACGGGTGCACGGGGGGCCTTCGCGTTCCGGGACGGTGTTGACCGGCCTCCGGCGCCAGCGTCCGCCCGCGCGCCGTACCCGACTCGCCCGGCAGGTTGGCCCGGCGCGCCGCGGCGGCGCAGAATGGCCCGGTCGAGAGGAGGCGGGGCGAGTGGCGCTCGCGCTCTACCGCAAGTACCGGCCACGCACGTTCGCCGAGGTGATCGGCCAGGAGCACGTCACCGAGCCGTTGTCGCAGGCGTTGCGCAGTGGCCGGCTCAACCACGCGTACCTCTTCTCCGGGCCGCGTGGCTGCGGCAAGACCTCCAGCGCCCGGATCCTGGCCCGCTCGCTCAACTGTGAGCAGGGTCCCACCCCGGAGCCGTGCGGGACGTGCGAGTCGTGCCGGTCGTTGACCAACGACGGCGCCGGCTCCATCGACGTGATCGAGATCGACGCGGCCAGCCACGGTGGCGTCGACGACGCCCGGGAGCTGCGCGAGCGGGCGTTCTTCGCGCCGGCCAGCAGCCGGTTCAAGATCTACGTGATCGACGAGGCGCACATGGTCTCGTCGGCCGGCTTCAACGCGCTGCTGAAGTTGGTCGAGGAGCCGCCGGAGTACGTCAAGTTCATCTTCGCCACCACCGAGCCCGAGAAGGTGCTCGGCACGATCAAGTCGCGGACCCACCACTATCCGTTCCGGCTGATCCCGCCCGGGGTGCTCCGGCCGTACCTGGAGCAGCTCTGCGCGGCGGAGGGGGTCAAGGTCGAGTCGGCGGTCTTCCCGCTGGTGGTGCGGGCCGGCGGCGGCAGCGCCCGGGACTCGCTGTCGGTGCTCGATCAGTTGATCGCCGGCGCCGGCCCGGAGGGGGTCAGCTACGCCCGGGCCGTCGCGCTGCTCGGCGTCACCGACTCGGCCCTGATCGACGAGATGTGCGACGCGCTGGCCGCCGGGGACGGCGCCGCGGCGTACGCCACCGTGGACCGGGTCGCCGAGGCCGGGCACGACCCGCGCCGGTTCGCCTCCGACCTGCTGGAGCGGCTGCGTGACCTGATCGTGCTGCAGCAGGTGCCGGACGCCGCGACCAAGGGCCTGATCGACGGGCCGCCGGACCAGATCGAGCGGATGACCGCCCAGGCCCAGCGGCTCGGCCCGGCGACGCTGTCCCGGTGCGCCGACATCGTGCACAACGGCCTGGTCGACATGCGCGGCACCACCGCGCCCCGGCTGCTGCTGGAGTTGATCTGCGCCCGGATGCTGCTGCCCGGCGCCGAGGACTCCACCACCGGTCTGCTGCAACGCCTGGAACGGATGGAACGCCGGCTCACTCTGGGCGGCGGCGCCGACCTGGCCGTCGAGGCCGAACCGGCCCGCCGGGCGCCCGCCCCGGCCCCGACCGCCGAGCCGGTCCGCCGGGCATCCGCTCCGCCCCCGTCGGCGCCCGCCGTACCGTCGCCGCCGACCGGACCCGCGCCGCGCGCCGGGAGCGTACCCCCGCCGGTCGCACCGGCCGGCGGCCCGGGCCCGGCCGCGGACGTCCCGCCGGCGCCGTCCGGCCCGTCCGGGTTCGCGACGGCGCCGACCGACGAGGTACGCCACGAGCCCGTGGCCGCCCGCCGGCCGGTCTCCCCGGCGGCGGTGATGCCCGATCCGGCCACCCCGGACCCGGTGGTCCACCCGCCCGCCGGGGGCAGCCTGGACGCCGCGGCGATCCGGCGCGCCTGGAGCGAGATCGTCGCCGTGGTCAACCGGACAAGTAAGCCCACCGCCGCGTTGATGCGCGATGCCGTGGTCCGGGACGTGGACGGTGAGGTCCTCGTGCTCACGGTGAAGTCGGCCTTCCACGCGCAAGGGCTGACCAAGCAGGCCGACGTGCTGACCGACGCCTTGTACGAGGAGTTCGGCGGACGCTGGCAGGTCCGTTGCGAGGTGGCCGGCGACCAGCGTCAGACGGCTGCCGGCGGGGGTTCCCGGTCGGCCGCGCCGAGCGCGCCCCCGGTCGACCGCCAGCCGGCCGGTCCGGCTCCCCGGCGACCCGAACCGGCCGCCGAGCGGCGACCCGAGCGCGGTGCCGACGGTCGGACCGCACCGGCCGGCGGTCGGCGGTCCGGCCCCGGGACCGGCGAGCCCTCGGCCGACGACGACTGGCCCGAGCCGGCCCGCCCCGGCGGTGCCGCCGCGGTGGACCCTTCCGCGGCGACCGGCGACGACGACTGGCCGACCCCGGCCCGGCCGGGCGGCGCTGGCCCGAGCGGCCCGACGCCGGCCGGCGGTCCGGGCGGAGCCACCGGTCCAGGCGGTTCGGCGGCGGCGGGTGGTCCGGGCGGTTCGAGCGCGGCCACCGGTCCGGGCGGTTCGACGGCGGCCGGTTACCCGAGCGGTTCGGCCGCGGCCACCGGACCGGGCGGCTCGATGGCGGCGGGCGGTTCGAGCGCGGTCGGCGGTCCGGGTGGCCCGGCGGCGGCCGGTGGTGCTGGTGGGTTGACTTCGGTCGACGGTTCGGCCGGTTCGGGTGCGGTGAACGGTTCGGTTGCCGGGATCTCGGCCAACGGCCCGGGCGGTTCGGGGCCGGCCGTCGGACCGGGGACCGCCGAGGCCGGGGGAGTGGGCCGTCGGGCGGTCGGCGGGCCGGGCGTACCGGTGGGTGGTGGCACGACCGGCGGACCGGGCGCTGCGGGCGGCTCCGCGCCCGGCGGGGCGGCGGCGACCACACCGGCGGGCGGCGGGCCGCGCGGCGGTGCCGGCGGGCGGCGGGCCGCGGGCGGCGGCCTGGCGGCGGCCCGCGCGGCGGCGGCGGGAGCGGCGGCCGGCAAGGGACGCTCCGGCGGGGCGGCGACCACCGTGGCCGACCGCGACTGGGCCGGCGAGCCACCCTACGACCCGGAGTACGACGGCCCGCCGACCCGCGGCGGCGCCGGCTCGCCCGGTGCCGTGGCCGCCGCCGGTACGGCCAGCTACGAGGGGTTCGACCCCGGCGACGAGCCGTTGGACGAGGTGATCGACGAGCGGACCGCGCGGCAGAGCAGCGAGCAACAGGCGGTGCAGTTGCTGGAGCAGGCGTTCCGGGCCGAACGGATCGGCGAGATCGAGGCCACGTAGGACGATCGGCCCGCCCTCGTCGGTCGGCGTGCCTCCGGCCGTTGTCGGATCCGCCCGGCCGATAGGCTGGGCGGCGGCCAGCAGCAGACCCGTGCGAGAAGGAGCGATGCCCGTGCGCCCCGGTGGACAGCCCAATATGCAGCAGATGTTGAAGCAGGCGCAGAAGATGCAGCAGCAGATCGCTGCCGCGCAGGCGGAACTGGCCGAGGCCGAGCTGACCGGCACCGCCGGCGGTGGCCTGGTCACCGTCACCATCACCGGTGCCGGCGAGGTCAGGTCGGTCAAGATCGACCCCAAGGCGGTCGACCCGGACGACGTGGAGACCCTGGAGGACCTGGTGGTCGCGGCCGTGCACAACGCCAACGACGCGGTGCGCAAGCTGACCGAGGAGAAGATGGGCCCGGTGACCGGCGGGATGGGCGGCCTCGGCCTGCCCGGCTTCTGAGTCGCCGCAGATGTACGAGGGTGCGATCCAGGATCTGATCGACGAGTTGGGCCGGTTGCCGGGCGTCGGCCCGAAGAGCGCGCAGCGGATCGCCTTCCACGTGTTGTCGGCGGATCCGGTCGACGTGGCCCGGCTCGCCACGGCGCTGCGCAAGGTCAAGGAGCAGGTGCGGTTCTGCACCATCTGCTTCAACGTGGCCGAGGCGGAGCAGTGCCGGATCTGCCGCGACCCGCGCCGTACCGACGAGGTGCTGTGCGTGGTCGAGGAGCCCAAGGACGTGGTGGCGATCGAGCGGACCGGTGAGTTCCGCGGTCGCTACCACATACTGGGCGGGGCGATCAATCCGCTGGAGGGGATCGGCCCGGACAACCTGCGGATCCGCGAGCTGATGGCCCGGCTGAGCGCCGGTACGGTCCGCGAGTTGATCCTCGCCACCGACCCGAACACCGAGGGCGAGGCGACCGCCACCTACCTCGCCCTGATGGTCAAGCCGATGGGTATCGCGGTGACCCGGCTCGCCAGCGGCCTGCCGGTCGGCGGGGACCTGGAGTACGCCGACGAGATCACCCTCGGGCGGGCCTTCGAGGGCCGCCGGGCGATCTGATTCCTCGGTCCGCCGTGGGGCGGGTCGGCGTCTCCGGTGGCGGTCCGGGTCGGCGTCTCCGGGAGGTGGTCCGGGTCGGCGGATGTGTGACAGCGGGCACCGATTCGGGGCCGGCCATCGTTATAGAGCCGTTATCGGTTGTATCGGGAAAACCGCCCATGTTGCACCAAAGATCAACCTTAGGTGTCGGGTTGATAGAGATTCGCGGGCGGGCGTTCCGTTCTTGCTCTTGAGGCCACTAGCGTGCCGCACACGGACCGAGCCAGACCCCGGCGTTGGTCATGCGCATGACAGAGGTGAGAGATGCAGGTGAGAAGGCTCAAAACGGCGGTTGCCGTGGCGGCCGTTGCCGCGCTGGCAGCTGGCGCGGCCGGCTGCGCGCAGAGTGACCGGGACAAGGGTGGCGACGCCAAGACGGGCGGCACCTTCATCTTCGCCGGTGCTGGTGACCCGAAGAACTTCGACCCGATCTTCAACGACGACGGCGAGTCGTTCCGCCCCACCCGGCAGATGTTCGACACGCTGATCAGCCACAAGCCGGGCACCGCCGACCTGGAGGCCGGTCTGGCCGAGAAGTGGGAGCACGATCCCGAGGGCAAGGTCTGGACCTTCAACCTGCGCAAGGGCGTCAAGTTCCACGACGGCACCCCGTTCAACGCGGCCGCGGTCTGCTTCAACTTCGACCGCTGGTTCAACATGAAGGGCGCCGCCGCCCAGAGCCAGATGCTCTACTACATGGACGTGTTCGGCGGCTTCGCCAAGAACGAGTCCGAGGACGCCGGCAAGCCGGTCTACAACAAGTGCGAGGCCAAGGACGACAACACCGCCGTCCTCACGCTGAACAACTACAAGGGCGCCTTCCCGGGTGCCTTCGCGCTCACCTCGCTGTCGATCGCCAGCCCCGAGGCGCTGAAGAAGTACAACGCCGACGAGGTGAAGCAGAACGGCGACTCGTTCGCGTACAGCGCGTTCGCCACCGAGCACCCGGTCGGCACCGGGCCGTTCACCTTCGGCGGCTGGGACAAGGCCAAGAACGAGATCACGCTGAACCGCAACCCGGACTACTGGGGCGAGAAGGCCAAGGTCGACAAGGTCATCATCAAGGTGATCAAGGACGAGAGCACCCGTAAGCAGGAACTGCGGGCCGGCACCGTCCAGGGCATCGACTTCCCGGCGCCGTCCGACCGCAAGGCGCTCGCGGGCGAGGGCTTCCAGGTGCTCGACCGGAAGGCCTTCAACATTCTCTACCTGGGCATCAACCAGAAGAACAACCCGAAGCTGAAGGACCTGCGGGTGCGGCAGGCGATCGCCTACGCCCTGAACCGGCAGCAGCTCGTGCAGACCAAGGCACCGGGCGGATCGAGCGTGGCCGACGAGTTCATGCCGGACACCGTGCTCGGCTACGCGCCGGACGTGCAGAAGTACGAGTACAACCCGACCAAGGCCAAGGACCTGCTCGCGCAGGCCGGCGCGACCGGGCTGACCCTCAACTTCTACTACCCGCCGGACGTCACCCGGCCGTACATGCCCAACCCGCAGGAGATCTTCACCGTTCTGGCGAACGACCTGCAGGCCGTCGGCATCAAGGTCAACGGTGTTCCGCGGCCGTGGAACGGTGGCTTCAAGGACGACGTGCAGCAGTTCGGCAAGCATGACCTGCACATCCTGGGCTGGACCGGTGACTACAACGACCCGGGCAACTTCGTCGGCACCTTCTTCGGCCGGGGCAAGGTCGAGTTCGGTGACCAGGCGATGACCGAGATGTTCGCGGCCATCACCAAGGCCGACGGCACCGTCGACGAGGCCGGCAAGAAGGCGGCCTGGGAGCAGGTCAACCGGGACATCGCCGCGAAGTGGCTGCCGGCCATCCCGGTCTGGCACGCGCCTCCGGCGATCGTGGTCTCCAAGGACGTCAAGGGTCTGGTGCCGAGTCCGCTGACGGACGAACGCTTCAACACGGTGAGCGTCTCGAAGAGCTGACCCGGCGGCGGCAGCGCCTGACGCGAACGGCCCGGACCGGGCGGCAACTCGGCGGTCCGGGCCGTTCCGTACGGCACTCCACTAACCAGAAACGTGGTGTGAGAGATGTTGCGAGTGATAGTCCGCCGGCTGTTGCAGCTGGTGGTGACGCTGCTGGCGCTGTCGGCGCTGATCTTCATCTGGCTGCGTAACCTGCCGGGTGGCACGATCAACGCGCTGCTCGGTGAGCGGGCCACCCCGGAGACCCGGGCCCTGCTGACCAAGGCGCTCGGCTACGACCAGCCGATCCTGGTCCAGTACGGCAAGTTCATGCAAAAGACCCTGACCGGGGACTTCGGCAACTCGATCCGGACCGGTGACCCGGTCACCGAGGTGATCGGGCGGGCCTTCCCGGCCACCATCGAGCTGTCGGTCGCCGCCCTGATCATCGCCATCGGCCTGGGCGTACCGCTGGGTTACCTCGCCGCCCGGCACCGCGGTCGGACGCTGGACAACCTGACCGTCGGCGGCACGCTGCTCGGCATCTCGATCCCCATCTTCTTCCTGGGCTATCTGCTCAAGGACGTGTTCACCCAGAACATCCACTGGTTCCCGCCGTCCGGGCGGATCAGCACCGGGCTGGACAACACCAACGTCACCGGCTTCTTCGTCCTGGACGGGCTGCTGACCCGGGAGTTCGACGCCAGCGCCGACGCGCTCTGGCACCTGATCCTGCCGGCGATCACGCTGGCCACCATCCCGCTCGCGGTGATCGTCCGGATCACCCGCGCCAGCGTGCTCGACGTGCTCAACGAGGACTACGTCCGGACCGCCGAGGCCAAGGGCCTGCGGCAGCGGACGGTCCGGGGCCGGCACGTCCTGCGTAACGCGCTGCTGCCGGTGGTCACCACCATCGGCCTGCAGACCGGCGCCCTGCTCGCCGGCGCGGTGCTGACCGAACGGGTCTACAACTGGGGCGGGCTCGGCACTCTGATCAACGACTCGATCAGCGGTGGCCGGGACTATCCGATCCTGCAAGCCCTGATCATGCTTGCGGCACTGGTCTTCGTGGTGGTCAACCTGCTCGTCGACCTGTCGTACGCGATCATCGACCCGAGGGTGCGTGTCGGATGAGCGAGCGAACCGTCGAACCCGGCCCGGACAGCCCGGCGGCCGCGGCGCAGCGGAGCCGTACGGCGGGAAGCGGTGTCGGCGTACTGGCCGACAAGAAGAAGGCGCGGCTGGAGCGGTTGGCCCAGGCCAGCGCCGATTCCGGCGGGGTGAGCCTGCTCCGCGACGCGGTGCGGCGGCTGCGGCGCAACCCCGCCGCCGTCACCGGAGCCGTGATCGTCGGGCTGTTCGTCCTGATGGCGCTCCTCGCGCCGCTGATCGCGCCGCACGACCCGGTCATCCGGTATCCGGAACTGACCAAGGACCTGACCACGGACACCATCCCCGGCGCCCGGGACGGCTTTCCGCTCGGCTCCGACCCGCTGGGTCGGGACTTTCTGTCCCGGATGATCTACGGCTCCCGGCAGACGCTCTTCGTCGGCGTGCTGGCCACCATGATCGGATTGGCCCTCGGGGTGGTCTTCGGCGCGATCGCCGGAGCCTTCGGCGGTTGGGTCGACGTGGTGCTGATGCGGGTCACCGACGTGATGCTGGCCCTGCCCAGCCTGCTGCTGGCGATCACCCTGGTGGCGATGGCCAGTTCCTCCAGCCAATGGACGGTGATCTTCGCGGTGGCCATCGTCCAGGTGCCGATCTTCGCCCGACTGCTGCGTGGCTCGATGCTCGCCCAGCGGGAGAGCGACCACGTGCTGGCCGCCCGGGCGCTCGGGGTCAGGCAGCGGTCCATCGTGCTGCGGCACATGCTGCCCAACTCGATGACCGCGGTCATCGTGCAGGCCACCCTGACCTTCGCGGTGGCCATCCTGGACGCGGCCGCGCTCTCCTTCCTCGGCCTCGGCGACCCGGACATCAACCGGGCCGAGTGGGGCCTGATGCTGGGCGTCGACGGGCAGCGCTACTTCGACGTACGCCCCGAACTGGCGTACTACCCGGCGTTGGCGATCATCGTGGTGGCCCTCGGCTTCACCCTGCTCGGCGAGGCGATGCGCGAGGCCATCGACCCGAAGAACCGGCGGTGACGGCGATGACGGACCGGAACGAGGGAGGACCACGATGACCCTGCTCGACGTACGGGACCTGAGCGTCGTCTTCCAACGGCGGGGCGAACGGCCCTTCACCGCGGTGGATCAGGTCAGCTTCACGGTGGAGCCCGGCCAGACCGTCGGCCTGGTGGGCGAGTCCGGCTGCGGCAAGAGCGTCACCAGCCTGGCGATCATGGGTCTGCTGCCCAAGCGGGGCAACAAGGTGACCGGCGAGGTGCTGTTCGAGGGCACCGACCTGCTCAAGCTGCGGCCGGACGACATGCGCGACCGGCGCGGTCGGGAGGTCGGCATGATCTTCCAGGACCCGCTGTCCTCGCTGAACCCGGTGATCCCGATCGGCGTCCAGGTGGCCGAGGTGCTGGAACGGCACCAGGGCAAGGACCGCAAGGAGGCGCTGCGCGAGTCGCGGGACCTGCTGGACGCGGTCGGCATCCCGGACCCGTCCCGGCGGTTGTCCGAGTACCCGCACCAGATCTCCGGCGGGATGCGGCAACGGGCGTTGATCGCCATCGCCCTGGCCTGCAAGCCGCGACTGCTGATCGCCGACGAGCCGACCACGGCGTTGGACGTGACCATCCAGGCGCAGATCCTCACCCTGCTCAAGGAACTGGTCGACGACACCGGCACCGCGCTGATCATGATCACGCACGACCTCGGTGTGGTGGCCGGCCTCTGCGACACGGTCAACGTGCTCTACGGCGGCAAGGTGGTGGAGACGGCCGAACGGCACGAGCTGTTCGCCCGGCCCCGGCACCCGTACACCGACGGGCTGCTGGCCTCGGTGCCCCGGCTGGACTCGGTACGCGGGCAGCGGCTGCACGCCATCCGCGGCTCGGTGTCCGACAACATCCCCTGGGTCGAGGGCTGCGCCTTCGCCCCCCGGTGCGACCGGGTGGTGGACGCCTGCGTGGAGGGCACCCCACCCCTGGAACCGACCGCCACCGGTGGCCGGCTGCGCTGCAACAACCCGGTCCAGCACGAAGTGGCGGTGGCCAAATGAGCGACCCGAACGAGAAGAACGTGACCGAACCGACCGACACGCCGATGGCCGAGACCGCCTCGACGGCCGAGACCGGTCCGACGCCGACGGTGCCGGCCCAGGGCGGCGGGACGCCGAGCGGGCCGACCAGGGCCGGCGACGCCGACCGGGCACCGCTGATCGAACTGCGCGACCTGAAGGTGCACTTCCCGATCAAGAGCGGCCTGCTGTTCGACCGCACCGTCGGGTACGTCTACGCCGTCGACGGGGTCTCCCTGTCGATCCGCAGCGGCGAGACGTACGGGCTGGTGGGCGAGTCCGGTTGCGGCAAGTCCACCCTCGGCCGGGGCCTGCTGCGGCTGGTCGAACCGACCGACGGGGAGATCGTCTTCGACGGCACCGACCTGCGCGCGCTCAAGGGCGAACAGATGCGCCAGGCCCGCCGCCGGATGCAGATGATCTTCCAGGATCCGCTGTCCAGTCTGGACCCGCGGCAGTCGGTCGAGTCGCTGCTGGTCGAGGGGCTCAAGGCGCACGGCCTGGCTGACGACAAGGCCGAGGTCCGCAAGACGCTGCGGGACACTCTCGCGGCCGTCGGGCTGCCCGCGTCGGCGTTGAGCAAGTACCCGCACGAGTTCTCCGGTGGCCAGCGCCAGCGGATCGGCATCGCCCGGGCGCTGGTGCTCAATCCGGAGCTGATCGTGGCCGACGAGCCGGTCTCGGCGCTCGATGTGTCGATCCAGGCGCAGGTGCTCAACCTGATGGAGGACCTGCAGAACGAGCGCGGCCTGACCTACCTGATCATCGCCCACGACCTGGCCGTGGTGCGGCACATCGCCGACACCGTCGGGGTGATGTACCTCGGTGGTCTGGTCGAGGAGGCGTCCAGCGAGGACATCTACCGCGAGCCGATGCACCCGTACACCAAGGCGCTGATGTCCGCCGTACCGGTGCCCGACCCGACGGTGGAGGACCGACGGGAGCGGATCCTGCTGGCCGGCGACCTGCCCTCGCCGGCCAACCCGCCGAGCGGGTGCCGGTTCCACACCCGCTGCCCGTGGGCCCAACCGACCCGGTGCGCAAACGAGCGCCCGCAGCTGCGGGAGGTCGTCGGCGGGCACCGGGTGGCCTGCCACTTCGCCGAGGAGATCGCGGACGGCCGGCTGCGCCCGCACGAGGTCGAGGCGGAACTGGTACGCCCGGACGACGGCGCCGCGCCGGGCGCACCCGGTGAGCTGATCCCCACTCCCTGACCGCGGCGCGGCCTGCTCAGCCGTCGGGGCGGTTGAGCAGGCCGACCGCGATGGTGTGCACCGCGTCGAGCGCGGCCGGGTCGGTCAGCGGTGCCGAGCCGCCGGTGACCGCGTACCACTCGTCGGCGTCCTTGTACTGCACCCGCAGGGTGACCCGACCGTCGGCGTACTCGGTGCGCAGGGTCAACTCGCCGGTCACCACGCCGACCTCGTCGGTCATCACACCACCCGGCCCGGGGACGATGTCGGCGCTGCGGGACGGGGCATCGGCGCCCTTGTCCGGGGCGCCCTTGTCCGGGCCGGCCTTCTCGGGCGCGGCCTTGTCCGGGGCGGCCTTGTCGGGGGTGGGCTCGTCGGGCATCAGCAGGTCCTCAGCATGTCGGTGAGCGCGGCCTTCTCGGCCGTCGTCACGGTCAGCTTCCAGTAGGTCTTGACGGTGATCCAGTCCACCGCGTACGTGCACCAGTAGTCGCGGGCGGGCGGCTTCCACTGCGACGGGTCCTGGTCACCCTTGGCCCGGTTCGACGTCGCCGAGACCGCGAACAGCTGCGGCCGGGTGGTGTCGTTGGCGAAGTCGCCGCGCTTCTTGTCGTCCCAGTCGGCGGCGCCCGAACGCCAGGCGTTGGCCAGCGGCACCATGTGGTCGATGTCTGCCTCCTTCGGGTCGGTGAGGTCCTTGTTGTCGTACAGGCTGGTCCACCGACCACCGACCACGTTGCAGCCGGACAGCTTGACGTCCTTGCCGTCACGCTTGAGCACCGTGTCCCGGACGTCGCAGTTCTTGCCGGCCGACCGCCAGTGCGGGAAACGGTCCCGGCTGTAGCCCTTCATCGACGCCGCGGACGCGACCTTGAGCTGTTCGAGGTCCTTGGCCGCCGAGCCGGAACCACCGCCGTCGGTGCCGGTGCCGGAGCCGGTGCCGGAGCCGGAGGGCCCCGGCGTCGGGTCGGCGGCCGGGGCGCAGCCGGCCACGCCGCCGAGGGCGAGCGCCGCGGACGCCGCCAGCGCCGCGAGCCAGGATCTTCTGGGGGTACGCATGATGTGCACATACCCAGCTTGCCGCCTCAGACCAACACGGTCGGGGATACGCGGCCGATTTCGGCGTTTCGCGACTATCATCGCGGGCGCAGGGCAGATTGGACGACATGGCCGAGACCGCACCCGAACTACGGCTGGGCACCCCGGTGGCCCGGGGCACCCTGCTCGCCACGATCCTCGCCTCCGGCATGGTCTTCCTGGACGCCACCGTGGTCAACGTCGCGCTGCCGCACCTCGGCCGGGAGTTGCACGCGCCGGTCGGCGGTCTGCAGTGGACGGTGAACGGCTACCTGCTCATGCTCGCCGCGTTCGTCCTGCTGGGCGGGGCGTTGGGGGACCGCTGGGGCCGGCGGCGGATGTTCCTGATCGGGGTGCTGTGGTTCACCGCGGCCTCCCTGCTGTCCGGGGCTGCGCAGACCATCGAGTGGCTGGTCGCGGCCCGGGTGCTGCAGGGCGCGGGCGGCGCGCTGCTCACCCCGGGATCGCTGGCCATCCTGCAGGGCAGCTTCCGGCATGACGACCGGGGCAAGGCGATCGGCCTGTGGTCCGGCCTGGCCGGGGTGTCGACGGCGCTCGGGCCGTTCATCGGTGGCTACCTGATCGACTCGCTGTCCTGGCGGTGGATCTTCTTCATCAACCTGC
This sequence comes from Micromonospora zhanjiangensis, assembly GCF_042650605.1. Taxonomy (NCBI): domain Bacteria; kingdom Bacillati; phylum Actinomycetota; class Actinomycetes; order Micromonosporales; family Micromonosporaceae; genus Micromonospora; species Micromonospora zhanjiangensis. The sequence goes on along the minus strand of NZ_JBHSBN010000029.1, from coordinate 41,826 downwards.
CGATCGCGGCGGTCGTGGTCGTCGCCGGGCTGCGGTGGGTGCCGGAGAGCCGGGACCCGTACGCCGGCCGGCGGGACGCCGGGCACGGTGCGCCGCGGCCGGGCACCCGTTTCGACATCGCCGGCGCGCTGCTCGGTGCCCTCGCGTTGGCCGGCGTCACGTACGCGTTGATCGACGCGCCGCGGCACGGGCTGTCCGCGCCGGTGCTGGTGGCCGCGGCGGTCGGGGTGGCCGCGGCGGTGGCCTTCGTTCTCGTCGAGCGACGCCGGCAGGACGCCGCGATGCTGCCGCCGCGGCTGTTCCGCAGCCGACTGTTCAGTGTGCTGAACGTCTACACGGTGACGGTGTACGCGGCGCTGAACGGGCTGACCTTCTTCCTCGCCGTCTACCTGCAGAACGTGGTGGGCTACTCGGCCCTGGTGACCGGGTTGGCGACCCTGCCGCTGACGATCCTGCTGCTGGTCGGCTCCGCCCAGGCCGGGGCGCTGGCCACCCGGATCGGGCCGCGCTGGCCGTTGACCGTCGGTCCGGTGCTGTCCGGCGTCGGTTTCCTGCTGCTGCGCGGGGTCACCCCGGGCGGTTCGTACTGGCTCGGCGTACTGCCGGGGGTGACGTTGTTCGGACTCGGCATGACGCTGGTGGTGGCGCCGCTGACCGCGTCGGTGCTGGGCGCGGTGGCCGACCGGTACGCGGGCGTGGCCAGCGGCGTCAACAACGCGGCGTCCCGGGCCGGTGGTCTGCTGGCCGTCGCGGCCCTGCCGTTGCTGGTCGGCCTCTCCGGCGCCGGCTACGAGATGCCGGCCGAGCTGACCCACGCGTACCGGTCCGCGATGGTGTGGTGCGCCGGACTGATGTTCCTCAGCGCGGTGCTGGCCGCCGCGCTGGTGCGCCGACCCCGACGTGAGCCACCGCCGTCCCGGCCCTGCCCGTCGCTGCCCCCGCCGGCCTACCCGCGGGACGAGCCGGCCCGCACCGACTGACCCGGGCCGACCCGCACCGACTCGGACGACCCGGCCCGCATCGACTGACGGGGCAGTCCCGTCAGTAAGACGCGTCTCGCCCCTCGACCGGGTCTGACAAGCACCGCTACGCTGATCCCCGTGTCGAATCACCCCGCGCCGTGAGCCGGATCCGGCGTCGCGGCACCGGTCTGGTCGGGCTGCTGCTGGTGCTCGTCTCGGCCTGTGCCCGTACCCCGGCCGATCCGTGGCCCGAGCCGGTCGCCGGTCCGTCCGATGTCGTCCTCCCGGCCGTCCAGCGGCGGATCGCCGACGAACTGGTGAGCGTGTTCGAGAACGGCACCGCGGACCCGCGCTACGACTACGTCGAGCGACTGGACGACGGTCGCGGGTACACCTGCGGCAAGATCGGTTTCACCACCGACGGTCCCGAGGTCCGCGACGTGGTGGCGGCCTGGGCGAAGCGCCGGCCCGGTGACCCGCTGGTGCGGTACCTGCCCCGGCTGCGCGAGCTGGCCGCCGACGCGGACGGTGGCGACGACGGCATGGCCGGTTTCCCGGCCGCCTGGGCGGCCGCGGCGGGTGACCCACAGTTCCGCCGGATCCAGGACCAGGCGACCGACCGGATCGCGTACGGTCCGGCGCTGCGACTGGCCCGCACGCTCGGCATTCGGACCGCCCTGGGGGTGGCGGTCCTGTTCGACACCGCGGTCCAACACGGAATGGGCGCGGATCCGGACGGACTGCCGGCGCTCGCCGACCGGGCCACCCGGTCGGCCCGTGGTCGTCCGGCCGACGGTACGCCGGAACAGCGCTGGTTGGCGGCCTTCCTCGACGTTCGGGCGGAGACCTTGCGCCACGCGCACGACCCCGACACCCGCGCCGTGTGGGCGGAGTCGGTCGACCGGGTGAAGGCGCTGCGTCGCCTGGTCAACGATGATCGACATGGGCTGACGCCGCCGGTGCCGTTGACGGTCTTCGGTGACGAGTACGAGCTGCGGTGACGGCCGTGGGGCACAACGGTGAGAGGGAAGTGAACGTGGGGGGCGAGACGGCCGGCGACACGGTGGACCTGTCGCGCGCGGATCTGGAGCGGACGCAGATCGTGGTGGCGTGGGCCGATCCGGACCAGACGCAGAGTTGGCAGATTCCCGGGCAGCGGCGCCCGGTCGAGGACGACGACCTGGGCCGTACCACGCTGCTGCCCAAGCACGCCTTCGCCGAGGGCGCCCGGTTGGCGGTGGCCCGGGTGCCCGAGGCGATGGAACGCACCTCGGTGCTGAACCCGGTGCGGGTCACCGCGCCGGTCTTCGTGGACGACAGCGGTCGTCGCCATCGGCTGCTGGTGGCGGCGGCGATCGTGGTGGCGCTGCTCTGCGTGGCGCTGATCGGGGTGCTCTGGCTGAGCCAGCTCGGCTCCGGCGGTGCGTTGGACCTCGGGAACGGTCGGTGACGGTCTTCCCGAGCAGCGCCAGCTCCGCGTCGACACCCACCCGTCCGGCCCGGCGGTGGCTGCCGCGCAAGCGGTTCGTCATCGGCACGATGCTGCTGATCCTGCTGGTCAACCTGCTGTTCGTCGAGGCGTACGTGAGCGCCGAGTTCAAACCGGACCAGGAACGGGGGGAGCAGAGCCAGCGGACGGTGCCGGCGGCGGCGGTCGAGGGCGGGCCGATCGTGGACGTCGGCGCGGAGGTCCACTCCTACCCGATGCCCAGCCGGACCATCGCGCTCACCTTCGACGACGGCCCGGATCCGCGGTGGACGCCGGAGATCCTGGCGGTGCTGCGGCGGCACGACGTCCGGGCCACCTTCTTCGTGCTGGGCACCCAGGTGGCCCGCAACGTCGAACTGACCCGGCGGCTCGCGGCCGACGGCAACGAGGTCGGCGTGCACACGTTCACCCACCCGCAGACCGAGAACCTGCCGGCCTGGCGGCGCCGGATCGAGTACGCCCAGACCCAGATGGCGATCACCTACGCCACCGGTGGGAACACCCGGCTGCTGCGGTTGCCCTACTCCGCCGGTAACGACGCCATCGGCGACGGCACCTGGCGGGTGACCCGGGAGGCGGCCGAACTCGGTTATCTCTCCGTCTTCAGCGACACCGACAGCCGGGACTGGGAACGGCCCGGGGTCGACGCGATCGTGCGCAACGCCACGCCGCGGGACGGCCTCGGGGCCACCGTTCTGATGCACGACGCCGGCGGGGACCGGGCGCAGACCGTACAGGCGCTGGACCGGTTCATCCCGGAGATGAAGGAGCGCGGCTACCGGTTCCTCACCGTCTCGGAGGCGTACCGGGAGATCCTGGCGAACCGCGGCGAGACGGCGCCGGTCGTCCGGACGACCGCGGCGGACCGGTGGCGGGCGGCCGCGCTGGTCTGGGCGGTCCGGGCCGCCGACGGCACCGTGTGGCTGCTCGGCATGCTGCTGCTGGTCGCCGGCTCGCTCGCGTTCGTCCGGACCGCGCTGTTGATCGGGTACGCCCTGCGGCACGCCCGCCGGCGCCGGGCGGAGGCCCGTGCCGACCGTCCGCCGGTGACCGCGCCGATCTCGGTGATCGTGCCGGCGCACAACGAGAAGGAGGGCATCGAGGCCACCGTCCGCTCGCTGGTCGCCAGCGACCATCCCGAGGTCGAGGTGGTGGTGGTCGACGACGCCTCGACCGACGGCACCGCCGCCATCGTCGAGTCGCTACGGCTGCCCGGCGTGCGGGTGGTCCGGGTGCCCTGGGGCGGCAAGACGGCCGCGCTGAACACCGGGGTCGCGTTGTCCCGGCACAACCTGCTGGTGATGGTGGACGGGGACACCGTGGTCGAGCCGGACGCCCTGCGCCGGCTGGTGCAGCCGATGCGCGACCCGCGGGTGGGCGCGGTCGCCGGCAACGTCAAGGTGGGCAACCGGACCAACCTGATCGCCCGCTGGCAGCACATCGAGTACGTGATCGGCTTCAACCTGGACCGCCGGTTGTACGAGGCGTTCGACTGCATTCCCACCATCCCGGGGGCGCTGGGCGCCTACCGGCGGGAGGCGGTGGAGGGTGCCGGCGGGGTCAGCGACGACACCCTGGCCGAGGACACCGACCTGACCATCGCCATCCACCGGGTCGGCTGGCGGGTGGTGTACGAGGAGACGGCCCGGTCCTGGACCGAGGCGCCGACCCGGGTGTCCCAGTTGTGGCGCCAGCGGTACCGGTGGAGTTACGGCACCATGCAGGCGCTGTGGAAGCACCGTGCGGCGTGGCGCGATCCAGGTCGGCTGGGCCGGTTCGGCCGGCGGGGCATGCCGGTGCTGGCGCTGTTCACCGTGCTGCTGCCGATGTTGGCGCCGCTGGTGGACCTGCTCGCGGTGTACGGCTTCCTGTTCCTCGACCGGGTCGAGGCGGCGGTGGTTTGGCTGGCCGTGTTCGGCCTGCAGGTGGTCACGGCGGTGGTGGCGTTCCGGCTGGACCGGGAGAAACTGCGTCCGCTGTGGGCGCTGCCGTTGCAGCAGGTGGTCTACCGGCAGGTGATGTACCTGGTGCTGCTGCACTCGATGGTCACCGCGGTGACCGGTGGTCGGTTGCGGTGGCACAAGCTGCAGCGCTCCGGCCAGGCCGCGCACAGCGCACCGGGCCTGCGGCTCTGAACCGCGGGTCGGATCCCCCGCCGGGGCGGAGGACCCGACCCGGTGCTCAGTCGCGGGCGCGGTTGACGGCGCTGGTGACCGCCCGGATCGAGGCGGTGACGATGTTCGGGTCGAGGCCCACACCCCAGACCGTACGACCGTCGACCTCGCACTCGACGTACGCGGCGGCCCGGGCGTCGCCGCCGGAGGACATCGCGTGCTCGTGGTAGTCCAGCACCCGGACCTGGATGCCCAGCTCCTGCAGCGCGTTGACGTACGCGTCGATCGGGCCGTTGCCGACCGCGGTCAGGGACCGGCGGTCACCGCCGGCCGGGACGACGTCGGCCTCGATCTCGACCTTGCCGTCCACCGTGGCGGTGCTGTACCGGTCCACCGTGACCACCGGGTCGGCCTGGTGGTCGACCAGGTAGTTGGTGGCGAAGATCTGCCACATCCGGTCCGGCTCGACCTCGCCGCCGTCGGCGTCGGTGACCCGCTGGACCACGCCGGAGAACTCGATCTGCAACCGGCGCGGCAGGTCGAGCTGGTGCTCGACCTTCATGATGTACGCGACGCCGCCCTTGCCGGACTGCGAGTTGACCCGGATGACCGCCTCGTAGGTGCGACCCAGGTCCTTCGGGTCGATCGGCAGGTAGGGCACCTCCCACGGGTGCTGGTCGACCGGCACCCCGGCCGCGTCGGCCGCCGCGGTCAGCGCGGCGAAGCCCTTGTTGATCGCGTCCTGGTGCGAACCGGAGAAGGCGGTGAAGACCAGGTCGCCCGCGTACGGGTGCCGCTCGTGCACCGGCAGCTGGTTGCAGTACTCGACGGCCCGCTTGATCTCGTCGATGTTCGAGAAGTCGATCTGCGGGTCGATGCCCTGGGAGAACAGGTTCAGCCCCAGGGTGACCAGGTCGACGTTGCCGGTGCGTTCACCGTTGCCGAACAGGCAACCCTCGATCCGGTCGGCGCCGGCCAGCAGGCCCAGCTCGGCGGCGGCCACGCCGGTGCCGCGGTCGTTGTGCGGGTGCAGGCTGAGCACCGTCGACGCCCGGCGGGGCAGGTTCCGGTGCATCCACTCGATCGAGTCGGCGTAGACGTTGGGGGTGGCCATCTCCACCGTGGCCGGCAGGTTGACGATCAGCGGCCGGTCCGGGGTCGGGTCGATCACCTCGATCACCGCCGCGCAGATCTCCAGCGCGTAGTCCAGCTCGGTGCCGGTGTACGACTCCGGCGAGTACTGGTAGAACACGTCGGTGTCCGGGGTGTGGATGTCCGCGTACTTCTGGCAGAGCCGGGCCGCCTGGGTGGCGATGTCGGTGATGCCGGCCCGGTCCAGCCCGAACACCACCCGGCGCTGCAGGATCGAGGTCGAGTTGTAGAAGTGCACGATCGCCCGGTCGGCGCCGCGGATCGACTCGAAGGTGCGGTCGATCAGGTGCTCCCGGCACTGGGTGAGTACCTGGATGGTCACGTCGTCCGGGATCAGGTCCTGCTCGATGAGCTGCCGGACGAAGTCGAAGTCGGTCTGGCTGGCCGACGGGAAGCCGACCTCGATCTCCTTGTAGCCCATCTGCACCAGCAGTTGGAACATCCGGCGCTTGCGCTCGGGGGACATCGGGTCGATCAGCGCCTGGTTGCCGTCCCGCAGGTCCACCGCGCACCAGCGCGGGGGAGCCTCGACGCGGCGGGTGGGCCAGCCGCGGTCGGGCAGGTCGACCGGGAACTGGTGGTGGTAGGGCTGGTACCGCCCGTACGGCATGCGGCTGGGTCGCTGCCGAGCGATCGGATCGGTATCGGTGTCGGTTGAGCCGGCTGGTTGGGCCATGGCGGTTGTGCTCCCGTGGTCATGTGACGTCAGCGGAGAGACGGCGACACTGCCGAGACTGAGGTTACGGCGTCGGCGCCGCTGCGGTGTTTCGCGACTGTGGTGACTCGTGGGTCGATCGACGATCGACCGGCGTGGCTGAGGTCGGCGCGCGTCAACTCCGCGACGGGGTGCCGGCCCGAGGGGCCCCGTCGCGGCACGGAAGGAGAAGCGCCTGCCACATGACTCTGGTGACCCTACGTCACTGATCGGGTTCTCGAAAGTGTGGTCCAGTGAATGGGACGCGAGCCCGGCACGGACGCGACGAATCTCAGCGCAGCAGCAGGTCGGCCAGCGGTTGCCGGCGCCGCAGTTGGATCTCCCGGCGGAGCAGGTCCGGTGGCAGCGACCGGGGATCGCCGGGGCGCCCGACCGCGATCACCACCCGTGGTTCGACCCGTGCCGGCAGGTCCAGGTCGTCGCGCAGACCGGCCCGGTCGAACTCGGTGACCTGTCGTACGTACCAGCCGAGCGTGCCGGCCTGCACCGAGAGGTGCGCCACCGACTGGCCGAGGTCGTACGCCGCGTACGGCATCCGGGCGCCGGACCGGGTCGCGGTCAGGTGGGCGCCGACCAGCAGCGCCGAGGCCCGGTCGGCCCACCGCTGGTCGCCGTCGGCCAGGTTGGCCAGGATCCGCTTGTACGTCTCGTGATCCCGTCGGCCCGCGACGAATCGCCACGGTTGGCTGTCGCCGGCCGACGGAGCCCAGCGGGCCGCCTCCAGTAGCGAGGCCAACTCGTCGTCGGTGACGGTCGCGGTCGGGTCGAAGGCGCGCGGACTCCACCGGTCCGCCAGTAGCGGATGCAACTCGGGCATGGGGTCGAGTGTGCCGCACGGACGCCAGCATTGGCGGGGAATAAAGCGTTGTGTCCGTTCGCACACCTTTTGCCGCTAGCCCCCGTCCGTACCGCCTTCGCCCTCGGTGGGCGTCGGTGCGGTCGGGCCGAGCGGATCGCCGGAGACCACCGGGCCGGGCAGGGCGACCGAGGCCGGGGCCGCGGCCGGCGTCCCGACCAGCGTCAGCGTGCCGAAGGTCAGCCGCGCGCCGGTCAGCGTGCCGTCCTGGTCGTAGCAGTAGATGCCCACGTCCAGCGGCGGGTCGACCGAGGCCGAGGTCGACTCCACAGCGAAGCAGGAACCGCGCACGCCGGGCAGCGGCCGGCCGACCGAGACCGACAGCGGTGCCTGCCGGTCGGTGAGCACCCGACGGGCGTCGGTGAACGGGTGCTGCACCCGCGGGTCGATGCCGACCGGTACCGACTCGTCCGGTCCGGCCACCCGTACGCAGGACGGCGGGTCGGACCGCCCGGCCGACGGCAACGCGCACTGGAAGACGCCATCCCGGGTGCCGGCGAGGGCGATGTCCGCCGTACCGCCGAGGGCGCCGCCGGGGATGTCCACCCGCCAGCCGCCGTCGGTGGCCTCGGTCACCGAGATCGTGCGGTCGCGCCGGTCGGCGCCGGCGAACGTGTACCGCGCGACCAGGTGGCGGTCCTGTGCGGCGGCCGCGAGGGCGGCGAGCCGGTCCCGGGCGGCGCCGTCCGGATCCGTGGTCGGCGCGGGCGGTGCCGGGTCGGCCGGCGGCGGGTCGGCGGTGCAACCGGCCAGCAGCGCCGGGACCGCGACCAGCAGCGCAGCGCGGCCGAGTCGGCGGGCCGGCGTCATCCGTCCCGCGGATCGGCGCGAGACGGTTGCCGGCGGGAGGAAGGTGACGGTCGGCCGCATCCGGCCATTGTCCGCACTATTCGGTCGAACCGGCAGGGTACGCGGATGCGCGTGCCCGGGCGTGTCGCGGCGGTCCCGGCCGGATCGTGGGATCGTCCGTCCCACGTCACGCGCCCGGCCGGTACCCTGATGACGTCTATGCACGGCGCCGCCGGCCCTTTCGAACCGGCGGCGTCGGCACGCTCGGGGTTGTCGGAGGGGGTTGGGCCGTCGTGGCACTGGTGGTGCAGAAGTACGGCGGTTCCTCCGTCGCCAACGCGGAGCGGATCAAGCGGGTGGCCGAGCGGATCGTGGCCGCCCGTAAGTCGGGCGACGACGTGGTCGTGGTGGTGTCGGCGATGGGCGACACCACCGACGAGTTGCTCGACCTGGCCAACCAGGTCAGCCCGTTGCCGCCGGGCCGCGAACTCGACATGCTGCTCACCGCCGGCGAGCGCATCTCGATGGCGCTGCTCGCGATGGCCATCCACAACCTGGGCTACGAGGCCCGGTCGTTCACCGGCTCCCAGGCCGGCGTGCTGACCACGTCGGTGCACGGGCGGGCCCGGATCATCGACGTCACCCCCGGCCGGCTGCGCGGCGCGCTGAACGAGGGCGCGATCGCGATCGTCGCCGGGTTCCAGGGCGTCTCCCAGGACACCAAGGACATCACCACCCTGGGACGGGGTGGCTCGGACACCACCGCCGTGGCGCTGGCGGCCGCGTTGCGGGCCGACGTCTGCGAGATCTACACCGATGTCGACGGGGTCTTCACCGCCGACCCCCGGATCGTGCCGAACGCGCGGCACATCAAGCGGATCACCTACGAGGAGATGCTGGAGCTGGCGGCCTGCGGGGCCAAGGTGCTGATGCTGCGGTGCGTGGAGTACGCCCGCCGGTTCGGCATGCCGATCCATGTCCGCTCGTCGTACTCGAACAACACCGGCACCGTGGTCGCCGGATCGATGGAGGAACTTCCCGTGGAGCAGGCACTCATCACCGGAGTCGCACACGACCGCAGCGAAGCCAAGATCACGATCGTCGCCGTGCCGGACGAACCGGGTGCCGCCGCCCGGATCTTCGAGACCGTGGCCGCCGCCGAGATCAACATCGACATGATCGTGCAGAACGTGTCGACCGAGGGCACCGGTCGGACCGACATCTCGTTCACCCTGCCCAAGGACGACGGCACCGCGGCGATGGCCGCGCTCAGCAAGATCCAGGAGACGATCAAGTTCAAGGGCCTGCTGTACAACGATCACGTCGGCAAGGTGTCGCTGATCGGCGCGGGCATGCGGTCGCACCCGGGTGTGGCCGCCGGCTTCTTCGCGGCCCTCGGCGAGGCCGGGGTGAACATCGAGATGATCTCCACCTCGGAGATCCGGGTCTCCGTCGTGTGCCGGGACACCGACCTCGACGCCGCGGTCCGCGCCATCCACGAGGCGTTCGACCTGGGCGGCAGCGAGGAAGCCGTCGTCTACGCCGGCACCGGGCGGTGACCGGACGTGGCTGAGCTGCCCACCCTGGCCGTCGTCGGGGCGACCGGAGCCGTCGGCACCGTGATGTGTGACCTGCTCTCGTCCCGCAAGAACGTCTGGGGCGAGATCCGGCTGATCGCGTCCGCCCGCTCGGCCGGTCGCACCGTCCGCTGCCGGGGCGAGGAGTTGACCGTCCAGGCGCTCACCCCCGAGGCGTTCGACGGCGTCGACGTGGCGATGTTCGACGTACCCGACGAGGTCTCCGCCGAGTGGGCACCGGTCGCGGTGAGCCGGGGCGCGGTGGCCGTCGACAATTCCGGTGCCTTCCGGATGGACCGGGACGTGCCGCTGGTGGTGCCCGAGATCAATCCGGAACAGGTCCGCAACCGGCCCAAGGGCATCATCGCCAACGCCAACTGCACGACGCTCGCGATGATCGTCGCGGTCGCGCCGCTGCACCGCGAGTACGGCCTCCGGGAGCTGGTGCTCTCCTCGTACCAGGCGGTTTCCGGCGTGGGTCAGGTCGGCGTGGACATCCTGCACGACCAGCTCTCCAAGATCGCCGGAGACCGGGTGCTCGGCTCCCGGCCGGGCAACGTACGGCAGGCGGTCGGTGACGACCTCGGCCCGTTCCCGGCCCCGCTGGCGCTCAACGTGGTGCCGTGGACCGGCTCGCTGTGCGACGCCGGATGGTCGTCCGAGGAGTTGAAGCTGCGCAACGAGTCGCGCAAGATCCTCGGGCTGCCGGATCTCAAGGTCTCCGCCACCTGCGTCCGGGTGCCCGTGGTGACCGGGCACTCGGTGGCCGTGCACGCCGTGTTCGGTGCCGAGGTGGACGCCGAGGGTGCCCGCGAGGCGCTGCGCAACGCGCCCGGCGTGATCGTGGTGGACGACCCGGCCGCGGGCGAGTTTCCGATGCCGATCGACGCGGTCGGCACCGATCCGTCCTGGGTCGGCCGGATCCGGCGCTCGGTCGACGACCCGCGGGCGCTCGACCTCTTCGTCACCGGCGACAACCTGCGCAAGGGCGCCGCGCTGAACACCGCGCAGATCGCCGAGCTGCTCTCCGCCGAGCTGGCCGCCACCCGCTGAGCTGGCCGCCATTCGCTGAGCCTCCGGCCGGCCGCTGAGCCTCCGGCCGGTTCGGTGGGTCCACCGTGCCGGACGCCCGCCGGACCCCGGCCCGCGACCACCGGCCGGCGCGGGTCGTCAGCCGGTGGCCAGCCGGACCCCGTCGCGGCCGGAACGCTTGACGTCGTAGAGGGCCGTGTCCGCGCGGCGCAGGGTCAGTTCCGCCGGCTCGCCGGGATGCCGCAGCGCCACGCCGACGCTGATCGTCCGGCCGGTCCGGCGGGCCGCCTCGGTGAGCCGCTCGGCGATGCCGAGGGCCTCCTCGGGCCGGCCGACCTCGACGACCGCCACGAATTCGTCCCCGCCGATCCGGTACAGCTCGTCGCCCTGCCGCAGGGCCGCCTCCAACGCCCGGGCCAACTCGACCAGCACCCGGTCGCCGATGGCGTGCCCGTACGTGTCGTTGACGCTCTTGAAGCCGTCCACGTCGATGGCCAGCAGGGCGGTCCGGTCCGGGTTCGCCGCGGCCATCCGCTCGCCGAACGGGCCCTGGTGCCGTAGCCCGGTCAACGGATCGGAGCTGGCCCGCAACCGCAGCAGGGAGATCCCGCGCAGCCGGTCCAGGCAGGTCCAGGCCTGGGCGGCGAGCAGTTCCATCAGGTTCACCGTGGTGGGATCCGGCTGCAGCAGCCGCTCGTCGGCGACCAGCAGCACCCCGCCGGCGTCGGTCGGGCCGATCGAGACCGCCACCAGCGTCCCGACCCCGGCGCGGACGAACAGGTCGTGCTCGGGCATCGACGGGGTGGCGGCCTCGCCCAGCGTGTAGGTGGCGCCGAACCGGTGGGTGTGCGCGATCAGCCGGGCCAGGGTCGCCGGTCCGGCGGCGTCGAGCGCGACCCGGATCCGGGTCTCCAGGTCGCCGGGCTCACCGGCGGGGGCGCTGATCCGGCCGCCGGTGGGCTCGGCGAGCGCGAGGACCGCCGCGTCGAGACCGGACAGGTCCCGGGCTGCCTCGCGGGCCGCGGCGCGCAACGCGAACTCGTCCGGGGCGGCGGTCATCGCGGTGACGTGCCGCAACAGCTTCTCGCTGCGGGACTCGGCGGCCGGACCGCCGAGCGCCCAGATCCGTAGGCCGAGTCGTCCGGCGATCGTCTCGGCGGTCTGCCGCCATCGCTCCAGGTCGACCGGCCCGGTCCACTCCAGGTCCAGCACCCCGATCGGCCGGCCGTCCCGGTCCGGCACCGGTACGCAGATCTCCGCCGTGACGTCCGGCCGCATCGGCAGGTAGTCCGGGTCCGCGGTGACGTCCGACACCAGTACGGTCTTGCCCGACTCGTACGCCCGGCCGACCACCCCGGTCCCCGGTCGGACGGTGGCGAACGCCTGCCAGGAGCCGGTGGCGGCGACGCACCGCAACCGGTCGTGGACCCAGAGCAGGACGGAGATCCGGGCCGGCGTGTGCCGGCCCAGCGCGGTGACGGTCAGCTGGCACGCCTCGATCGCCGACGACGCGGCCGGCAGATTGGCGGTGACGTCGCGGCTGATCCGCTCGTGGTCCGGCGGCGTGCGCTCATGATCCGATGGCGCGCGCTCGTGGTCCGGTGGGGTGCGCTGGTGGTCCGGGGGCATCTGTCGTTTCCGAGGGCGGGAAAGGGGAGGCCGCCCGGGTTCACCGGGCGGCTGGTGCGACAAGATTACTCACGATGCCCGGCATTGCCGACAAGAAAAATTTCAGCGGTTATTAGGTTTTAGTACGGTTAGGTCCGCTTTCGGGTGGGTGAGTCTCCGACGGGCGTGGGAAACCGGCCCGGTGTGCGGATCCTGGACGAGCTGACCCTGGAGGAGTACGCCATGCTCGCCGTCGGTGAGCGGGACGGCTATCTCGACGAGGTGCTCGACGAGTACGGCAGGCGGTTGCGCTGGGCGCTGACCGGGGACCCGGCCCAGCCCTCCCGACTCGACGAGCCGGCCCGGATCGCGCTCATCGCCAGGTTCGTCCCGGTGCTCGTGGGCCTGGTGGGGCGGAACTGGATCGAGACCAGGGAAACGTACTCCGGACGCTGGCACGACACGTCGGCCATGTCGGCGGACGATCTCACCATCGCCTTGCGGGACCCGGCCAACTGGCTGCCACCGCCGGGGACGCGACAACGGGGACTGACGATCACCACCACCGCCTGCTGGGCCGCGGTCCGTCAGGCGGCCGAGGCCGGCCGGCGCATCTCGCCGGTCGAGCAGCACACCACCGGATCGGCCTGACCGGTACGGGACCGGGCCGGCCGGCCGTCGGGCGACCGAACCGGTCGGACGCCGTGGCCGATCAGTCCAACCACCAGGTGTGCATGGCCCGCCCGAACGGGGTCATGCCGAGCACCACGACGGCGGTGCACAGCAGCGTCCCGGCCACCAGCAGCCGGGCCAGGGCCCGGCTCAGCCGGGGCAGCCGCCAGGCCAGCAACGCGCCGCCGGTGAGACCGAGCAGCATCGCCAACGGCAGGGCCAGCGCCATCAGGTACCAGGCCAGGCCGCCGAGCAGGGCGACGACGAGGTTCACGCGACCGGGGTCGGGCATGCTCCGGCCGACGTACCAGGAGACCTGCACCGCACACAGGACGGCCAGGACGAACTGCAGGACGACGACAACCCAGCCACCCGTACGGATGCGATCGCGCGCCAGACCCACCAACTCGCGCTCCTCCGGCGTCAGGCCGCGCGACACGAAGCCGGTCATCGGCTGATGATAGGCGGCCGGTCCGCTGACTTTCGACCCTGCGGCGGCCGGGCCGAGGTCGACGGCGTCGAGCTGGCCCCGGGCACCCCGAATCCGGTCGACGCGGCGTGGAGCGGGTCGGCGGGCCGGCCGTCCTGCTCGGCGGAGAGCATCGGGCGCAGCGACAGGGCGATCAGCGCGGCCACCAGGCAGCCGCCGGAGACCAGGGCCACCCAGAGCGCGCCGCCGCCGGCGCCGATCAGCGGCCCGGCGGTGATCGGACCGATCACCCCGCTGATTCCGAAGATCATGGAACTCATCGCGTTGTACCGGCCGCGCAACTCGTCGGTGGCCAGCGCGTTGGTGAGGGCGGGCAGCACCGGTGACAACAGCGTCTCGCCCAGCCCGAAGACGGCGGCACAGGCCACCACGCAGAGCGCGGCGAGCAGCGAACCGGTCCGGTCGACCAGCCCGGCCGAGCCGAGGATCAGCCACGCCGACGCGAACACGGCGCCGGTCACGGCCAGCGCCGCCGCCCGGCTGCGGCCCTCCAGCCGCCGGATGACCACCAGTTGGGCGAGCACGATCACGATCGTGTTGGCCGCCAGCCCCCAGGCCACCACCCGCGGCGGCTCCCCGAGCACCCGTACCGTGAACGCGGTGAAGCCGACCTCGAGCTGGGCGTAGCCGCAGGTGGTGAGCACCAGGCCGAAGACCACCAGGCGGCGGAACGGCCGGTCCGCCAGCACCGCCAGGTAGCCGCCCCGTCGGCCGCTCCGGCCGGCGCTTTCGGCCGGTGCCGCGAGCCGGCGGCCGACCGCCGGAAGCGTGAGCAGGATCACCGCGGGCGCCAGGTAGCTGACCGCGTCGAGCAGGTAGACCAGCTGGAACGTGCTCGGTCGGGTGGTGTCGACGATCGAGCCGGCGACCAGGCCACCGGCCCCGATCCCGAGGTTGAGCAGGGCGAAGTTCAACCCGAACACCCGCTGCCGTTCGTCGGCGTCGGTGAGCGAGGCGAGGATGGTGTTCTGCCCGGACCAGATCGCCGCGCTGCCCACCGCCATCACCGTGACCGCGAGGGCGGCGGTGACGGTCGAGTCGACCAGGGCCAACGAGCCCACCCCGACCGCCTCGAAGACCAGGCACGGCAGCACGACCCGACGGGCCCCGACCCGGTCGATGAGGGTGCCGCCGAGGGGCGACAGGGCCAGCGTGACCGCGCCGAACCAGCCGATCACCAGACCGGCCCGTGCGTCGGTGAGACCCCGTACGTCGGTCAGGTAGATGAACAGGAACGGCAGGGTGAGACCTCGGCCGATCGCCGACAGCAGGGTCCCGGCCAGGATCCGCCGCGCCTCCGGGCGGTTGGGTGGGGTGAACCGCAACATTTCCGGGATTCTGCAGGTCGGGTACGACCGATCGCGACCGGATTACCGGCCGGCGGCCGTGGCCGGGCGGGCTGCCGGTCCGGCGTCGTCGAGGCGTACGCGGCCGCGGGCGAACGCGTCCAGCCGCCCCCACGGGCCGGGGATGTCGAGCAGTTCCACCCGACCCAACCGCTCCGACATCGCCGGGTCCACGGTCAACCGGTCGCCGCACGGCTCGATGCCGAGCAGGACGCGCAGCAGCAACAACGTCGTACCGCTGGAGGGGGAGTACGGCGCGTCGACGCCGGGCCGGCGCACCGGATTCTTCGTCAGCGCCCGGTCGTAGCCGGCAAACGCGGCGGGCAGTCGACCGTTGAAGAACGCGGCGGCGTCGAACAGCCCCTCGGCGACCCGGACCGCCTGCTCGTCGAAGCCGTACCGGCGCAGCCCCCAGACGGTCAACGAGTTGTCGAACGGCCAGATCATGCCGGTGTGCGTGCCGAGCGGGTTGTAGCGGCGGCTGTCGTCGGCCAGGGTACGGATCCCCCAACCAGAGAACAGCCGGTCACCGGTCAGGTGCCCGGCCACCTTGTCGGCCTTGTCCTCGTCGACGATGCCGCTCCACAGCAGATGGCCGATGTTGGAGGTGAGGGAGTCGACCGGGGTTCCGTCGCCGTCCAGGGCGGCCGCGAAGTACTCCTCGCGGGGCAGCCAGAAGTCCCGGTTGAACCGGACCTTGAGTTCGGTGGCCTCCCGTTCCAACCGGTCGGCGTACGCCGGATCACCCCAGCACAGTCGGGCCAGCCGCGCCCCGCGCAGCTTCGCGTCGTACGCGTAACCCTGCAGTTCGCAGGTGCTCCGGGGCAGGCCCGGCAACCGGCCGTCGGCGTACGAGACGGCGTCCCAGGAGTTCTTCCAGCCCTGGTTCTCCAGCCCGTGCTCGGTGTTGCGCCGGCGGTAGGAGAGATAGCCGCGGCCGGTCAGGTCGCCGTACTCGTCGATCCACCGCAGCGCCGCGCGGCTCTCGTACTCCAACTCGCGGACCAGTTCCACGTCGCCGGTCCACCGCTGGTACTCGTCGAGCAGCACCACGAACAGCGGCGTGGTGTCCGCCGCGCCGTAGTACGCCGCGTGCGGCAGGTCCTCGAACGCGGCGCTTTCGCCGTACCGCACCTCGTCGAGGATCTTGCCCGGCTCCTCCTCCCGGAAGTCGTTGCTCTCGACGCCGTGCCCGCTGGCGAGCAGGAGCAAGGTGGACGGCGTGAGCTGCGGCGTGAAGCAGATCGTCTGCAGGCAGGTGACGATGGCGTCCCGCCCGCACAGCGTCATGTGCCACGGCATGCCACCGACGGGCACTCGCGGCCGGAGCGACAGCGCGGGGTACCGCAACGCGCCGAGGTCCACCAGACTGCGTTGGTACGACGTGCTCAGGTCCCGGGAGTCGGTCGCCAGCCGCGGTGCCGAATTCATCCAGTCCGCCAACTCGGCGCGCATCTCCACCCGCTGGCGACCTTTGTGCGCCGCCAGGGTCGACCGGATGTCTCGGCCGAGGGAACTGAGCAGCACGCAATGCACATGAATGCCGGTGCTCCACCTGCCGTGCGGTGGAATCCGGACCGTGAAGGTCATGCCGCCCGCGTCCGTGTCGTGCGGTTCCCTGGCCGAGACGATCGTCTCCCGGACGAACGTCTCCCGCTCGTAACTGAGCCGCAGGCACTCCTGTTCGACGCGGGTGTGTATCCGGCCCGGTCGTTCCGACCGGTAGCCGAGCCGCAGCTGGGCCGTGTCGGCGAAGTCGGCGCTTACGTCGATCCGGATCCGGACGTCCGCCGGCTCGGTGTCGTGGTTCAGCACGGTGATGGTCTCGTCGAAGCTGGCACCCACCCAGCGGTGCCGGATCACGGAGAGCTTGGCGTCCACGTAGTGCGTCGCGGCACCCGGAACGAGGAAGTATCGCGTCTCGAAGTGGTTCAGGTCGTCCACCGAGAGGCTGTGCAGCCGCTTCCCGTTCAGGGTCAGCCTCCAGCACGACACGAACCGGGTGTCGAACGAGAAGACACCGGCCGGGGCCCGCTCGCAGGGATATATGTCGCCCACGTCGTCGCTGAGCACGAAGTGGTTGCCGTCGAGGATGCTGACCAGCTCAGGGTCCACCGTCGCTGCCTCCCCTCCGCACCCGGGTCATCAGGTCACGCACCGGACCGAGCAGCAGGGCGATGTCGCCCTCGACGCTCAGCTCGTTGCGCCAGACGGCGGCGAACACCCCCTGCCGACCGGCCAGCAGCCGGGCGAACGCGTCCCTGGGCGAACGGATCAGGCAGTCCGGCTCGACGTCGTCCCGGCGTACCTCGACCCGACCTCGGTCGATGACCAATGTCCACCGCTCGACGACGTCGTCCTGGGTCAGTTCCAACAGCACGGTGCCGGTGTACTTGTCCGGGAGCAGACCGGCGCCGCGTCGGTCCAGTTCGGCGAAGAACTGTCCGATCCGCTCGGCCACCCCGGTGTCCTCCCGCCGGTCCGTCCTGTCCCCGGCAGTTTCGCCCCGATGGAGATGAGCCGGCATCACCCCGACCGGGTGAAGGCGGATCCCGCCCGGCGGCGGTCCAGCCGGCGGCGGTCCGGGCGGTGGCGGGGAACGGGGCATCGGGGCACGATCGCCCCGGATTGACATGAAGCTCGGTTGAACTCCTACCGTTGGGCGACCCGAGTCATTCGTATCGATCCCGGAGGTAGGTCATGCCCGTACAGCTGAACCACACCATCGTGGAGGCCCGGGACCGCGAGGAGACCGCCGAGTTCCTGGTCGAGATCCTCGGCCTGACACCGGCCGGGACGTACGGTCCGTTCCGGGTGGTCGAGGTGGACAACGGAGTGTCGCTCGACGTCCTCCAGGTCGACCAGCCGGTGCATCCGCAGCACTACGCGTTCCTGGTCGGTGAGGACGAGTTCGACCGGATCTGGGGCCGGATCAAGGAACGGAATCTGCCGTACTGGGCCGATCCGATGCGTCGGGAACCGGGCCGGATCAACACCAACGACGGGGGTCGCGGCGTGTACTGGCTCGACCCCAACGGCCACAGCCTGGAGATCATCACCCGCCCGTACGGGGGGTGAGCAGTCCCTCGACCAGGTCGGCCGCCGCCGGTATCCCGCCCGCGGCGGCCAGTTCGGCCGCCAGCGCCCGCGCTCGGCGGCGGAACTCCGGTCCGTCGAGCACCGTCGCCACGGCCCGGCGGATCCGCCGCCGGCCCGGTTCACCGGTACGCAGGTCGAGCCCGACCCCGGCGCGGGCGACCCGGCGGGCCACCTCGGGCTTGTCGAGCGAGCCGCCCGCCACCACCAACGGCACCCCGTGCTCGACGGCCGCCAGCACCCCGCCCCAACCGCCGTTGGTGACCATCACGTCCACCAGCGGCAGCAACAGGTCGTGCGGCAGGAACGCGGCCGCCCGGACGTTCTCCGGCAACGGCCCGAGCGTGTCCGGGGGTACCCCGCCGGTGGTGCAGACCACCAGCGCCTCCGCTCCGGCCAGGGCGGCGACGGCCGGCCGGACCAGGTCGGCCAGGTCGACGTCCAGGGTGCCCTGGGTGATGTGTACGACGGGCCGCCCGGACGTACGGGCGGCCACCAGGTCGGACCACCAGGCCGGCCGCCGGTGGGCCGGGTCGGGCCGGCTCGCCGGCGACGGCATGGGCGGGTCGGGCCGGCTCGCCGGCGGTTGGTGGGCCGGGTCAGGTCGGCGGGCCGGCGTGAGTCGGCCGACGAAGTGGACCTGGCCGGGCAGATCGGTGCGCGGGTACTCCAGGGCGGGTACGCCCTGGGCCAGCAGCAACCGCGGGGAGTAGAGGCTGTCGGGGGCGCCGAGGGCGGCACGGCCGAGCCCGACCTCGGCGCGGATCCGATTCAGCCGCGGATCGACCAGTCGCCGGTAGGCTAGCCCGGCGGCCGCGCGCAGCAGGGCGTCCCGGACCCGGCTCAGCCGTCCCGTACCAGGTGGGAACGGGGTCCCTGGCGGCGGCAGGTCGCGGCTGGACACCATGGTCAGCGGAGTCACAGCCACCGAGGCCCACGGGATCGCCAGCGCCTCGGCGGCCAGACCGGCACCGAAGCCGAGCTGGTCGGCCACCACCAGGTCGAAAGGTTCCCGCTCGGCCGCCGCCAGGATGTCCCGGGCCTGACCGGACGCGGTGCCGAAGAGGATGAGGTCGCCGTTGGCCCGGGCGCCCCGCAGGCCCTTACCGTCACCGAGCCCGGGAAACGTCGCGCCCAGGTCCGCGTCGTCGAAGTCCTGCGCCCGGGTCCACGGCAGCCATTGCGCGCCGGCCGCCACGAACCGGTCCCGGTACTTGCGTCCCGTGTAGGCAACCACGTGGTGACCACGGTGGACCAACTCGGCGGCGAGCGCGCCGGTCGGGCCGACATGCCCGGCGAACGGCAACGACGTGACCAGGATCCGGGCCATCGGGACCTCCCACCGCACGGGGTCGTACCGGGGATTCTCCCAACCGACGGCCCGCCTCGGTGTCCCTGCCTGCGGCCTCTCCTGCCGGTGGCTCCACGGCCGGCCCCAGCCCTCCGACGGCAACTCCGTAGATCTCAGGCCGGGGCGCGGCGACGGAGGGACCGTCAGGCGACTGGACCCCGACACGTCCTGACGCTCTTTGTCGGAATCAACATTAGAAGGTGTTCGAGAAACCATGACCCCACCTTCACCACCCGATCGTGGGTGGGAGGTAGTCGACAGATGGTTCGACGAGGCGCTTCGCATCATGGAAGATGAGTGGGAAGGCAACCTGCGGAGGTGGGACGGTGGCAACGCGTAGCAGGGAGGATCGGAGGCCCGCCTTCGATCTTGCTCGGAAGTTGCGTGATCCGAACCGTTGCGGGACGGCCGGTTGCCCCGGTCAGCCGCTGCCCCCGTCAACTCGACGGGGGCAGATACTGGCATCCCGTATTGATGTACAGGTCCAAGGTCTGGCTGCAGACCTCGGCACCGTCCACGACGATCCGGCTCGTCCACGGTGCCGACTCGGAACTCGTCCGGCGGGCATTGACCTGTGCGAAGTCCACAACCTGGCGGGGCAGCTCGATCCGCCATGGTAACGGCTGATCCGGCAGGACCACGTTCGACTTCTGTGCCGGATCGGTGTAGGTGATGATTGCCCGACCCTTGCCCTGAACCTCGTAGGTGAGGACCACGGGCCGAGGCGGCGCCGCCGGAGTGGGTTCGCGGTCAGCCGCCGACGGCGCGGGGCCGCGGTCAGTCCTGCGCGCGAAATACGTCGTGGTAGCGGCGGCCGTCAACAGTGCCAACGAGACCAGTACGACCAGCACGGAACGCCCTGCTCGTCGGCGTTCCTTCGGCGGTTGTGCTGCTGCGGGTATCACCGAATCGTCGTTCATTGGTTCCCCGTTCGCACATCATGGGCTGTCGTCGCCGCCATCGGCGGCTGGGACGGCCAAAACTGTCTCAGCCGGCCGCCTCGATGCCGGTACGGTACCCCGATGACTGCGGTCCGACTGGAGAAGATCACCCCTGACAATGTCGAATCCGCCTGCCGGATCGCCGTCCGTCCTGACCAGGAACGCTTCGTCTCGCCGGTCGCGTGGTCGCTCGCCGAGGCGTACGCGCAGCCCGCGGTCGCCTGGCCGCGCCTGATCGTCGACGGCGACGAACTCGTCGGCTTCTTGATGGGCTTCTTCCGCATCCAGTGGCACCCCAACCACCCGGACGACGTCCGGTCCGGGCTCTGGCGGCTTAACATCGCCGCCGACCACCAGGGCAAGGGGTACGGCCGGTTCGCCGTCGAGGCGGTGTGCGCCGAGGCCCGACGACGCGGGCTGACCCGGGTGTTCACGACCTGGGAGCCGGGCGAGGGCGGGCCGGAGCGGTTCTACCTGCGGCTCGGATTCCGGCCGACGGGGGAGCGCAGCGGCGGCGAGACCGTCGGTCAACTGGACCTCGCCGAGTCTTGACACTGCCGTCGGTGCGTAACCGATGGAACTGAGAATCGTTCATCCAAACGTGAGGAGAATGAGCGGGCGCTGGGTGCCGCTGATGCGGCACGGCTGGCGGGCCACCGTTCCCCCGTTGAACGTGGACGAGACCAAGGTCGCCGAGCGCAAGAAGCGGATGCTCACGGAGGTACGCGCTCCCCGGCGCCGTGAGATACGGCAGAACACCGGCATGTCGAGCAGCCGGTGGATCCGCAGCTGCCACCCAGAATCCGCCGGGTCGTTCTTCGCCGTCGAGCGTTGCCGTAGAACTCGCTAGCGCACGCTGCCTGCCTCGACACGCCCGGCGAGCCCTTTGCCGTTAAGATTTGTGCTGATAATATCGCGCACATGATTAACGACGTCGAGCGGATACGCACGGCACTCCTCCCTCTCTGCGAACCGATTCACGACGTCTTCACATGGGCGGACCAGAAGAGGCGCAAGCAGCTACCCGAACTCGACGGGCAAGCTCTGTATCGCTGGCACGCCACCCACACGATCCGGGCGTTCGCTCACCTACGTCTCCGGGGCTTGGACGTCAGTCCATGGCGACTTGCCGGCAGGCATGCGCGCAACGGTGAGCTCTGGCTCACCGACGGCGACTACCGGGTGAGGTTGCTCCACGCGGTCAAGGATGCTGATGTGCCGGCTCCGGGCAGTAACGCGGAACGGCAGGCGTACTACCGGAACAAGCCTCTCTTCAGGGTGGAGCTACAACGTCGGCTCTTCGGTCCTCACGACGACAGGCTCCTGTTCGTATGGCGCATCGACCCGAAGTCCAGCGTCCCCATCTTTCGGGTTGTCCGTCCCATAGGTAACTGGAAGTGGGGAGATCATGCCTTAACGGACATCGATTTCATCTTGCCGGAGTCCGCGGAGGATCTTGCTGCTCTAGAGTTTGAGCCGTCAGACGAAGGTATGGAGCTGGACATTCCGGGCGAAGACGGACAGGAAGGCGGAACGGAGAATGCTGGCGGCAGCGCCGGGTGAGCGGCTGAAGATCCTGCGCGACATTCTCGGCCTGACGCAGGACCAGTTGGCGGGTTTGTCAGGTGTGAGTCAGCCCTGGATCTCTGAAGTTGAGACTTCCAGCAGGGATGCCAGCGAGGACAAGCTGAGACAAATCGCTGAGTCGACGGGTACGCCCCTCGGCTTTTTCGCGGTGGCACCCTCCTCTGTCCCCCTGGACAGTCTTCGATTCCGTAAGACGGCTAGAGCGAAAAAGTCGATCACCCGACGGGTCCACGCCATCTACGGAGAGAGCTTCCGGGTGGCCGGGAACCTGTCCGACGCTGAGAACTATCCTGCGCCGTCCCTGCCCTACGCCGTTGGTGACGACGACCTGGCCGACACCCAGGTTGAGGAATTTGCGCAGGAGGCACGCGAGTCCCTTCGTTTGGCGCCGGACAAGCCAATACCGCACCTGACTCGAGCGCTGGAGCGTGCTGGCGTCGCCGTCGCCCCGATGGTCCTTCCGAATGACCAGGACGAAGAGCGCACCGCGATTGGGCACTTCGGTGTGTCGTACTGGGAAGGACTGGGTGATCCGGCATTGATCGGGTACTTCCCAGGCCACCAAGGCGATCGTGACCGCTTCACCTTGGCGCATGAGCTCGGACACTTGGTGCTACACACTTTCCGGCCCAGGGTTGCCCAGCTTCAAGCTGAAGCCGAGGCCAACCGGTTCGCGACCGCGCTACTTGTGCCCTTGTCCCGGGCGGAGTCGGAACTGTCGGACCGTCTGTCACTTACGGACTACGCACGACTTAAGGCAACGTGGGGCGTCTCGATCCAGGCGCTCATCATGCGCGGTCACTCAATCGGAAGCATCGGGGAGACGCGGCGGAAGTCCCTGTTCGTGCAACTGTCAGCAAAGGGTTGGCGACGCCAAGAGCCGGTAGTCGTCGGCCACGAGGCACCGAAGCTGCTTTGGACTCTCCTGAGCCGACGCTTCGGCCCGCGTCCGTACCTGCCCGCGGCTGAAGAGTTGGCCATCCACCCGACCGTCCTGCGATCGATCGCGCCGACCCCTGCTGGCTCCAACTCGCTTCCTTCGACAGCAGCACGCAGCGAGCACGGTAGAAAGGTCGTCAGCTTCCCTGGTGCACGCGCTGCCCTACAACATGGGTAGGGCCTCGCCTATCAGGAGGAGTGATCACCAGAAACAAATCAAGGCCCCTCCGTGGAGGGGCCTTGATCCTTGCTACCGCTGGTCGGGGTGGCGGGATTTGAACCCACGGCCTCTTCGTCCCGAACGAAGCGCGCTACCAAGCTGCGCCACACCCCGCGGCGTGCTGAGCAATAGTAGCCCACCGCCCCCGCCGGTCAAATTCGGTATCCCCCCGGCCCGCCGAGGGCGGTCGGGGACGGTCCAGGCTCAGCGGGGGATCAGCGTGAGCAGGCTCGCCTCCGGCCGGCAGGCGAACCGGACCGGGGCGGTCGGGTGGGTGCCGAGGCCGGCGGAGACGTGCAGCCAGGAGTCCGAGCCCGGCCACCGGTGCAGGCCCTTGGCCATCGAGCGCGGTAGGTCGCAGTTGGTGGTCAGTGCCCCGTAGAAGGGCACGCAGACCTGACCGCCGTGGGTGTGGCCGGCCAGCAGCAACTGGAAGCCGTCCGCCGCCATCGGTTCGAGCACCCGGGACTCGGGGGAGTGGGTGACCCCGACGGTGAGGTCGGCCTCGGTGGAGATCGGGCCGGCCACCGAGGGGTAGTCGTCCCGGCCGATGTGCGGGTCGTCGACGCCGACCAGTTCGAGCAGCCGGCCGCCGGCCTTGATCGTGGTCCGGACGTTGTTCAGGTCCTGCCAACCCGAGCCGACCAGCACCTCGCGCAGGTCCTCGTACGGCAGGTCGGCGCCCTGGACGTACTCCCGTTCCGGCAGCAGGTAGCTGAGCGGGTTCTTCCACACCGGGCCGCGGTAGTCGTTGGAGCCGAAGACGAACGCGCCGGGGAAGTCGAGCAGCGGCTGCAGCGCCCGCAGCGCGCCGGGCACCGCCTCCGGGTCGGCGAGGTTGTCGCCGGTGACCACCACCAGGTCCGGGTCGGTGGCGGCCAGCGAGGCCACCCAGGCCTGCTTGCGTCGCTGGTCGGGCATCATGTGCAGGTCCGACAGGTGCAGGACGCGCAGCGGTTCGGCGTCCGCGGCCAGCACCGGTACGTCGTACCGGCGCAGGGTGAACAGGTTGCGTTCGACGAGCGACGCGTACGCCAGGACGGTCCCGCCGGCGGCCACGGTTCCGACCGCCCATCGCAATACAGTGCGCTTCGTCATGCCCACCAGGGTAGTTTCTCCGTCCATGGGCACGCTGAAGGACCTCCTGACCGCCGACATGCGCACGGCGCTGAAGGCACGCGACGAGCTGACCACCTCGACCCTGCGGCTGGCGCTGGCCGCCGTCGGCAACGCCGAGGTGGCCGGCAAGGAGAAGCGCGAACTCTCCGACGACGAGGTGCTGGCCGTGTTGACCAAGGAGGCGAAGAAGCGCCGTGAGGCGGCGACCGCCTTCGCCGACGCGGGCCGGACCGAACAGGCCGCCAAGGAGAACGCCGAGGGCGAGGTGCTGGACCGATACCTGCCGAAGCAGCTCGACGACGCCGAGCTGCGCGAACTGGTGGCCGGCGCGCTGTCCGCGGGCGGGTTCAGCGGGATGGGCCAGATGGGCCCGGCCATGAAGGCGGCCCAGGCCGCGGTGGCCGGCCGGGCCGAGGGGGGCCGGGTGGCCGCCGAGGTACGCCGCCAGCTCGCCGCCTGATCGGGCGACGACGGGAACCTGCACCGGTGCCGACAGCACCGGCGGTTGCCCGTACGGGGAAGGAAGCCCGGGCGGGCACCAGGTGGTGCCCGCCCGCTGTCCCGTGCTCGTCCCCGGCGGATCCGCCGGTCAGTTGGGTCGTCGGCCGGGGCCGGGCGGCCGGGGCCCGCCGCCGGTGCTCTTCTTGCCGTTGCTCACCTCGATGACCACCAGGCCGCCCTTGGTGGTCCGCCCGTCGGGGCTGGTGCCGGCGGCGGTGCCGGGCGGGCAGCTCGAGTCGACCTTGCTGTCGCTCACCTCGACCTCGAAGCCGGCGCCCTGGATCCGCGACTTCGCGGTGTCCAGCGACTGGCACTTCACGTCCGGGATGGACCGCTCGTCACCGGCGCTGGACTTGCTGCCCGGTGGGGTGAAGTTGATGCTCGGTTTGCCCTTCAACGCGTCCCGCAGCGTCCTGGAGACCGCCATGTTGGCCTTGTTGTAGTCCATCGACTCGGGGGTCTGCGCGTAGTCCGGGTCGGCCATGATGCCGGCCACCGCGAGCTGCTTGGTCGTGGCGACCAGCGTGGCGGTCTTGTCGCCCTCGGTGGTGCCGGTCTTGCCGGCGACCGGCTTACCGACGATGCCGCGGACCGCGCCGGCGGTACGGACGCCGCCGCACCGTGAGGTGGACGAGTTGTCGCCGACCGGGCAGCGGGCCGCGTCGATGGCCGCCCGGGCCACCTCGGTCTTGACCGCCTGGTGGCAGCGGGGGTTGGCCACGTCGAGCTTGTTGCCCTCCTGGTCGCGGATCTCCTGCACCGGGATCGGCTCGCAGTAGTTGCCGTCGGCGGCCAGGGTGGCGTACGCGTTTGCCACGTCCAGCGGCGTGGTGGCCGACACGCCCAGGGTGAAGGCGCCCCAGAGATCGGCCTTCTTGGCCAGGTCGGCGTCGTTGCTGGAGCGGAACTGGATGCCCAGCCGCTTTGCCGCGTCCACCGCGTTCTGCGCGCCGACCTCCTGCTCCAGCGCGACGAAGTAGGTGTTGACCGAGAAGCCGAAGCCGTCCCACATGTTGCGCGGGCCGGCCATCGCCGGGTTGGCGTTCTTCGGGCAGTAGTTGCTGGTGCCCGGACACGCGGCCGGGCTGTTGAACTCGACCGGGTATTTCGACTTGAACTGGTTCGGCGCCTTGATGGTGTGGCTCAGCGGCAGGCCCTTCTCCAGGGCCGCGACCATCGTGAAGATCTTGAACGTGGAGCCCGCCTGGTAACCGTGGATGTCACCGCCGCCGGTCATCAGCGGGTTGGTGGTGTTCGGGTAGGTGCCGCGGGCGCCCTTCTTGGCCGGGTTGCTGGCCTTGCCGTTCTGCGGCTTGTTCGGGTCGTCCAGCTTGTAGTTGCGGTTGGTGGCCAGCGCGCGCACCCGACCGGTGCCCGGCTCGACGGCGGCCAGCATCAGGGCCTCCTTCCGGCCGGTCTTCAGCTGCTGCTCGACGTTGTCCTTGGCGGCCTGCTGAGTGGCCACGTCCAGGCTGGTGATGATGCTGTAGCCGCCGGTCTTGAGCCGCCGCTCCCGGTCGTACGGGGTGGCGCCGAAGGTCTCCTGCTGGATCCACCAGCGGTAGAAGTAGTCGCAGAAGAAACCCCAGTGCGCCTTGTTGGTGGCCACGCAGCCGTTCGGCGCCCGCTTGCCGACCACCGTCAGCTCGGTCTTCTTGGCGACCTCGGCCTGTTCCTTGGTGATGGCACCGATCTGCACCATGTTGTCGAGGACGTAGTTGCGCCGGTCCAGCGCCTGCGGCCGGCCACCCGCGGTGGTCGGGTCGAACGCGCTGGGCGCCTTGACCATGCCGGCCAGCATCGCGGCTTCCTCGAGCTTCAGGTCCTTCGGAGCCTTGCCGAAGTAGACCTGGCTGGCGGCGAAGATGCCGTACGCGCCGTTGCCGAACGGGGCGATGTTCAGGTAGCGCTCCAGGATCTCGTTCTTGCCGAGTTCCTTGTCGATGCGCATCGCGTAGCGCATCTCCTTGAGCTTGCGGGCGCTGGTGTCCTCGGTCGCCGCGACCACGTCGGCCGGTTTGGTCGCCGAGTAGGCGATGGCCTGCCGGACGTACTGCATGGTGATGGTGGAGGCGCCCTGCTGACTGGCGCCCGCCTGGTTGTTCACGAAGGCGCGGGCGATGCCCTTCGCGTCGACGCCGTTGTGCTGGAAGAAATTGTGATCCTCGGCGGCGATGATCGCCTTCTGCATGATCATCGGGACGTCCTTGAGCGGGATGTCCCGGCGGTTCTCGTCGTACATCGCCGCGAGCGGGGTCTTGCCGTCCGACGCGTAGAGATAGCTGATCTGCGGCGCCCGTTTGACGGTCAGCTCGCTCGGCAGCTTGTCGAAGGTCTCGGCGCCGGCCTTGGCCGCGAGCCCGGACATCGCCACCGCCGGAAAGGCCGCGGCGGCCACGACCACGCCGGCCAGCAGTCCGCAGATCAGCAGCGAGGCGGCGTTGGTCACTACGTGGTGATCACGTTTCCGGATCCAGGTCACCACGTCAGGGTACGGGAATGCACAACGACGACGCGTCCGGCGTACTTCCCCATTTCCTGCCGGCGTCGGCCTCGTTGTGCTAGACGCATCAACCCTGACGAGCGGGTGCGGTACTTCCGCCTCCAGTCTCCACCATCCCGGTGGGGGTCCGCGACGTTTTCGCACATCGCCGCCGGGTAGGCACGGCGGGGCTCGCTGGGCAATGCGCCTGGAGTGTCCGGATTGATGGATTTGGCCGACAACGTTGCGTAATCATACGACTACAGAGCATGATGGTGCGGCGAGGTGATCGCACGTCGTCCGTGCCGCCCGGGGGAGGGCGCGCGGAGGACCGGGGGTTGTCAGCCGGCTGATCGGCACGAGTCGGTAGCGGCACAGGTAAGGGGGGACGTGAACAGATGGGCATGATCGCAGACTGGCCCACGTTGGCGGCGTGTCAGAACGGTGATCCGGACGCGCTGTTCGTGCAGGGCGCCGAGCAGAACGTGGCGAAGAGGATTTGCCGCAGTTGCCCGGTGCGGTACGAATGCCTCGCCGACGCGCTCGACAACCGGATCGAATTCGGCGTGTGGGGCGGCATGACCGAGCGGGAGCGTCGCGCCCTGCTGCGTCGGCACCCACAGGTCGCCAGCTGGCGCAAGATGTTCGAGGCCGCGATGAAGGACAAGGAGAAGGTCCTCGTCACGGCCGGCTGATCGCGGCACCGATCGTGCGTAGCCCGTCGATGTCGTGGACATCGGCGGGCTGTGCCGTCACCGCCACCGTCGGCACATCCGGGAACGCGTCGGTGAAGCCGGCCGCGACCCGCTGCTCGCGGGCACCCTGCCGGACCAACGCGGCGTGCACCCGCAGCGTCTCCACCGTCGTCTCGTGACCACCCAGCTCGGCCAGCCGGTCCGCGGCGGCCAGGCTCTCCTGCGCGCTCGGCCGGTCGACCACCGGCAGGTGCACCCGGTTGAGCACCAGACCGGCGAGCGGCATCCGCTCCTCGCGCAGCCGGCCGGCGAAGTAGGCGGCCTCCCGGACCGCGTCCGGTTCCGGCGCCGCGACCAGCAGGAAGGCCGTCTCCCGCGCCTGCAGGATCCGGTACGTCTGCTCCGCCCGCTGCCGGAAACCACCGAACATCGAGTCCAGCGCCGCGACGAAGCCGGACAGATCAGTCAGCAACTGCGCGCCGAGAATCTTCTGCACGACCCGGGAGAACATCCCGAACGACGCCGTGACCAGGCTGAACATGCTGCGCCCGCCGGTCCGGGCCGGGGCCAGCAGCAGGCGCAGCATCCGCCCGTCGAGGAACCGGGACAGTCGGGCCGGCGCGTCCAGGAAGTCCAGCGCCGAGCGGGACGGCGGGGTGTCCACCACGATCAGGTCCCATTCGCCCCGGGCGTGCAACTGGCCCAGCTTCTCCATCGCCATGTACTCCTGGGTACCGGCGAAGGTCGAACTCATCGCCTGGTAGAAGGGGTTGGCGAAGATCTCCGCGGCCCGGGCCGGATCGGTGTGCGCGAGCACCACGTCGTCGAAGGTCCGCTTCATGTCGAGCATCATCGCGTGCAGCTCGCCGCCGCTGTCCTCGACGTCGATCCCCTTGACCTGCCGGGGGGTGTTGTCCAGCTCGGTCAGCCCGAGCGACTGGGCCAGCCGCCGGGCCGGGTCGATGGTGAGCACGACCGTACGACGGCCGTGCTGTTCGGCGGCCCGCAGCGCGAGCGCGGCGGCGGTGGTGGTCTTGCCCACGCCACCGGCGCCACAGCAGACCATGATCCGTACGCCGGGGTCGGCGAGGATCCGGTCGACGTCCAGGTGCGGCGCCACGCGTTCTGAAGGCACGAAACGAGCGTATCGGTCTCGGGCCCGCGTTCGCCGGTCGCCGCCGCGAGGTGTGAGTCAGTCGGCGTTCCACCCGGGGTACGGACGGCTCAGTCGGCGGCGGCCAGCAGGCCGGCCAGGGCGTTTAGGCCGGCCCGGTCCATCCCTTCCGGCAGCAGCGGCAACTCGACCTGGGGCAGCCCGAGCTCGGCCAGGTCGGCCCGCAGGGACTCCTCGAGCGCCCGCCGGACCAACTGGTCCCGGGCCTCCGTGTGCAGGCCGGACACGGTCGCCCGGTCGGTGGGCAGGCCGGCGGCGGCCAACCCGCGGCGCAGCTCCGGCTGGGTGATCCGGCCGGCCGGCTGCGGCGGGCGTGCCCCGTTGACGATCACCCGACCGACCGGGATGCGCAGCGCGGTGAGCTCACCGATCGCGTCCAGCGTCTCCTGGACCGGCATCTCCTCCAGCAGCGTCACCACGTGCACCGCGGTGATCGGCGAGCGCAGCAGCGCGGCCACACCCTCGCTCTGGTTCTTGATCGGGCCGACCTTGGCCAGCCGGGCGGCCTCGGCCGTGACGTTCAGGAAGCGACCGATCCGGCCGGTGGGCGGGGCGTCCAGCACCACCGCGTCGTACACCCGGCGGCGGTCGGCGGTCCGGGTGGTGGCCTCCTTGACCTTTCCGGTCAGCAGGACGTCGCGCAGGCCGGGTGCGATGGTGGTGGCGAAGTCGATCGCCCCGAACTTGCGCAGCGCCTTGCCGGCCGCGCCGAGCTTGTAGAACATGTCAAGGTATTCGAGCAGGGCCTCCTCGGCGTCCACCGCCAAGGCGCGCACCTCGCCGCCGGCCGCCGTCGTGGCGATCGGGCGTTCGGCGTACGGCAGCGGATCGGTGCCGAACAGCTGGGCGATGCCCTGTCGCCCCTCCACCTCGACCAGCAGGACCCGCCGCCCGTCGCCCGCCAGGGCCAGCGCCAGCGCCGCGGCGACCGTCGTCTTGCCGGTGCCGCCCTTGCCGGTGACGACGTGCAGCCGGGCCGGCCACGCGGCACCGGCCCGGCCGTCTGATCCCTCACCTGCTCGCACGCTACGAGCGTAACCAGCTAGCCGGCCGGTCCGACGTCGCACACCCACCAGCCGGTCTTGCGCACCACGACGAAGGTGAGCGACTGGTCCGTGGTCTTCTCGTCCGCGGTCGTCATGGTCAACGTGACGGAGACCCGCGCGCGTTCGGAGTTCTGGTCGTCGACCTTCGGGGTGGTCCACCGGAAGCGCGGCGACCGGTACTTTGTGGCGTAGCCCTTCACCTCGTCCACCTTGCGGGTCAGCTTCTGGTCGTCCCGGGCCTCGGAGCAGACCAGCCCGGCGGCCTTGGCCGGGTCCTTGTCGACGTAGACGGCAGTCAGGAAGCTGTCGACGGCGGCCACCGGCTCGGGCGCGCCCTCGCCGCTCTCGCCGTCGGACAGGAACAGGAAGGCCGCGAGACCGCCCCCACCGCAGAGCAGCACCACCACGCCCAGCACGATCGACACGATCACGGGTCCGCGCCGGCGAGCCGGCGGCCGCGGCCGGTCGGACAGCCCTGGCGGGGTGAACCCGGGTCGATCACTCGAAGACTGAGCTGCGCCGCTGGTGGGCGGTTCGGTCACTCGTTCTCCCTGGGGTGGGGCGTTTCCGTACCGACTCGTCACCCGGAGGAACGAGCGGGACGGACGTCATCGGGGGTGACGAAACAGCATACGTAACGTGTTCCGCCCGCCGGGAACGTAACCAGGTGAGGCAGGCCGACCGCAAGGGGCCCACCTGGTCATGTTGATCTAACAGCGCCGACCACGACCAGTGCGGCCAGGAGTATCAGCACGGTCCAGTAGAGGATCCGGCCGCGGTGTAGTTGGTCGGGGGTCATCGTGGGTCCGCCAGGATGATCGGTGCGGGTGCGGGGCCGGCGTGTTCCTCAAGGTAGCGGTAGGCCGTCGCCTTGGCGTCGCAGTTGTGGACCTTGCAGATGGGGCAACCGTCCGGTCCGGGCCAGTGGTCCGTGATCATTTTCTTGGCGGCTTGGACGAGTTGGGCGTGCACGGTTGACGGGTCGCTCACGATGACAGGGCCAGTGCGGTGAGTTGGTCCAGGAACCGGTGGGCTGATTCCAGTCGTGGGCATCCGTCGTGGGTGCAGTCGGCGCAGGCCGGTTTCCAGGTGGTGCCGGGTCGTTGCCAGTGTTGGTCGACGGTGGTGTTCGCGGTGGCGGCGAGGTCGTGCGTGGAGATCGGTTCGGCCGTAAACGTGGTCATGACGCGTCCCGGCAGCGGCGGGTCCGCTCGTGTTCTTCCAGGGCGGCGACGACCTGCTGGCGGATCCGCTCTTCTTCGCGGGTCAGCCCGGCCTGCCATACCAGGTCGGCGATGCGTTCCCGGCGTTCGTGCCGCCAACGTCGCCACAGGGTTCGGACTGGTCTGATGCGCATCTGTGGGTCCTCCTGAGTGGGGGCCCGGCGGCGCGTTGCCTGCTCCCTCGGGTCGAGAGACCGCGCCGCCGGGCCGGTCCGGGGGCGCGGCGGTGGGGGCCACCGCGCCCTGCTTGCGGCAACACCGCGGCCTTTCGCCGGTGCCGGCGGAAGACCGTGCTGTGTTACCTCGAATCTGGGTGGATTCCGACTTGGTATCGCCCCAGAATGACACTCACCCCTCAAGGTCACAAGGCCATCACTGAAAGTGAGGACAGCAAGAAGGGCCAGCGCGTACGCGCTGACCCTTCTGTGTGGAACTTGCAGTTCAGGAGCGGAAGGCTGCCGACTTGACGGCATGAAGGAATGCGGCGAACGCGGCGCGGTCGAAGACCTGAACAGGTCCGGCCGGGCCGGCCTTGCCGTCGGCGACCGCCACGGAGCCGTCGGACTCCGAGACGTAGAGGCAGTTGCCGGTGCCCTGCGACCGGGTCGACTTCCGCCAAGCGGTGAACGTCGGGTGGGTGGTGTTGATGAACGAGTCGGGCATCTGTTCCCTCCGGATCAACTCACGGCGGCCAGCGACGTGGCAGCCTTCTTGATCGTCGTCGCGCTGTCCGACGCGGACGAGGCGGCATCGCGCAGCCGCTGGTGCAGATGCGCATATCCCTTCACATTCTCGTCGTCGGTGACGAGCAATGCCCGGTTGACGTTGTCGACGATGGCGATCTCCGGATCCTTCGGGTCGGGGTAGCTCAGATGACTGAACGGCGCGGTCGGCACCGGGCCTGCGGTGAGTGCCGCGTCGACCGGGATGACGTGCACGCTGACGTTCGGTCGCTCCGTCAGGGCAAGCAGGTGCTCCAACTGTTCACGCATGACCGTCGGCGGAACCGGTGGGCGCCGGATGGCCTGTTCCTCGACGACGAGCCGGTAGCGGGTGGCCGGGTCGTCGAGAACTCGTTGGCGGCCCAGTCGGCCGGCGACGATCGCGTCCGGGTCCACGTCGGCCGTGCCGGGGCCGAGCAGCACGCGGTGGCGGGCGTACGAAGCGGTCTGGACCAGGCCGGGAAGGTTCATCGCCCCGTATTCGTCGATGCTGGTGGCGCCGGCCTCGACGATGGCGTACTGCTCCTGGCCTGCGCCCATCCGGGCGTAGCGGGGCCAGTCCCACCAGCCGCGGATGGCAGCGCGCTGGGCCAGTTGCTCGATCTCCGCCCGTCGGTCGGGGTCGCGTACGTCCAAGGCGTCGAGCAGCATCAACACGGCGGCCTCGGACGGCCGGCGCCCGATCTCGTTGTACGGATTCTCGATGCGGGAGATGACCGACGTGGACACGCCGGCGCGCCGGCCGAGTTCGGCGTGTGACCAGCCGCGGCCGGTACGGAGATCGAGAAGGGCGGCGCCCAGGCGTCGTTGGGCTGCGAGAGGGTTACGCATCGACGGTCACTCCTTGCCCAGCGGGCACTATGCCGATCGGGTATCGCGATAGGAGAGTACTCAGGTTGTGACAACCGATCGTTCTGCCGCAGACGGGCGTCAAGAGCATCAGTTGTGAAGCTGTCGTTGGTCCGGCGTGTCATGCGGGAAAAGCGCTGATGCTCATGAAGGCGCAGCCTCGTACTCGCCGATCGGATGACGGAAAGTCACCGCTTCGGCGCGTTCTGTTGTCATTTTGGAGGCTTGTCCCTACAGTTCGCCTGAGCCCGCTCCTCGGGGGCCGGGCGCGGAGCGCCGGCGGCGGCGCGGCGTCACGGATCGTCAGAGCCTCGGAGGCCCGTCATGCGCGACAACACCGACAACTCCGCGCGTTCCCATTTCCGCCCCCAGGGCCCGCGGCTGCCCCGCCGACAACCGGGTGCCGCGTTGGAGGCCGAGGTCGGTCACCCGGTGCCACCGGTCGGCACCCTCCCGCTCAACGAGCGGGTCTACTGGCAGGTCACCGACCCGGCCGGGCCGTTCCGGCCGTCGTCCCGGGCCGGGGTGCGGACCGTCGCACCGCCGTCGGAGGAGGACCCCGGGTACGTCATCCATTTGCCGGTCCGGGTCGGTGACGTCGAGGCGGCGACCCGGCTGGCCTACACCGTGGCCGGCTCGCTGGCCTTCCTGGTCGAGGTGGACCCCGGCGAGACGACGGTGTCGACAGTCGACGACCAGAACAACCGGATCCGGGTGTTCTGCGACCTGCTGCTGCCCGACCGGTCCCGGTGCAGCCGGCGGTACGCCCACGACGGCCCGTGCGGGCAGCCGGATCCGGACGCGGAGAACGGTGCCGTGGCGCTGCCCCGGCCACGACCGTGAGTCGGGTCGCGCGAGTGCTGGGCGGCCACCCGGCACCAGTCCTTTAGGCTGGGCCGATGCAGAAGTGGGAGTACGCGACGGTGCCGTTGCTGGTGCACGCGACCAAGCAGATCCTCGACAACTGGGGCGAGGACGGGTGGGAACTCGTCGCCGTCGTACCGGGCCCCAACCCGGAGCAGCTCGTCGCGTACCTGAAACGGGTCAAGTCGTGACCGGACCGCACGCGAAGTTGGCGGAACTCGGGCTCACCCTGCCCGATTTGGTGCCGCCGCTGGCGGCCTACGTACCGGCGGTGCAGTCCGGTCGGCACGTGTACGTGTCCGGGCAGCTTCCGATCGTCGAGGGCAAGCTGCTGGCCACCGGCAAGGTCGGCGCGGGCGTCTCCGTCGACCAGGCCAAGGACCTGGCCCGGCAGTGCGCGCTGAACGCGCTGGCCGTGATCGACTCGCTGGTCGGCCTGGAGCAGGTCGTCAAGATAGTCAAGGTGACCGGGTTCGTCGCCTCGGCCGACGGCTTCACCGGCCAGCCGGGCGTGATCAACGGGGCCTCCGAGTTCTTCGGCGAGGTGTTCGGCGAGGCCGGCCGGCACGCCCGCAGCGCCGTCGGCGTCTCCGAGTTGCCGCTGGGTGCCCCGGTCGAGGTGGAGGTCATCGTCGAGGTCGGCTGACCACGTACGTTCGCGGATCCGTCACCGGCTGGTCGTACGATCGAGGCCATGACCGGTCACCTGACCGCGCCGGCGGCGGCGCTGGCCGACCAACTGCCGGACTGGGTACGGCTGCTGCGGGCGAACAACCCGGGCCCGATGACCCTGGACGGCACCAACACCTGGCTGCTGGGCGAGCCGGGCCGGCCGGCCGGGGTGGTCGTGGACCCCGGACCGGCCGAGCCGGGACACCTGGCCGAGGCGGCCCGGCGATCGCCGAGTGCGTTGATCCTGGTGACCCACGGACACCCGGACCACATCGACGGCGTACCGGACCTGGCCGCCGCCACCGGTGGTCAGGTCCGCGGGCTGGTGCCGGCGTACCAGTCCGCGACGGACCCGCTGGCCGGCGGCAACATGCTGCTGGTGGGCGGGTTCGAGATCACCGTCCTGGCCACTCCGGGACACACCTCCGATTCGGCCTGTTTCCTGGTGGAACGGGACGGCGAGCAGGTGATCTTCACGGGGGACACCATCCTCGGCCGGGGCACCACCGTGGTCGCCCACCCGGACGGCGATCTCGGTGACTACCTGGACAGCCTCGACCTGCTCTCGGCGTACGACGGGGTGCCGGCGCTGCCCGGGCACGGCCCGGCGCTGGCCGACTGCGCCGCGGCGGCCCGGTTCTACCTGGCCCACCGGCGGGCCCGGCTCGACCAGGTCCGCGCGGCGGTGGCCGCGGGTGCCCGGGACGCGCCCGAGGTGGTCGCCGCCGTCTACGCAGACGTGGACCGGGCCCTCTGGCCGGCGGCCGAGTGGTCGGTCCGGGCCCAACTCGCGTATCTGGAACGCGACGACCGGGAATCCGGCCCGGGGTCCGTGTGGTTGGACTCACCGTGACCTGTCCGGTGTGTGGAACCGTCGCCGTGCCGGGTGCGCGGTTCTGCCACAACTGTGGCGCCGCGCTGCCCGCCGCGGCGACCCTGCCTGCCGCCGAACGGCGGGTGGTCACCGTTCTCTTCGGCGATCTGTCCGATTTCACCTCGTGGTCGGAGGATCTCGACCCGGAGCGGGTCGGCGCGGTCACCGACCGGGTGCTCGCCGCCCTGGCCGGCGCGGTCAAGACCTTCGGCGGGCACGTGGACAAGCTCACCGGCGACGGGATCATGGCCGTCTTCGGCGCCCCGGTGGCGCACGAGGACGACGCCGAACGCGCGGTCCGGGCCGCGCTGTCCATGCAGCGGGCGGTCCGCCGGGTGCTCGACGACGAGCGGGGCGGCGGGGCGCCGCTCGGCCTGCGGGTCGGCCTGAACACCGGCGCCGTGGTCGCCGGCATCCAGGCCGCCATCGAGTACACGGTCATCGGGGACACCGTGAACACCGCCGCGCGGCTCGCCGACGCCGCCGCCATCGGCGCCGTCTACGCCGGCGCGACCACCGCCGCGGCCACCCGCCGGGTGGCCTCCTGGCGGCAGTTGCGGCCGCTGCGGCTCAAGGGCAAGCGCGAGCCGGTCGAGGCGTACGAGTTGCTGGGCCTGCTGGACGCGCCCGGCACCCGGTCCGGACTGGGCGACGAGGCACCCTTCATCGGCCGGGAGACCGAGATCGGCCGGGTGGCCAGCCGGCTCGCCGAGGTCATCGACAGCGGCGACCCGCGGGTGCTGCTGATGACCGCCGAGGCGGGGATCGGCAAGTCCCGGTTCGCCGCCGAGGTGGAACGGCTGGCCGCCGGGCACGACGTCGGCACCAGCCGGTACGCGACCCACACCGGTGCCCGGGTGTTCTCGGTCCGCTGCGTCGCGTACGGCGAACGACGCAAGCTCGCGCCGCTGGCCGATCTGGTCCGGGCCGCGGTCGGCCTGCCCAGCGACTCGGCCACCGCGATGACCCGCCCGGTGGTGGAGGAACGGCTGCGCCGGCTCGGTCAGCGGCTGGCCCGGGTCCGACCGAAGCCACCGCCGATCGCCACCGAGCTGCTGCTCGCCCTGCTCGGCTACACCGAACTGCCGGCCACCCACGGCGTCTCCGGCGACACCACCGAGTGGCCGGCCAGCGGTCCGGCGCCGGACGCGGACGCCGTCCCGACGGCGGTCGCCGAGCTGCTCAGCGCGCTCGCCGCCGAGATCCCGCTGGTGATCATCGTCGACGACCTGCAGGACGCCACCCCGGAGACCGTCGAGGCGCTCGGCCGGACCCTGTCCCGGCTGTCCGGGCCGGTGCTCGGGGTGCTGCTCGGCCGGCCCGAACTCGTCCACACCGCGGGTGCCTTCACCCGGGTCGCCGACGCCGAGGTCTACCCGCTCCCGCCCCTGCGCGGTGCCGACTCGGCCCGGCTGCTCAGCAGCTATCTCGGCGGCGGCAAACTGCCGCAGAGCGACGCCGACCGGCTGCTGGCCACCGCCCAGGGAAACCCGTTCTACCTCGCCGAGCTGGTGACCCTGCTGATCGAGCGCGGCGCCCTGACCACCATGCCGGGCCAGCCGTCCGGCGGCGGTCCGGGCGCCTCCGGCCCGGTGCCCTGGCGGCTGGTGCCCGGCTCGCTGGGCAGCCGGCTGCTCTCCCGGGACCTGGCGGCGGTGCTCGCCGCCCGGATCGACGCGTTGCCGGCCGAGGCCCGCTCGGTGCTCCGGGACGCGGCGGTGGTCGGCGACACCGTACCCGCCGGCACCCTGGAGGCGCTGCGGCAACGGCGGGCCGGTGCCGATGGCCGCCCGGCGGCGGTGGCCGCGGTCGAACTCGAACGCGCCGTCGAGGAACTGCTGCAACGCCGGATGCTGCACCGGGCCCGGGACGGCTACTTCTTCGCCACCCCGTTGATGCGTGAGGCCGCGTACGCCGGGGTGGGCAAGGCCGACCTGGCCGAACGGCACGCGGCGCTGGCCCAGTGGGCCGCGCCGCCGACCGACGCGGGGCTGCCGGTCCGGGCCGACAAGCCCGCCCGCGGACCGGCCGGCATGCCGGAGTCGGTCCGCGACGTCTTCGTGGCCGAGCACGTCGAGCGGGCCGCCCGGCTGGCCGACGCGGTCGGGGTACGTCCCGACGCGCCGGCCCGGACCGTGCTGCCGCTCGGCGTCGCCGCGCTGAACCGCTCCGCCCGCCGGTCGATCGCCGCCGGTGAACCGGCCCTGGCCGTCGAGTACGCCGAACGGGCCGCCACCCTGGCCGGCGGCGCGGTCTCCGGCGCGGACCGCCTGGTGCACGCCCGGGCGCTGTTGCAGGTGGGCCGGACGGCCGACGCGCTCGCCTTCGCCGAGAAGATCGGCGCCAACGCGGGCGACGACGTGGCCGCCCGGGCCGGCGCGCTGCTGGTGGCCGGGCAGGCGTACCAGGCGCTGGGTGAGCACCGGCGGGCGGAGACCGTGTGGCGGGAGGCGTTGCAGGTGGCCACCGACGCCGACGTGCCGGGGCTGCGCGCCTCGGCGATGCGCCGGCTCGGGATGGCCGACTTCGTCGGCGGGCGGCTGGCCGAGGCGAGCAGCCTGTTCGCCGGGGCGTACCAGATCAGTCGCGCCTCCGGTGACCGCCGCGGGCAGGCCTGGTCGTTGCAGAACTTGGCCTGGGTGACCACCACCCGGGGCGACTTCGCCGGGGCCGACGCGGTGCTCGGCCGGGCGGCCCGGCTTTTCGCCGAACTCGGCGACCCGGTCGGTCGGGCCTGGATGCGCGGCACCACCGCGTTCACCCGGTTGCTGGCCGGGCGGTTGCGCGAGGCCCGTCGACTGGCCCGGGTCTTCCTGCCGTTCGGCGAACGGGTCGGCGAGTCGTGGGCGGTGGGCACGTTGCGCGCCGTCGAGGCGTTCGCCGCGGCCGAGCAGGGCGAACTGGCCGAGGCCGACCGGGAGGCGCGCCGGGCGTACCGGGACTTCGCCGCCGCGGCGGACGACTGGGGGCGGGGGTTCTCGCTGGTCGTACGCGGGGTGGTGGCGCGCGGACTGGGCGAGCCGGAGCACGCCAGGGACCTACTCACCGACGCGTTGTCGTACGCGGACCGGATCAGCCACCCGCTGCTGACCGGCATGGCCGGCACGATGCGCGGCTTCGTGGCCCTGGACGGCGGGGACCACGCCACCGCCGAGGCCGACGCGCGGGCGGTGCTGGCCGCGGTGGAGCAGCACAACCCGCTGGCCCCGGCCCAGGTCGCGCCGCGGGTGCTGCTGGCGATGGCCCGGCTGGCCGCCGGCGACCCGGACACCGCCGTGGAACTGCTCGGCCCGGTGGCCGAGGCCGGCGGCGCGCCGTCGCTGTTGTTCTCCCGCCGGCAGGCGGTGGCCCGGTACGCCACGGCGCTGCTCGCCCAGGGGCGACTCGACGAGGCGCTGCGCTGGGCCCGGGAGGCGGCCGACGCGCCGGCCGAGGACGTCCGCAGCCACGTCGTCGCGGCCGAGGTGCTGGCCGAGGTGCTGGCCGCGTGCGGGCAGCAGGAGGAGGCGCTGGCCGCGGCCCGGGAGGCGGTGCGGTTGGCGTACTCGACCCAGCAGGCCAGCGAGCGGGTCGGCGCGGACCTGCTGCTCGCCCGGCTGACCGGCGGGCCGCGAGCCGCCGCGGAGGCCTGCGCCACACCGGCCACGGCGGATGACGGTCCCGACGGCGCCGACGAGCTGGCCGGGGTGGGTGCTGCCGTGGGGTGGACCGGGCCGGGAATCCCGTCCGCCCGGTCCAGCCCGGAAGGACCCGCGGACCGGACGACGGGCCTGGCCGGCCTCGACGATTCCGCGTTGCCCGCCGGCCCGCTAGCGTAGGTCCTCCCGGTCCACGGTGGACGCCGAGGACCCCGGTGGTGAGGATCGTCGCGGATGAGGCTGCTACCCCGTTCCGTCGCCGGCTGGACGATGGCCGTCTTCGGCGTACTGGCCCTGGTGCTGGGTGCCGTCGGGCTGATCCGGCCCGAGGCGTCGCTGGCCATGCTCGGGTTTCCGGTGCTGGAGCCGGCCGACCGGGCGGCGGGTGACTACACCCGGACGTTCGTCACCGCCTCCTCGATGGCGTCGTTCAACATGGGCGTCTACTACCTGGTGGCGGTGGCCACCGAGTGGCGGCCGTTCTACCGGTTCACCGTGGTCTTCCGGTTGTTGACCTTCACCGTCTTCACGGTGCTGGTGATCGCCGGCACCGCCCCCGGCCGGTTCTTCGGCGTGGCGGCGTGGGAAGGGCTCGGGGCGGTGGCCACCGGGGTGGCGCTCTGGATCGACCGGCGGCGGTCCGCCGACGCCGCGTCGGTGCCGTCGGCAACCCCCTCGGGGGTCCCGGCCACGGGCCGGAGGCGATAGGGGGCACCGACCGGTCGGAACGCACAGGTATTTTCAGAGCGTGACGGACAACCCGCCAGGCCCGCTGCCCCTGCCCGCAGTGCCCGGTCTGACGGATTTTGAGGTATTTGCCCGAGGTGGTTACGCCACCGTCTACCGCGCGGTGCAGCAGTCCGTCGGCCGGGACGTCGCAGTCAAGATCGAGAATCGGGCGCTGGACAGCGAGCGGGACCAGGAACGGTTCCTGCGGGAGGCCCGCGCGGCCGGCCGGATGTCGTCGCACCCGCACGTGGTCGACCTGTTCGACGCCGGGGTGCTGCCGGACCGGCACCCGTACCTGATCATGGAACTGTGCGACGGCTCGTACGCCGAACGCATGCGTACCTCGCCGCTCGGGCCCGTCGAGGCGCGGGACGTGGGTGTCAAGATCGCCGACGCGTTGGCGCACGCCCACGCCGCCGGGGTGTTGCACCGGGACGTCAAGCCGGCGAACATCCTGCACTCGCACTTCAACTCCGCGGTACTTGCCGACTTCGGGCTGGCCGTGCTGGTCGAGGCGCGGGATTCGACGGTGACCACGGACGTGCTCACCCCGGCCTACGCGCCGCCGGAGATGTTCCGGCACGACCCGCCCACCCCGGCCGTCGACGTGTACGCGCTGTGCGCCACCCTCTACGCGATCATGCAGGGCAAGCCGCCGCGCTGGCAGGCCGACCGCAATCCCAGCCTGCTCGCCCTGATGGAGCTGTTCGGCCGGCCGATCCCGGAGCTGCCGGGGGTGCCAACCGCGCTGGTCGACGTGCTGCGGGACGGGATGGCCAACGACCCCGCCGCCCGGCCGACGGCCGAGGAGTTGCGCGACCGGCTCGCCGCCGTACCGCTCGGTCCGGCCGCGACCGTCAGCCCACCGGCGCCCCGGCGGCCCGCCGCGGACCACGACGTCCCCGCCGACCACAACCCCACCGTGCCCAGGCGCCGTCGTGGTCCACGGCTGCCCTGGTTCCTCGGCGGGCTCGGGGCCGTGGCGCTGCTGGTCGCGGTCGGCGCCGGATCGTGGTACGCCGGTCGGCACCCCGGTGACGGGCCGACGCCGGAAACCCGCGGCACGGCCACGACCGGCACGCCGGTCCCGTCCGGCGGGATCGCGCTGCCCGGCTGCCGCGGCAGGTTGCCGGGCGACGGTCGCTGCCCCACCGAGTTGGAGTGCTTCGGCCCGGTACGGGTGCGCGGCACGCACGCCTCGGCGGACCGGGTGCCGTGCGCGGGCCGGCACACCTGGGAGAGCTACGCGCTGGGCGACCTGCCGGCCGCCACCACCGTCGACGACTACCAAACCGTCAAGGCCGAACCCGCGGTGCGCCTGGTCTGCGCCGCCGGGACGTTCACGCAGACCACCGGGCTCGCCGCCGGTGCGGAGTGGAAGTTCGAGGTGCTGCCGCCGACGCCCGAGGCGGCGGCCGGCGGCGAGCGGACCTACCGCTGCCTGGCCGGCAAGGGCGCGGGCGCGCTCGCCGGTCCGACCCTCGGCCGCTGACCCGTCCGACACCACCACCTTCACCGAGGATGCGCTGGCGGTCCCGTGCGTCTTTCCTCTTGCATATACCGCTAAACGGTATATGGTCGGCGCATGACTGAGGCGCTTCGGGAACCGACGTTCCTGATCCTGACCGCTCTGGCGGACAAGCCGCAGCACGGTTACGGCGTGCTGGAGGACGTGCGACGCATCTCCGACGGGCGGGTCCGGCTGCGTGCCGGCACCCTGTACTCCGTCCTCGACCGGCTCCGCGAGGAAGGGCTGGTGGAGGTGGACCGCGAGGAGGTCGTCCAGTCTCGGTTGCGCCGCTACTACCGGCTCACCGGTGCCGGCGCCGAACGGCTCGCCGCCGAGGTGGACCGGCTGCGGCGGAACGCGACGGCCGCGGCCGCCCGGCTGCGCCGCGGCAACCTGCTCGCCGACGGGGGACCGGCATGACCCGGGACCCGCTGGCCGCCCGCTACCGCACCCTGCTGGCCTGCTACCGGAATGCGGGCCAGTGCTCCGGCCTTCAGGTCGGGGGTGGAGGCCCGCGCTGGGAGGGCCGCTAGGCCCGAGCAGTGCCTTAACCTCGCGCCTGCTCACTTTGCTCGGCCACGGGAACCGGCACGATGGCGGCGATCCGGCGGCCATTGCGGGTCACGTAGAAGGTCTTGCCCTGAACGGCGGCATCGTTCAAGACTTCGGCCAGGTTCTTCCGCAGCTCGGCAACGCTGATCTCGTTCGTGTCGGTCATGGCAGACATCGTACATTTCTGTACACTGTTGTACGTGCAGCTTCGTTATACCTTCCGTGTCTACCCGACGTCCG
>NZ_JBHSBN010000028.1:0-81318 GCF_042650605.1 Micromonospora zhanjiangensis | reverse complement strand
GGCGGCCTCGGCGGCCACCGCGTGCGCGATCGGACCGGCGACCACACCACCGGCGAACGTCAGACCAGTAACCGCAAGCAGGCTCTTCCGCATCAACGTGTTCATCACAAAGCTCCAATTCGGGGGTAGACACCAGCCCGCACATGGGGGAACCACAGACCGGTGCAAGCACCACACAAACGGCGCTCATTCGGGGGAAAAGAAGTCGGGGGAAAAGAATGTGGGGGGCGCCCGCGAACTGCCGGGGGGAAGGCGCTGCGGGCGCCGGCCAGATGTAACGACCGCCGGCCGGCACCCATTCCCGGGGGGCTCGGCCCGCGCCCACCTACCGGGGCGCGCTACTGCGGTCGTACAGGGGGATTCAACGCCCCCACCCCCGCGGCGATTCCGGCCGGCGGGCCTTCCTAGCGCGGACATTCGCGACCGGATGTCCGGTCCGGGCCGTGTGCGGGCGGGTCACCGATGCGGGCACGACCCGTTCTTCCCGGTGGACGTCACCGGTAGGGATGACCGCCGGGAAGGTGGTTGGGGTGGTGGGTCGGGTTTGGGCGAGACGGGCGGCCATCGAGTCGGAAATGGCTTGTCGGGTACGTCCGCGTTCGACCACGCTCGTGCGGTGATCGAGATGCGTGTGCTCAAGGTCGACGACTGGCCGGTGTGGCGGGAACTGCGGTTGGCGGCCCTCGCGGACGCGCCGTCCGCGTTCGGTTCCCGGCTCGCCGACTGGCAGGGCGACGGTGACCGGCCGGAACGCTGGCGGGGCCGGCTGGCGCTGCCCGGGTCGTACAACGTGGTGGCGGTGCTGGACGGGGAGCCGGTGGGGATGGCCAGCGGGGTGCCCACCGACGTCGCCGGGCAGGCCGAGCTGATCTCGATGTGGGTGGCACCGGCCGGTCGCGGTCGCGGGGTCGGTGACCGGCTCGTCGACGCGATCACCCAATGGGCGGTGGGGATCGGCGCGACCGAATTGCGACTCGGCGTGGTGGAGGACAACGCACCCGCCATCGGCCTCTACCGGCGCGCCGGCTTCCGGCCCACCGGCGAGATCGTCGGGGTCATGCCGGACGGCGTACGGCGGGAGGTCATGATGATCCGGGACCTGCCCGGACCCGGCGACTGACGATCGGTGGTCAGCCGCAGGGCGAGTGCGGCGGCGGCCAGGTAGCAGGCGCCCTGCGCGTCCAGCGCCACGGTGAGGCCGGTTCCGGTGCCGACCAGACCGGCCAGCAGCATGCCGAGCGCCTGTACGCCGCCGTAGACCGCGAAGAAGGCGCTCATCACCCGGCCCCGGTAGGCGTCCGGCGAGTGCGCCTGCAGCAGCGTGAACAGGCCGGTCATCGACGCGAGTCCGGGCAGCCCGGCGGCGATGAACAACCCGACGTACACGCCGAAGGTCGTGGTGACGGCCGTGGCGTTCCAGGTGACCAGGGACAACCCGCCGAAGACGGCCAACGCCCCGGCGACCAGCCGACCGGCGGTCGTCCGCCGGGCCACCAGGCCGAGCAACCCGCCGCCGGCCAACGCGCCGATCGCTTGGACGCCGCGCAGCACCCCGACCTCGGACTCGCCGCCGCCCAGGTCCCGGACAACGAACAGGACGAACAGGACGACGAAGGCGCCCTGGGCCAACGCCATGCAGCCGGCCACGCCCATCACCCGGCGCAGCACCGGTACGCGGGCCACCACCGCGACACCGTCGAGCCAGTCCCGTACCGGGTGGATCGGCTCCCGAACCGGGCGGGTGGTCGGTGCCGGGCGGCCGGACGGATCCGTGCCGGCCGGGGCCGGGACGGTGCCGCCGTCGTGCCGGCCCGGGACGGTGCCGCCGTCGTGCCGGCCCGGGACGGTGG
This sequence comes from Micromonospora zhanjiangensis, assembly GCF_042650605.1. Lineage (NCBI taxonomy): Bacteria > Bacillati > Actinomycetota > Actinomycetes > Micromonosporales > Micromonosporaceae > Micromonospora > Micromonospora zhanjiangensis. The sequence continues at coordinate 79,468 of NZ_JBHSBN010000028.1, read as the reverse complement.
CGCCCGGGCCGGGGCGGCCAGCGGTGGCGCCGGGATGGTGGCGGCGGAGGGCGAGGAACGTCGCCACCGCGCCGAACGTGGTCGCGGTGACCAGCACGACGCCGTGGGCGCCGTACCGGGCGAGCAACAGACCGCCCAGCGGCCCGCCGACCAGCCGGGCGAGGCTGGACAGCACACCCATCGCCTGGTTGACCGGTATCAGCTCGTCCGGGGGCACCAACCGAGCGGCCGTCGTGGTGCGGCACGGCTCGATGACGGTGCCCAGCATCGACTTCACCACCACCACGAGGTAGACCAACCAGAGCCGGTCGGCGGAGGTGGCCAGCAGCAGCGGTAACAGGCAGCCGGCCTGCAGCAGGGCCACCGCGGTCATCAGCCGCCACGGGTCGAACCGGTCGACCAGTACTCCGGCCAGCGGGCTGGCCAGCACGGTCGGCACGAGTTCCAGGGCGAACACGGTCGCGGTCACCAGGGGCGAGCCGGTGAGCCGCAGGACGTACATCGGCAGGGCGATGAAGAGCATCCAGTCGGCGAGCCCGGAGAGCAGGCCGGCACCGCCGAGCCGGCCGACGCCGGGGCGGCGCACCACCCGCAGGAGACTCACGCCGGGTCCGCCCGATCCGGTTCGGCGGTGGGCGCGGTTTCGGCGGTGGGCGCGGCGAGGTCGGGGTTGAGGAAGGCGCGCAGGGTGAGGTGCACGATCGCGCTGCCGGCCGGCGCGTCCCGACGGATCGGCCGGACGTACGGCCGGATCAGGTCGTCCAGCGCGGCCAGCAGGGCACGCAGTTCGTCCGGCGTGAGGTCGAGCGCGTAGCCGTTGGCGCCGGCGGCCTCGGTCCAGGCGGTCGGCAGGCCGTCCCGGGCCGCCAGATAGCGCTGGTAGAGCCGGTCGGCGTGGGTGGCCGACAGGCCGGTGACGACGGTGCCGGCCAGTTCGGCGGCCGGGCCGGACGCGGTGGAGAAGTCGAACCCGACGGCGGTGGCCCGCCACGGCCGGGTCCGGGCGTCGTCGCCGGGCCGGCGGTCGGCCGGTTCGACGAGACCCACCCTGGCCAGCGCCCGCAGGTGCCAGGAGCAGTTCGAGGCGCTCTCACCGATCACCTCGGCGCACTGGCTCGCCGTCCGGGGACCCGCCGCGAGCAGGTGGTCGAGCAGCGCGAACCGGGCCGGTACGGCGAGCGCGGCCAGCGCCTCGGCACCGACGACGACGCGCGGTGGTAACCGGTCGGACGGCTCGACCATGATCCGGACTCCAATCTGAAGTAACAACTTCAGATTGGAGAAGCTTCGGGAAGATGTCAAGTCCCCGCTTCACAACGGTGCCGGCAAAGTCGCCCTACCCGGATGTAACCGGCGCATCAACGGCGCGTGGTCGGGTAACCGGGCCGACGCTGGCAGCCCTGGCAGGTCCACCGGACGGAGAACGACCATGCGCGCAGCCCGCCTGACCGGACCCGGAACGCTCGACCTGGTCGAGGTGCCGACGCCGGAGATCGGACCGGAGGACGTCCTGCTCGCCGTGGGCGCGGTCGGCGCCTGCCACTCCGACCTGCACATCCTGGACGCGCCGGCCGGCGCGTTCCCCACCCCGCTCACCCTGGGTCACGAAATCGCGGGTCGGGTGGAACGGCTCGGCGAGGCGGTGACCGGCTGGCGGCCCGGCGAGGCGGCCGCGGTCTACGGCATCCTCGGCTGCGGACAGTGCCGTGCCTGCCTGCGCGGCCAGGAGAACCGGTGCCGGACCGTCCCGCTCGGCGGCATCGGACTCAGCCGCGACGGCGGTCTGGCCGACTACGTCGCGGTGCCGGCGTCCCGGCTGCTCAAGCTCGGCGACCTGGATCTGGTCCAGGCCGCCCCGCTGACCGACGCGGGGCTGACCCCGTACCACGCGATCGAACTGGCCCGGCCGGCGCTGCGACCGGGCACCTGCTGCGTGGTCATCGGCATCGGCGGGCTGGGCCACATGGCCGTGCAGATTCTCGCGGCCACCACCGCGGTGACCGTGATCGCGGTGGACAGCGACGCCGCGGCCCTGGACCTGGCCACCCGTTTGGGCGCCCGGCACGCCGTGCCGGCCGGACCGGACACGGTCGACCGGATCCGGGCGCTCACCGGACCGGCCCCGGACGGCGCCGACGTCGTGATCGACTGCGTCGGGGTGGACGCCACCCTGGAGACCGCCCGCCAGGTGGTCGCCACCGGCGGTCATCTCTCGCTGGTCGGGCTCGGCGGGGGCACCCTGGCGGTCCGGCCCAGCGTCGCTGCGTCGATCCCGCTGGAGGCAAGCGTCCGGGTGCCGTTCTGGGGCACCCGCGCCGAGCTCCAGGAGGTCATCGCCCTGGCCGCGGCCGGTCTGCTGCACGCCGACGTCCGGCGGTTCCCGCTCGACGAGGCGGTCCGGGCGTACCAGCTGCTGCGCCGGGGCGAGATCCACGGCCGGGCCGTGATTGTGCTCTGAAACCCTCCTCGCGGGTGGGCCACCGCGACCCGGACCCGCCTGCCCAGCGCCCGGCGCGGCCCGGCGCGCTCAGCGCAGCAGGGCCAGCGCGGCCCGGACCGGGCGGCGGGTCACGGTGCGCTGGAACGACGCCTCGCCCCGACAGAACCGGCCGAACATCCGCCACCCGGGCGCGGTGGCCAGCGCCGCGTGGAACGCGTTCGGATGCCGGGCGAAGGCGGCCAGCAGCCGCCGGCCGGCCCGCATCTCCGGCACCAGCCGCTCCCCCACGTCGGCGACGTACCGGTCCGGATCGTCGGCGGCCGCCGCGGCGCCGGCCAGCGCCCCCGATCGCAGGGCGAAGCTGATGCCCTCCCGGGTCCATGGTTCCAGCAGTCCGGCCGCGTCGCCGGCGACCAGGACGCGGCCCCGGCGCAGCGGCGAGTCGTCGGTCCGGCACCGGGTCAGGTGGCCGGAGTCGTACCGCGGCTCGATCCCGGCCAGGCCCAACCGGTCGACGAACTCCCGCAGGTAGCGCCGGGTCGGCTCGCCCTGTCCACGGGAGGCGATGACACCCACCGTGAGCTGGTCACCCTTGGGGAAGACCCAACCGTACGAGCCGGGGAGGGTTCCCCAGTCCAGCAGTAGCCGGCCCCGCCACCGGTCGACGAGCGGCTCGGGGATCGGCAGCTCCACCTCCAGGCCGAGGTCGACCTGGTCGTACCGGACACCGACGTGCCGGGCGGTGACGCCGGCCGACCCGTCGGCACCCACCACCGACCGGGCGGACACCTCGGAACCGTCGGCCAACCGCAGGCGTACCCGGTCGGCGTCCTGGTCGATCGCGCGGACCGCCGCCCGCTGGCGGACCTCGGCCCCGGCGGCCTCGGCCGCGACCCGCAGCCGGTCGTCGAACTCGTCCCGGCGCACCATGGCCAGCAGCGGGCCGGTCCCGTCGCGGCGGGTGAACTCCCGCCGGCCGGCGCTGGTGAACGTGACACTGTCGATCTCGTCCCGCACCGGTACCTCGATCCGGCCGGCGAGGGCCGCCAGCGAGGTACCGATCAGGCCGCCGCCACAGGTCTTGTACCGGGGGTGCTCCGCCTTCTCCAGGACCAGGGTCCGGGCGCCTGAGCCGGCCGCGACGTACGCGGCGGACAGGCCGGCGGGCCCACCGCCGACGACGGCCACGTCCCAGTCGCTCACGACTCGTCCCACCGGATCACGGCGGCGTGCCCGCCCGCGGCGTCCCACTCGTTCACGGCATGCAGCCTAGGCGAGAGCGGCGTCCCATGATCGTCGCATGGCCGGTGGCGGTGGTGGGCATTATCACCGGCGCAGCGGGTAACCGGTCCGCGGGCCGACCGGCGCCCGGGTCCCACGCGGCGACCGGCGGTACGGCGGGCGCGAGTCACCCGCCGGCGGGGGTGAAGGAGGTCAACATGCGGGAAGTGCAACTCTCGGACGTCGAACAACGGGTGCTCGCCGCGGTCACCGCGCTGGAGGCGCGCGGCCACGTGCCGTACCCGGATGTCATCGCCGAGGAGGCCGGGATGTCCCAGGAGGACGTGACGGCTCCGCTGCACGACCTGGTCCAGAAGAATCTCGTCCACCGGGAGGACTCGCCGCTGGAGGGCTTGGACTTCGGACCGCGCTGGTGCGCGGTGCAGCCGGCCTGAGCGCGGCGGCGCGGGTCCGGACACGATGGCCGACGACGTACGCCGCTGGCCGGCGCTGGCCGTCGGCCTGGTCGCGGCCTTCATGACGCTGCTGGACGTGAGCATCGTCAACGTCGCGCTGCCGTCGATCGAGACGGCGTTGCGGGCCGGACCGAGCGGCCTGCAGTGGGTGCTGTCCGGCTACGCCCTCACCTTCGGTCTGGTGCTGGTGCCGGCCGGCCGGTTCGGCGACGTGCACGGACGACGCACCGTCTTCGTCGTCGGGTTGGCGCTGTTCACCCTCTCCAGCGCGGCGGCCGGGGCCGCCGCGTCGCCGGCTTGGCTGATCGCCGCGCGGTTGGTGCAGGGCGCCGCGGCCGGCGTGGTCAATCCGCAGGTCGCCGGGTTGATCCAGCAACTGTTCCGGCCACCGGAGCGGGGCCGGCCGTTCGGGATGCTCGGAGCGGTGATCGGCATCTCGACCGCGGTGGGACCGCTGCTCGGCGGCGCGCTGATCGCGCTGGCCGGAACCCAGCAGGGTTGGCGGTGGGTGTTCTACGTCAACGTCCCGGTCGGCGTGCCCACCAGCCTGTTCGCCTGGCGGTTGCTGCCGGGCCGGGCGGCCACCGGCCGGCCCGGCCGGTCCGGTCTCGACCTGGTCGGGGTGGCGCTGCTCGGCGTCGGCGTCCTGTTGGTGCTGCTGCCACTGGTGCAGGACCAGCAGTGGCGCGGCGCCGCCAAGTGGCTGTTCATCCCGGCCGGCCTAACGGTGCTGGCCGGTTTCGCCGGTTGGGAGCACCGGTACGGGCGCCGACGGGAACCCGTCTTCCGGCTGACGTTGTTCGGCCTGCGCTCGTACACCCTCGGCGCGCTGATCGGGCTGCTCTACTTCGCCGGGTTCACCGCCATCTTCTTCGTCTTCAGCCTCTTCCTGCAGTTCGGGCTCGGCTACAGCGCGCTGGTGGCCGGCGTCTCGATCACACCGTTCGCGCTCGGCTCCGCGGCCACCGCGGCGTTCGGCGGCCGGATCGTCAACCGGTTCGGCCGGCCGTTGGTGGCCACCGGGCTGGTCATGGTCGCGATCGGACTGGGCGCGGTCATGGTCGCTCTGCACTTCGTACCCGGGCGCGGCGCGCCGCTGGTGATGGCGGCACCGCTGCTGATGGCCGGCCTCGGCAGCGGACTGGTGATCACTCCGAACCAGACCCTGACGCTGTCCGAGGTGCCGGTGGCCCAGGCCGGCAGCGCGGCCGGCATGTTGCAGACCGGCCAGCGGATCGGGGCCGCCGCCGGAATCGCGGGCGTGGGGTCGGTCTTCTTCTCGGCGCTGGCCGCCACCCACGGCGGCTGGTCCCGGGCGTTCCGGGACGCGCTGGTGATAGCGATCGGTTTCGTCCTGGTGGCGTTGGTCGCCGCCGTGGCGGACAGCGCGCTGCACCATCGCGCCGCACGCCGCCGCGAACGCGAGACGGCCCCCGCCCCGGGGTGACCGGGGCGGGGGCCGTTCCTCACCTACGTCGCTCAGCTGTTCCAGTACTGGCCGACCAGGTCGGCGGCCTGAGACTCCCACTGGGCGTAGGCGTCCGGGTAGGCCGACACCTGAACCTTCTGCGCCGCGGCGGTCAACGGCATCCGCTGCCAACCGTCGACCTGCTTCAGGCCCTTCAGGAACGCGGTCGTCGAGTACTGCGGATCGGTGATCTGCTCCGGCGAGCCCCAACCGGACGACGGACGCTGCTGGAACAGGCCCAGCGAGTCGTGGTCGTTGGCGGCACCCAGGTGACCCAGGTTCTTCAGCTTCGACTCCTGCATCGACGTGGCGATCGAGATGACCGCGGCGCGCTCGTCCATGCCGTTCTTCTTCGTCGCGTTGACGATGGCCTTGGCGTTGGCCCGCTGCTCGCTCGACAGGTCGATCCGCGACTGGGCGGCCTGCGGGGTGCCGTTCGGCATCAGCTTGTCCGCGCTCGGCTTGGCCGGCTTGCCGACCGGCAGCACGGACTCCGACGCCGCGGGCGGGCGGGTGGGCTGCTGGTGGTCCACGGCCGTGGCCAGGGCCACCGGGGCACCGATCGCGCCACCGGCGAACGCCAGGCCGGCGAACGCCAGCACGGTCTTGCGGGCGAAAACATCCTTGGTGATGGCGGTGAAGTTCATCAGGAAGTCACCTTCCTTGCTCGGGGGTGCGAACCTCGTCGCCCATGGGGGTAGGCCCGGATCCGCGAGGGGGATGCACGACCGGGGCTGCCCCACCCGGAGCGCTCCTGCGGTCGTACGGGGCATTCAACCGAGCCGGCCCGCCCACGATTCCGCCGAACCGGACACCGTCGGCGGCCACCGGTGTGCCGTCGGTCACGCCGCCACGGAGATCGAGGCGCCGCCTCCCGATGCTGCCGTCCGCCCCACCCAAACCCGACCATCAACCCGGCCGCCCGCCCAGACCACCCTTCCGGTGGTCGTCACTACCGGTGACATCGGTCGGGGGTGGGTCCTTCTTTTGGGCCTACATCGAATTCGTAGTAGCTACTACGAATTCGATGTAGACCGAAAGTGAGGTTGTCGTGCCCGCATCGGTAACCCACGCGCACATGGCGGCCGATGTGCGAGCCGATCTCCGCCGTGCCCCGCGGCCCGTTTGTCCGAGTCCGCCGCCGTCCGAACCGCCCGGATCGGACATTCGGTCGGGGATGTCCGCGCTATGAAGGCCCGTGGGCCGGAATCGCTGCGGGGGTCGGGGCGTTGAATCCCCCTGTACGACCGCAGTAGCGCGCCCCGGTAGGTGGGCGCGGGCCTGGCGCCCGGGGAATGGGTGCCGGCCGGTGGTCGTTACATCTGGCCGGCGCCCGCAGCGCCTTCCCCCCGGCAGTATTGCGGGCGCCCCCCACATTCTTTTTCCCCCATGTTTTTGAGCGCCGTTTGTGTGGTGCTTGCACCGACCTGTCGCGTGTCCCCCAACGTGCGGGTTGGTGTCTAACCCCCGAATTGGAGCTTTGTCATGAACACGTTGATGCGGAAGAGCCTGCTCGCGGTTACTGGTCTGACGTTCGCCGGTGGTGTGGTCGCCGGTCCGATCTCCCACGCGGTGGCCGCCGAGGCGGCGACGCCGGTGGCGAAGCCGGCCGCTGCTGCGGCCGTGTCGGTGGACAAGCCGGCCCCGGAGAAGCTGATGCCGAACGGCACCCCGAGCGGCAACCAGTCGCAGATCGGTCTGAACGATGAGCAGAAGGCCAATGCCAAGGCGATCGTGGCGGCGACGAAGAAGGCCGGTATGGACGAGCGTGCCGCGGTCATCTCGATCGCCACCAGTTTGCAGGAGTCGAAGCTGGAGAACCTGGGCCACCTGGGTGACGCCAACGACCACGACTCGCAGGGCCTGTTCCAGCAGCGCCCGTCGTCCGGTTGGGGTAGCCCGGAGCAGATCACCCACCCCGAGTACTCCACCACCGCCTTCCTGAAGGGCCTGAAGCAGATCGACGGTTGGGAGAAGCTGCCGCTGACCGTCGCCGCGCAGAAGGTTCAGGTGTCGGCCTACCCGGACGCCTACGCCCAGTGGGAGACCCAGGCCGCTGACCTGGTCACCCAGTACTGGAACAGCTAAGACAACAACCGAAAAGGGCCGGGACCCCGTACCACCGGGGTCCCGGCCCTTTTCGGTGTCCGCGGCCCGGATGGTCACGGCGAGGGTGGGCCGGCGTGCCCGGCGTGGACATCAAGCCTGACGGGCCACGCCGGGCACACCGGCCCACCCCCCAACCACAAGCCAGGCACGCCGGCCCACCCCCCAACCACAAGCCATGACAAAGCCCGGCGGTCAGATCGGCTGACCGGTGGCCGGTGCGTCGGTCCCACAGCCACAGCTGGCCCGGATCACCAGATCCGTCGGCAGCACCACGCCCTCGACCGGAGCGCCACGCCCGTCCACCGCCCGCAGCACGAGCCGGGCCGCCTCGGCCGCCAGCTCGCGGACGGGCTGGCGCACCGTCGTCAACGGCGGCGAGACCAGCGCGGCCATCGGCGCGTCGTCGAAACCGGTGATCGCCACGTCGCGCGGCACCAGCAGCCCTCGGCCGAGCGCCCCGACGAGGACGCCGAGCGCCAGTTCGTCGTTGGCGCAGACGATCCCGTCCGGCCGCTCCGGCCCGCGCAGCAGGTGCCCGGCGGCCAGCACCCCGTCCGGTTGCTGCATGCCCACCCGGACCGGTCCGACGGGCGGCAGGACGCCGAGACCCCGGTACGCGGCCAGGAAGCCGGCCCACCGTTGACCGACGTCGGGCGAGCCTTCCGGATCACCGACGAAGACGAGCCGACGCAGGCCGTGCTCGACGAGCAGGTGCCGGGTCAGGCCGGTCATCGCGGCGGTGTTGTCCACCCGTACCACCGGGGCCGTCTCGTGGCCGGACCCGGCCAGCAGCACCACCGGGATCGTCTCGGCCAGCCGCCGCACCGTCTCGTCGGCGACCGTGCCACCGAGCAGGACCATCCCGTCCACCCGCCGGCCCATTTCCAGCACCTGGGCGTCCGAGTCCGACCGCAGGTGCGTGCAGAGGATGTGCACGCTGGCCCCGGACTGCACCGCCTCGGACTCGAAACCCTGGATCAGCTCGGCGAAGTACGGGCCGGACAGGCCGGGAAAGACCAGGCCCACCGCGCCGTGCCGGCCGGCGGCCAGGGCCCGGCCGAGGTGGTCGGGACGGTAGCCGTGCTTCTCGATCGCGTCGAGCACCCGGCGGCGCATCTCCTCCGACACCTGACCGGTGCCGTTGGAGACCCGGGACACGGTGGCCACGGAGACCCCGGCCAACCGGGCGATCTCACGCACTGTGATCCGACTGCTACCCATCCTCACCTCACACCCCGTCCCGACGAACAGTTTGCAAGGTACGGGAAAGCGATTGCTGGAACCATAGGCGGCGCTGGATGACGGTCGTACCGAGCCGAACGGCCGTCGGTGACCACTCGTCGCCGCTGGGCGGCCCGGCGGGAGCACCGTTAGGATCACCCGGCCGGGCCAGCCCGCCGGAGGCGGATCGGGCCCGTTCGTACGGCGTCAGGCGTGCCGCGGCGGAACCCGGGAGCGATCAGAATGGCCCTTTCTCGACGGCGCGCGCTGGTCACCCTGAGTGGTTCGGCGCTGGCGCTGTCCGCCTGCCAGTCGGAGGGTGCCGGCCGGCGGGCCGCCGGCCCGCCGACGGACGACGACCCGGTGCCGCCGATCCTGGCCCGCCGCACGGACGCGCTGCGCACCGGCGAGGAGGCCGGCTGGCTGGCCGACGTGGACCCCGGCAACGCGGCGCTGATCGGGCACGAGCGACAGGTGTTCGCGAACCTGCGGCAGTTCGACCTCGACCGGCCGGCCCTGCGCGCCGTGCCGGGCACGGCCCCGCCGGCCAGGACGATCCGGTACGCCAACTCGCTGCCGATGCGGTCCTGGGCGCACGACGTGGAGCTGCGGTTACGGCTGCGAGACGTCGACACGGCCGAGAACGCGGCCCGCTACCGGTACGTCTTCGGCCTGGTCGACGGCGTGGTCAAACTGGTCGACGTCGGTCCCGCGGCGGTCGACGGGGCCGGGGTGGACACCGACTACCTGCTCGACTACCCGTGGGACCTGACCGCGTTGCGGGTCCGCCGGCAGGGCGACGTCGTGGTCGCCGCCGACGCCGGGGTGAAGGACCTGGACGACTGGCGCGACGCCGCCGGACGGGCCAGCCGGACGGTCCGCCGGGACTGGGCGGACAATCCGGCGCCGAAGGCGCTCGTGGTGTTCCTCGCGTCCCGGCCGGAGCTGTTCCGGGGCTGGTTCGGTCCGAATCCCACCTGGGCCGAGGGCGCCCTGCGGCCGGTCCGTCGACCCGGCGACGGCAGGCCGGCCCCGGACGACCACTTCGTCGGGGCCCGGGTGGTGGTCAACCTGGCCGCCGATCACCTCGGCACGCCGTACGAGACGATGAAGCACCAGCTCGCCCAGGCGCTGTCGGTGGCGGTCGTCGCGCCGAGGCCGGACCGGACCGGCCCGGTCGAGGCGCCCCGGGACGGCCTCGGCGCGGCGAACTGGGCGGTGCAGGGATTCGCCCGGTACGTCCAGACCCGGGAGGCGCCCGCCCTGCGGGACCGGCTCCGGACCACGATCCGGGACGGGCTGAACCGGAACCTGTTCACCGGCGACCTGCCCGACAACGCGGCGTTCTGGGCCGAGCCGGCCCGGGCCTTCAACCCGGCGCTCGGTTACAGCGTGTTCCAGTACGTCGCCGCCCGGTACGGACACGCCAAGGCGCTCGCGCTGTACGTCGCCGTCCTGCGGCAGCCCGGTCCGGACGGGTCGACCGGCGGGAACGCCGACCTGTTCCCCGCCCTCGCCGCGGTCGGCCTGCTGGAGAAGAGCTCCGGCGATCCACGGGACTCGGCCTTCTACCAACAGTGGACCCGCTCGCTGCGGCAACTGTGACGGGTAGATTGCGGGGGTCCAGTCACCGAGAGGAAGCAGGGACCCATGAGCAAGCCCGTAGTGGAACCGGTCGAGGGAGCACCACCGGCGGATCTCGTCGTCGAGGACCTCACGGTCGGTGACGGGGCCGAGGCCCAGCCCGGCCAGAACGCGACCGTGCACTACGTCGGCGTGTCGCATTCCACGGGTGAGGAGTTCGACGCCTCCTGGAACCGTGGCTCGCCGTTCAGTTTCCGGGTCGGCGGCGGCCAGGTGATCGCCGGGTGGGACCGTGGCGTGGCCGGCATGAAGGTCGGTGGGCGGCGGCGGCTGGTCATCCCGCCGCACCTCGGGTACGGCGACCGGGGCGCCGGCGGGCGGATCAAGCCCGGCGAGACGCTGATCTTCGTGGTGGACCTGCTCGGCGTGAACTGACGGAGCGCGCCCGCCGGCCGCCGGTCCGGACTGCCCCGACGGCGGGCACCCCGGGCCGGCGGCCGCCCGGCCGGCGCTCATCGCCGCGGCGCGAAGCGGGCGATCGGGTTGGCCAGGCTGCCGGCGAACTGCAGCGCGGCGGACGGGTCGGCCAGGTCGAGCAGCTGCCGGTTGTCGCGCAACTGCAGCCGGTTGAGGCAGGACAGCGGGAACGCCGGCGCGAACAGGTCGTGCCGGCGCAGCCGGTCGGCCAGGTGCGGCACCGACGCGGCGTAGTCGACGGCGCAGTCGGCGACGGTCCGCCAGAAGTCGTCCTCGGCGAGGATGTCCCGGGTGTGCAGGACCGCGCTCAGGTGTCGCAGGAAGCAGTCGAAGACGTCGGTGAAGATGGCCAGGATCTTCTGGTCCTCGGGGACCGCGGTCCGGATCCGCCGCACCGGTTCCGGCAGGTCCGCCTCCGGGTCCAGCACCGCGATCTCCTCGGCGATGTCCTTGAAGATCACCCGCTCGACGGCCCCGCCGTCGAGCACCAGGATGACGTTCTCGCCGTGCGGCATGAAGACCAGGTCGTACGCGTACAGGCTGTGCAGCAGCGGCACCAGGTAGGCGTCCAGGTAGCGGCGCAGCCAGCGCACCGGCGACAGGCCCGACCGTTCGATCAGCGCACCGGCCAGCGGGCGGCCGTCGCGGTCGAGGTGCAGCAGCGAGGCCATGGTGGCCAGCCGTCGCCCGGGCGCCAGGTCGGGCACCGGACTCTCCCGCCAGAGCGCGGCCAGCATCTTCCGGTACGGGGAGTGCCGGTCGGTCGCCGTCTCGTACTGCCGGTGCCGGTAGCCGACCGCGGCCCGCTCGCGGATGATCGACAGGCGGGTCCGGCGAAACACCGGGTCGTTGCCGACCAGGTCGACGAGCCAGTCGTTGATGGCCGGCGTGGCCGCCATGTACGCGGCGGACAGGCCGCGCGTGAAGCCCATGTTCAGCACCGACAGGGCGGTCTTGACGTAGTGCTTACCCGGGTCGCTGACGTTGAAGAAGGTGCGGATGGACTGCTGGGCGAGGTACTCGTCCGGCCCTTCGCCGAGGCAGACCAGCCGGCGCCGGGCGACCTCGCCGGCGAAGGTGACGGCGAGCTTGTTCCACCACTGCCACGGGTGCACCGGGATGAGCAGGTAGTCGGCCGGGTCGAGGCCGAGACCGGTGAGCACCGCCGTGAACCGGACGATGGTGTCGGCGCCGAGTTCGCCCCGGAGCAGGGTGTCGTAGTCGAGGTCGTCGGCGCAGCTGAAGGTGGTGTGGTCCCGGTGCCCGGCCAACCAGAGCAGCCGTACCGGCGCCGCGGCCTCCGGGGCGTGACGGTGGTGGTCGTGCACCCCGAAGCCGATCCGGCCGTTGTTGGCCAGGAAGCAGGGATGTCCCTCGGTCATGCCCGTCTCGACCGCCTGGAAGTCCGCCCCGGCCAGCTCGCCGGCGGTGACCGAGGGCTTGCCGAGCTTGTACGCCGCGCCGGCCAGGGTGGCGGTGATCTCCTCCAGGTAGACCGGCAGGACCGCGTCGGTGAGGCCGAGCGCGCCGCGCAGTTCCAGGCAGAGGTCCACCGCGTCCAGCGGCATCTGGTCGCCGGCCCGGTGCCGGGTGATGCTGCCGGCGTCGACCTGCCAGTGCTCCAGGGCGAGCCGCTGCGCGGCGAACCGGTACTCCACGGTGCCGTCGTCGCCGCGTACGGTCCACCGGCCGGCGCCGGCCGGCTCGGGGGTGATCAGGCGTTCGTGGGCGAATTCGGCGAGCGCCTTGCGGACCAGCGCCCGGTTGGCGCTCGCCCACGCCTCGGGGTTCAGGTGGTCCACGGCCACGGTCGGGTTCACCCGCACGTCTCCGTGTCGGTGGCGGCGCCGGCCGCGGTGGCGTTCCGGAACCGCTCCCGGGTGCAGACGCTGAGCAGCGCGTCCTTCTCGGGCTTGCGGATCTCGCCCACGACGGTGAACCCGACGGTCGCGTTGAGCGCGTGCACCGCCCGGTTGCGCACGTCCGGCTCCACCACCACGCGTCGGGTGGCCGGGTCGACGAAGAGCCAGGCCAGGACCGTGGTGATGACGGCACGGGTGAAGCCGTGGACGGGGACGTCGGTGTGCGGACACAGGAAGTGCATGCCGACGTCGCCGGGCTCGGGGGTGTGCAGGCCGACCAGTTCCACCCGGGCCGGGTCGTACCGTTCGGCCAGGAACGCCGGCTCCCCGCGCCACAGACCCAGGTACGCGTCGTGGTGCGGATGGGCGGCGATCCGCCGGTACTCCCGCGCCACGGCCGCCACGTCGGCGTCCCGCATCAGCCAGAACGCGGCCTTCGGGTGGGTGACCCAGCGGTGCAGCAGCACCGCGTCGGCGTCCGGGTCCAGCGGGCGCAACGCGAACTCGCCGAGCCGCTCGTCGAGGCGGGTGAACGTGCTCATGCAGGGCTGGCCGGGCATGCCCTCACGGCCCTCGCTCCGCTCGGTGCGTTCGTTCATGCCGAGCCGGCCGGGCATGCCCTCACGGCCCTCGCTCCGCTCGGTGCGTTCGTTCATGCCGGCACCCCGAAGTCCTGGAACGCGATCCGCCGCTCGATCGGGTAGTGCTCCCGGCCGGTCAGCTCCCGAATGATCCACGAGTTGCGGTACGGGCCCATGCCCAGGTCGGGTGAGGTGATGCTGTGCGTGTGCGTGCCGGCGTTCTGCAGGAACACGCCCCGGCCGGTGTGGTCGATGCTGTAGTTGCGGGCCACGTCGAGCCGGCCGTGGGCGTCCCGGCGGAGCCGGTCGCGCACCGGCGTGAGGAACTCGGGGACCCGGTAGCGGTAGCCGGTGGCCAGCACCAGTCCCTCGGTCTCCAGCGTGACGTCTCGGCCCTGCTCGGTGTGGCGCAGGCCGAGCCGGTAGCGGCCGGCGTCGTACGCGGCCCCGGTCAGCTCGGTGTTGGTCAGCAGCCGGGTCGGCACCGGACCGGGCCGGCTCTTGGCGTACAGCAGGTCGTAGATGTCGTTGATCAGGTCGGCGTCGATGCCCTTGAACAGCGGCTGCTGGGCGGACTCCAGCCGGTAGCGGGTCGGCTCGGGCAGGGCGTGGAAGTAGTCCACGTAGTCCGGGGAGGTCATCTCCAACGTCAACTTGGTGTATTCGAGCGGGAAGAACCGGGGCGAGCGGGTGACCCAGGTGAGCCGGTAGCCGTACCTGTCGATGTCGCCGAGCAGGTCGCGGTAGACCTCGGCGGCGCTCTGGCCACTGCCGACGACGGTGATGCTGCGCTTGGCCCGCAGCGCCTCCCGGTGTTCCCGGTAGCGGGAGTTGTGGATCAGGTCGCCGCCCAGGTCGGCGCAGACCGCCGGCAGGTACGGCGGGGTGCCCGTGCCGAGCACCAGGTGCCGGGCCCGGTGGGTGACCGGACCGTCGGGGGTCTCGGCGCGCACCACGTAGCGCCCGTCGGCGTCGTCGTACTCGACGGCGGTGACGGTGTGCCGGAAGCGCAGGTTCGGCAGTTTGCCGGCGGCCCAGCGGCAGTAGTCGTCGTACTCGGCACGCAGCGGGAAGAAGCTCTCCCGGATGTAGAACGGGTAGAGCCGGCCGGTCTCCTTCAGGTAGCGCAGGAACGAGTACGGCGACGTCGGGTCGGCGAGGGTGACCAGGTCGGCGAGGAACGGCGTCTGCAGCCGGGTCGAGTCGAGCAGCATCCCGGGATGCCAGTCGACGCCGTCCCGCGCCTCCAGGAACAGTCCGTCGAGGTCGTCGATCGGCGCGGTCAGGCAGGCCAGGCCGAGGTTGAACGGGCCCAGCCCGACGGCGACGAAGTCGTGGGTCGACACGGGTTCTCCCCTCCGCCGCCGGTCAGCCGACCGGGCAGGACAGTTCGGCCGCCCTGTCCCGGGCGTACCGGCCGGCGTGGTCGGCGATGAGGTCGAGGACGTGGGCGATGTCCTCGACGGTGGTCTCGGGGTTGAGCAGGGTGAGCTTGAGGTGGTGGGCGCCGTCGACCGTGGTCCCGGCGACCAGGGCTTCACCGGAGCCGGCGAGCGTCTCGCGGGCGTGCAGGTTGGCCTCGTCGATCAGGTCCGGGTCGGCGCCCGGCGGCAGGTGGCGGAAGACGACGGTGCTCAGCGGGGACCGGGTCGCCACCTCGAACCGGGGGTCGGCGTCCAGCAGCCGCCACGCCTGGGCCGCGAGGTCGACGACCTGGTCGAAGAGCGCGCCGATCGCGTCCGGTCCCATGATCCGCAGGGTGAGCCAGACCTTGCACGCGTCGAACCGGCGGGTCGTCTGGATGCTCTTGTCGACCTGGTTCGGGATGCCCCGCTCGGCCGCCCGCGCCGGGTTGAGGTAGTCGGCGTGCCAGGTCGCGTGCCGCAGCACCCGACCGTCGCGCACCAGCAGGGCGCTGGCGGAGACCGGCTGGAAGAACGACTTGTGGTAGTCGACGGTCACCGAGGCGGCCCGCTCGATGCCGTCGAGCAGGTGCCGGCGGGTGGGTGAGACCAGCAGCCCGCAGCCGTACGCGGCGTCGACGTGCATCCAGATGCCGGTCGCCGTACAGATGTCGGCGAGTTCCGGCAGCGGGTCGATGGTGCCGAAGTCGGTGGTGCCGGCGGTGGCGACGACCGCCATGACCACCTGCCCGTCGCGCCGGCAGCGGTCGATGGTCCGGGCCAGTTCGTCGGTGCGCATCCGGCGGCCCGCGTCGGTCGGCACGGTGAGCACCGCGTCGGATGCCAGGCCGAGCAGCTTGGCGGCCTTCTGCACGCTGAAGTGTCCGGCGGCGGAGGTGATGATCCGCAGTCGGGCCAGCGCCGCCGACCGGTCGTCCGCCCCGCCGGCCCGCCGGTACGCCTCCTCCCGGGCCAGCAGCATCGCCTGCAGGTTGGACTGCGTGCCGCCGCTGGTGAACACGCCGTCGGCGGTGGCGCCGAGGCCGACCCGCCCGGCCGTCCACTCGATCAGCCGCCGTTCCATCAGGGTGGCGCCGACGCTCTGGTCCCAGGTGTCCAGGGAGGAGTTGACGGCGCTGAGTACGGCCTCGCCGAGCAGGGCCGGGATGACCACGGGGCAGTTGAGGTGCGCCAGGTAGCGGGGGTGGTGGAACCAGACGGCGTCGCGGAGCCAGACGTCGTGCAGTTCGTCCAGGGCGGCGTCGGTGTCCCCCAGCGGCCGGTCCAGGTCGATCGCGTCGACGAGCGGGATCAGGGCGGCCGGTGTGACGCCGGTGAAGGGTCGGTCGGCCCGCCGTACCCCGCGGGCGATCCGTTCGACGCCGCGGGCCAGCACGTCCCGGTACCGCTCGACGGTGGCGGCGTTGAACAGGTGGCCGCGCGCCGCCGACGAGCCGTGCTCGGCGTCGTCGGCGGGCGCGGTGCCGGGCGGGCTACCGATCGAACTCATGCGACTTCCCAGCGGTCGTCCGGACAGGCCACGGCCGGAGCCGCGGAGATCACATTAGGTTAGCCTTACCTAATATGCAAGAACCGGGGTCCGTCCGGTCCGGAACGGCGGCGGTCGCCGCCTGGCGTCAGAAGCCGAGCGCCGGGGCCGTCCGCGGGCGGCCACCGGCACCGGTGCATCGATCGACGCGCATGGTCGAACTGATCATGCTAGTGCTGGCCCGTGCCGGCCGTCGGTACCTCGTCGATCGTGGTTATCGTGGGCCATGACCCACCGTCGACCGGATGAGCTGCCCGTGGTGCAGTTCCGGGCCCGCCCGGACGTGATCGACCTGGGCTGGGGACATCCGCACCCGGCGGCGCTGCCCACCGACGCGTGGGCGACCGCGACCGCCGGCGCGCTGCGCCGGTACGGCTCGGCCGCGCTGAGCTACGGGTACGCCGCCGGCCCCGGCCCGCTGGTCGAGTGGCTGACCGAACGGCTGGGCCGGGTCGACGCGTACCGGCCGGAGGCGGACCAGGTCTTCGTCACCGCCGGCGCGTCGCAGGCGCTGGACCTGCTGGCCGGCGCGGTGTGCCGGCCGGGCGACGCGGTGCTGGTCGACGCGCCGACGTACCACCTGGCGTTGCGGATCGTCGCCGACCACCGGGTCGACCTGGTGGCGGCGCCCACCGACCGGGACGGGCTCGACCCGGCCGGCACGGCGGAGCTGGTCCGGTCGCTGCGCCGGCGGGGCCGGCGGGTGCCGATGCTGTACCTGGTGCCGACGTTCAACAACCCGACCGGGCGCAGCCTGCCGTCCGACCGGCGCGCCGGCCTGGTGGCGATGGCCGAGGAGGCCGGCCTGCTGGTCGTCGAGGACGACACCTACCGGGAGCTGAGCTACGACGGTCCGGCGCCGGCCTCGCTGTTCAGCACGGCCGCCACCGGTACGGTGGCCCGGGTCGGCTCGTTCTCCAAGACCGTCGCCCCCGGCCTCCGGCTGGGCTGGCTGACCGCCGACGCCGGCCTGGTCGCCGGCCTGCACCGGCGCGGCCACGTGGACAGCGGCGGCGGCGTCAACCACACCACCGCACTGACCATGGCCGAGTTCGCCGCCGACGGCGGGTACGACCGGCACCTGAGCGGGATCCTGGCCCGCTACCGCCGGCAGCGCGACGCGCTGGTCACCGCCGTACGCCGGCACCTGCCGGACGCCCGGTTCGACGTGCCCGGCGGCGGCTGGTTCCTGTGGCTGCGGTCCGGCGCGGACCGGGTCGACCTGCCCGGGCCCGACGAGTTGCTGGCCCGGGCCGAGGCCGCCGGGGTGTCCTACCTGGAGGGCACCTGGTTCTACCCCGGCCGGGCGGCCGGCCGGGACCGGATCCGGTTGTCCTTCTCCCGGCTCGACCCGGCCGAACTCGCCGAAGGCGTGCGCCGGCTCGCCGGGGCGCTGACCGACGGAGACGCGTGACGGCGGGCCCGGATCGGTCGGACAATGGACGGATGTCGAATCGCAGGGTGTCCCGCCTGATCCGTCCCCGTCGGGAGGCCGCGACGGTGCCGCCACCGCTGACCGGGCCGTGGGCCGCGCGGGACCGCCGGTTGGACGCCGTCGAGCGGTTCCCGCTGCCGAGCGGGTACGGCCCGGAGGACGTCGTCATCGACCCGGCCGGGCGGGTGGTCTCCGGCGGCGAGGACGGCCGGGTGTGGCGCTGGCCGGCCGACCCGGAACCGGGCAGCTCGCCGGAGTTGCTGGTCGAGACCGGGGGCCGGCCGTTGGGCATCGAGGTGGACCCGCGGGACGGCAGCCTGGTGGTCTGCGACGCGTACCGGGGGTTGCTGCGGTTGACCGAGGACGGCGGGCTGACCGAGTTGACCCGGTCGGCCGGTGGGCGGGAGATCAACCTGTGCAACAACGCGGCCATCGCCCGGGACGGCACCGTCTTTTTCACCGACAGCTCGTGCCGGTTCCCGGTCTCGCACTGGCGGCTCGACCTGCTGGAACACCGGCCGAACGGGCGGCTGCTCAGCTACCACCCGGACACCCGCCGGACCGAGGTGGTCGCGGACGGCCTCTACTTCCCGAACGGCGTGGCGCTCACCCCGGACGAGTCGGCCGTGCTGGTGCTGGAGACCTCCACCAGCCGGCTGCTGCGGGTGCCGGCCGCCGGCGGGGAGCCGACCGTGCTGAGCGAGTTGCCGGCGCACGGCGACAACATGAGTTCGGTCGGCGACGGCACCTACTGGCTGGCTCTACCCAGCCCCCGGCTGCCGGTCTTCGAACGGCTGCTGCCGCACCCCCGGCTGCGCCAGCTCGCCGCCCTGCTGCCGCAGGCGGCCCAACCCCAACCCCGGCGGTACGGGCTGGTGGCGCTGGTCGACGGGGACGGCCGGGTGCTGCGTACCGTCCACGGGCCGACCGGCTCGTACCAGGTGATCACCGGCGTCCGCCAGCACGGCGACCACCTCTGGCTGGGCAGCCTGGTCGAACCGGCCCTGGCCCGGATCCCGCTGCCCACCGACTGAGCGGGCCGTCGTGCGCAGCCGACAGGTACCACGCCCGGCGCGGCGGGGGCGGAAGCGAGAGTGCGACCGCCGGCGCAACCGGTGGGACCGGCCGGCGCGGTTGGGGGCGGAAGCGGACCTCGGACCGGCGGCGCCGGCCGGCGGGGCGGTCCCCTACGGCCGGCGCTGCCGGTGGTGGTGGTGTTCCCCGGTGTTCAGCCGCCCACGGAGTTGGACGACGCCGGGGCGGCCGGGCTGTCCGCCGGGGCCGGGCCGGTGCCGCCGGGTGAGCCGGACGGCGCCGACGACCCGGAGGGTGCCGGGGAGGCGGACGGCGCGGGTTGCGGGGCGGGCTTGAGGTCCGCCGGCACCGGCAGGGCGCTGTGCCGGGCGAACTCCTCCCAACTGACGTTCCAGGCGGTGAAGCCGTTGCCCTGGTCGAGGGTGACCTCGGTGCCCTTGACGGTGACCAGGTCACCGACGTGGGTCACCGACATGAGCCAGTCCGCCGCCGTGGTGGAGACGTTGACGCAACCGTGCGACGTGTTGGTGTAGCCCTGTTCCCCCTCGGACCACGGCGCGGCGTGGATGAACTCGCCGCCCCAGGTCAGCCGCTGGGCGTCGGAGACGGTGACCACGTAGCCGCCGTTGGGCTCGCCCCGGGTGTCGAACACCGTGGTGTCGAACTTCTCCATGATCACCATCTTGCCGCTGGAGGAGGGGGTGCTGGCCTTGCCCAGACTGACCGGGATCTTCTTGAGCAGCTTGTCGTCCCGGTAGACCGCCATCTGCTTGGTCTTGTTGTCGACCTCCAGGTTCACCTTGTTCTGGGCGATGGTGGCGCTCGCGACGTGGTCACCGTCGCCGAAGCTGTCCTTGATCGGCAGACCGGCCAGCGCCGCCCGGACGCTGATCTTCGTGCCGAGCCGCCACGGGTCCGGGGCCCGGTACTCGACCTGCTTGCCGTCGTCCGGCCAGGACCAGGTGCCCGGCTGCGGCGGGTCGGTGTTGACCAGCAGTCGCTTCTGCACCGCGGCCCGGTTCTCCTTCGGCACCGGTGGGTCGAACGAGACGGTGACCGGCATGTTGACCCCGTACGTCTTGCCGCTCTCGAAGTACATCTCGGTCTTGACCTGACTGTCCGGCTTGTCCATCGTGGTGAACTTGGTGGTCTGGGTGGTGGTCTTGCCCGCGGCGCTGGTCGCCGTCACCTGCGCGGTGTAGGACCGCTTGAAGTCCAGCGGTCGGCCCGGCAGCCAGGACGACCCGTCGGGCCGCATGTCGCCGGCGACGGACGCGCCCTTGTCGTCGGTCAGCGTCACCGCGGTGATCTTCCCGTCGGTCGCCGTACCGACCTCGGTGCTGATCGGTACCTTCGCGGCGTTGCCGCCGGGGCTCAGCGTCAACGTCGGCGGCGGTGCCGCCTGCGCCTTGCCATTCTTGGAGCCGCTGGTGCAGCCACCGGCCAACACCAGCGGACCGATCGCGACGACTGCTGTCCAGCGCCTTGCCCGACGGCTCAATCTCATGGCACCTCCCGATCCGGTCGAACCCGTCAGTCACATTGTGTAACCGCCCGGGGGCGGCATGTGCGGAGATAGCCGGAGATCAAGAATTCCGAAAGCGGCTGTTGTCCGCTGTAACGACGCCAGAGGCGGCCGGTCTTCGCGAGCGGTCGGTTCCGGCCCGGAGCGGTCGACCAGCTTGATGTAATTACTTTCCGTGATCGTAAGGGTGAAGGGTTCCGCCGCGACCCGCGACGACGCATGCGGCACGCGCGGGCGGATAACCTCCGCCCCGACCCGGGTCCACTCCCCCGCCGCTCCCCTGGTGATTTTCTCCGCGGTTCTGGAAGGCATAGCTTCGACGTCTCACACCGCGAGTTTGGGTGCACTTGTTGTCGTTGGAGCAGCACTGGATGTTCACAAACCCCGGCGCCGCGCCACGTCGGGGCGCCTGCGATCCGTGCGAATGCGACAAAAGGGGCGCGCGGTGGTGGCGGTTGCGCGGGGCGGTCGCCGGGCGCCGCCGGCGCGGAGCGGGCGGCAGGCGGCAGGCGGCGGGCGGCGGGCGGGGATCAGAGCGAGGCAGGTGGCGGGAGGGCGAAACGGACCGGGTGGCCGGAAATACGTCGTCCGTCACACCCGGCGCCCGGCCGGTGAGGGCCGGCGGGGGCTGGAGCATCATAGGGGGCCGGGGCGGGTGATCTCCCGCCGTCGGGCGGACGGCCGGCACACCGGCGCAGGTGACGAGGACGTCAAGGGCGAGGACGTCGAGGGCGAGGCGGGAGACGGATGCAGAACCGTACGGATCTGATCGAGGACCTCATGGCGCGGTTCCCGCACATCCCGCGGGAGGCCGTCATCAAGGAGGACCTGCTGCGCGGCGGGATGGCGTTCGACGACTCGGCGCTGAGCGACAACGAGGACGGCGAGGTCAAGCCGAAGTCGTACTTCATCTTCTCGTTCGACCACCGGACGCTGCCCGAGCTGGGCACCGCCGCGCTGCGCCGGCCGCCGGAGGAGATCGTGCTCACCGGCGGGCCGTACGGGCTGCGCCGGACGGTGGTGTCGGTGCGGATCAACCCCGACTCGCCGTACCGGGTCCAGGCCGACGGCGACGGCGTACTGCGGCTCCACCTGGACGGGCGGCCGATCGGTGACGTCGGGCTGCCGCCGATGCCCGAGTACTACCGGCACAAGCTGGCGAACGGTAAGTCGGTGATGGAGGTGGCGCCGACCATCCAGTGGGGCTACCTGATCTACCTGACCGTGTTCCGGGTGTGCCAGTACTTCGGCGCCAAGGAGGAGTGCCAGTACTGCGACATCAACCACAACTGGCGCCAGCACAAGGCCGCCGGGCGCCCGTACACCGGGGTCAAGCCGGTGGACGAGGTGCTGGAGGCGATGGAGATCATCGACCGGTACGACACCGGCGGCACCTCGAAGGCGTACACGCTGACCGGCGGCAGCATCACCTCGAAGGTGGACGGGCTGGCCGAGGCCGACTTCTACGGCCGGTACGCCAAGGCGATCGAGGAACGCTTCCCGGGCCGGTGGATCGGCAAGGTGGTGGCCCAGGCGCTGCCGAAGGCGGACGTGCAGCGGTTCCACGACTACGGGGTGCGGATCTACCACCCGAACTACGAGGTCTGGGACAAGCGGCTGTTCGAGCTGCACTGCCCGGGCAAGGAACGGTACGTCGGCCGGGCGGAGTGGCACCGCCGGATCCTGGACTCGGCGGAGATCTTCGGTGCCCGGAACGTGATCCCGAACTTCGTCGCCGGCATCGAGATGGCCGAGCCGTTCGGCTTCCGGACGGTGGACGAGGCGATCGAGTCGACCACCGAGGGCCTGCAGTACTTCATGTCTCGGGGCATCACGCCGCGGTTCACCACCTGGTGCCCCGAGCCGACCACGCCGCTGGGGCGGACCAACCCGCAGGGCGCGCCGTTGGAGTACCACATCCGGCTGCTGGAGGCGTACCGGGCGACCATGGAGGCCAACGGCCTGTCCAGCCCGCCCGGGTACGGCCCGCCCGGCGCCGGCAACGCGGTCTTCTCGGTCAGTTCCTTCATGGACAGCCTGCCGGCCGAGTCGGACCTGGTCGAGTCGTCCGAGGTGGTCGGCGCCTGACCCGCCGTTCCTCGGGGCGGTGACGTCCCGGTGACGTCGCCCGCGGCGGAGCGAGACCTCCGCGGGCGACGTCTGGCGAGGTGCACGCGCCGGGTGGCCGCTAGCGGCCGCTCGTCCCGGTCCGGGCCCGGTCGAGCTTCGGACTGTCGGCGAGCTTGAGCCAGACGACGCCGCCGATGATCACGGCCAGCCAGAAGGCCCGGGCCGGAGTCAGCACCTCGTCGAAGAAGACCGGCCCGAGCAGCGCCGCACCGACCGCGCCGATGCCGGCCCAGACGGCGTAGCCGATGCCGACGTCGATGCCCTTGAGGGCGACGCTGAGGGCGAACAGCGTGAGCAGGAAGAAGACGACGGCGGCGACGGACCATCCCGGTCGGGTGAAGCCCTCACTGCCGCCGACGCTGAGCGCGTAGCCGACCTCGAACGCTCCGGCCAGCAGCAGCACCAGCCAGGGCCCGGTCTTCCGCCCGGTGTTCGCGGTGTTCGTGGTGGTCATGTCATCGGGTCCTTTCGCGGGTGGTCCACGGACGGGGGGTCACGCGGCGCCGCTGAGCTGGAGGCCGACGACCCCGCCGATGACGACGGCGATGCCCAGGGCCTTCCGCCAGGTCAGGCGCTGGGACAGGAAGAGGCCACCGACTCCGGCGATGCCGAGGCCGGCGACGCTGCTCCAGATCGCGTAGCCGACGCCGACGTCGAAGGTGAGCAGGGCGAGGCTGAGGAAGAAAGTGCCGATCGCGCCGTTGGCGAGGGTGGCGATCGTCCACCACAACGCGGTGAAGCCGTTCGCCTTGCTCGCGGAGATGCCGACGGCGACCTCGAAGACGACGGCGACGGCCAGGTAGAGCCAGTTCATGCTGAGGTGTTCCTCTCGTGGACGGGTTTAACTGTATGTACATGCAGTCATTGGGTCAGGGGGTGCCCGGGCCGAGCCGAGCGACGGCTCAGGGGGTGAGCAGGTCCTCGATCTCCCGCAGGGCGCTACCGAGTTGACTCACGTCCAGTTGCCGGAAGTGCGTGGACGCCTCCCCCAGCAACGCGCGGATCCGCCCCTCGTAGGGCTGTCGCACCTCACGGACCAGCGCCTGGCCCTGCTCGGTGATGACCGCGTAGACGCCGCGGCGATCGTCCGGGCAGAGATCCCGGCGCGCGAACCCCTTCGCCTCCAGCCGGCTCACCAGCCGCGTCGCCGAACTCTGGTTCAACCCGACCCGCTGCGCCAGGTCGTTGACCCGCAACTCCTTGTCCGGCGCCTGAGCCAGGAAGACCAGGGCCCGGAACTCGGTGAGCCCGACCCGGTAGCTGTCCGCGAGCCAGCCGTCCAGGCTGGCGTCGACCGCGGAGGCGAACGCGGCGACCTTCGACCATGCCGCGCTGACGCCGCCATCGCCGGGTCCAGATGACTGCATGTGCATGCAGTTACCGTAGCAGAGAGGGCGGGACGGCGCGGATCTGAACGCCGACCCGGTGAATCCGAACGACGAACAGGTCGAGCCCTGACCCGGAGTCCACCGCACGGTCACTGCGGGGACGGGTCGCCGCCCAGATTGCCGACGATGCGCCGCAGGACCGCGATGCAGTCGTCGTACTGCTCGTCCGTCACCCCGGCGATCACGCGGCGATGGGTCGCGCCGCTGCTCTCGCGGGCCCGCCGGAGCCCCTGCTCCCCCGCCGGGGTGAGCCGCAGCCGTTGCGTCGACGCGGCGCGGGTGAGCCAGCCCCGGTCGATCAGATCGCCCAGTTCCCGGTCCAGGTCCAGGTGCTGCTCGTTCGCGTTGAACGGCGCGAGCCGGTCCAGCAACGCGGCCGGTGTCCAGTCACCGTTCGCGACATGATTGAGCATCCACCACTGCGGTTGGGTCACGCCGGCGGCGGCCAGGTTCGCCCGGATGGCGGCCGCGATGTGACGGTAGGCCTCCCCGGTCCAGTATCCGATGGGCTGCCGGGTGACCTCGGTGCGCGGTTGGGACATCAGTCTCTCCAGGATTGTGGCGTGCGGTGGTCACGCGGGCTGGGCGCGGCGGGCGGTCCGGAGCGCCGTCGCCCACCAGGCGAGTTGGGTCAGCAGCTGGTCGAGGGCCGCCCGGGCGGCCTCGTGCTGGTGCGGATTGCCGTCCGGCCCGAACGCGGACCGGGCGCCGTGGAAGCTGACGGTGTCCCGAACGGGTACGGCCAAGAGCTCGATGAAGACCAGCCGGAGCTGTTCGACGGCGCGGAGGCCGCCGGCCAGACCGCCGTACGAGACGAAGCCCACGGGCTTGCGGGCCCACTCGGTGGTGAAGCGGTCGATCACCGTCTTGAGCTCGCCAGGAAAGCTGTGGTTGTACTCCGGGACGACGAACAGGAAGGCGTCGGCCGCCGCGAGCCGGCCTCCGAGCGCCGCCACCGCCTCCCGGTCGACGGCCTGGTGATCGTCGATGTCGACGAGGTCGATGTCGACCTGACGGTGCCGCCGGGCCTGTTCGGTCACCCAGGACGCGACGACCGGGCCGAACCGGCCGGGGCGAGCGCTCCCGAGGACCACGGCCAGTCTGGACACCGCCGTGCCGGTATCGCCGGTGGGGACCCGGTGGCGGTCGTCGACGCTGCTCCCGGACGGATCGACGGACAGGTCTGGTATCACGAACGCTCCTTACTGCAAGGGGTGAGGCCGCCAGTAAACTTCCTCAAGTCCACTTGAGGTCAACGGCACGGATCAGGCAGGCACTGGGCCACGCGTGTAGCCCGACCGCCTCCCGGACACGCCGGTCCGCCCACTACCGACCGTGGCTTTTGCTGGAACATGCAAAACTTTTGTTCGTGTGACGAAGCCTTTTCATCTCTTCGACGGTCCGGTAACGTGACGTCGCAATATAGGCGTGTCGATAGATGAATCCCCCTGCCCATCGAGCCGTAACGTCCCCCGGTCCCCCACCGGGTCCGTCCGCTCACGCCCGTACCCCTGGGTCAACCGTCCCGGCCAACGGCCGGGAGGGTCGATCCACCGTGCCCACCGACGGCGTCCCGACCCTCCCACCTTCCGGCGGCGCCGCGGACCGTTTCCACCCGAGGAGGCGTCCATCATGGATCCACGCCAGGCCGACACCCCATCCCCCGCCGGACCCGACCGCCCGTCGGTCGGCCGCCGCGACGTGCTGCGTGCGGCCACGGTCGGTGCCGCCGCCATCGGCGTCGGCGGCGCCCTGACCAGCCCGGTGTCCGCGGCGCCGGCCGGTACGGCGCAGTCCGGAGGCAACCCGCACCGGGTGCCGGCCGACCGGATCAGCATCCAGCTCTACACGCTGCGCGACCAGCTCGCCGCCGACCTGCCGGGCACCCTCGCGGCCCTGCGGAAGATCGGTTACACCCGGGTCGAGCACGCCGGCTTCGTCGGGCGGACGGCCGCCCAGTTCAAGGCCGCGCTGGACGCCGCGGGCATCCGGGCCACCTCCGGGCACGTCGGCATCCCGCAGCCGTTCGACGCGAGTGCCTGGCAGCGGGCCCTGGACGACGCGCACGTGATCGGCAACCGTTACCTCGTGCACCCGTACTTCGGTACGGACTCCAGCGGCAAGCCGATCCGGGACGCCGAGGTGTACAAGCGGTTCGCCGACGACCTGAACAAGGCCGGCGAACTGGCCCGCCGGGCCGGGCTGCGGTTCGGCTACCACAACCACAACCTGGAGTTCTTCCCCCAGACCGGCGTCCGGCGGGCCGGCTACGACATCCTGACCAGCCGGACCGACCCGCGTCTGGTGCACCTGGAGGTGGACCTGTTCTGGGCCTGGCGCGGGGCGAGCGACCCGGTGGACCTGATCCGCGAGCACCCGGGTCGGATCCAGCAGTTCCACGTCAAGGACCTGAACAGCGCCGGCAGCTTCGAGGACCCCGGCCAGGGCCTGATCGACTTCGGTCGGATCTTCGAGCACGTCCGACAGGCCGGCCTCGACGAGTACATCGTCGAGCGCGACGACGCCGGCACCCCGCCGCGCAACCCGGCGGACGCCCTGAACACCGCCCGAGTCGGTTACGAGTTCCTCCGCTCGATCCGGTTCTGACCCCCTCCCCCGCCCCCTGGGCGAGATCCGTTCCCCCTCGGCGAAAGAGGTACCCGCATGAGAAGGGCCGCGTCACTGGCCGCCCTGGTCCTGCTCGCCGGCGGTCTGACCGCACCGACCACGTCGGCCGCCGCCGCACCGCCGGACCAGACCCCACCACCGGACAGCAGCTTCCAGAAGGTCACCCTCAACGACTACCCCGGCGAGCCGATCGCCCTGGCCGTCCTGCCCGACCTGCGGGTGCTGCACACCGCCCGCAACGGCGACGTCCGGATCAACGACCCGCGCACCGGGTTGAACACCATCGCCGCGAAGGTCCCGGTCTACCAGCACGACGAAGAGGGCCTGCAGGGCGTGGCGATCGATCCGGACTTCGCCCGCAACCACTGGGTCTACCTGTACTACTCGCCGCGGTTGAACACCCCGGTCGACGATCCCGCGACGCCGGGCGTCAACGAGGGCGACGCGCCGGAGACCGGTACGCCGGCCGACTTCGCGCCGTTCAAGGGATACCTGCAGCTGTCCCGGTTCAAGCTGAAGGGCAACACGCTCGACCTCGGCACCGAGGAGAAGATCATCCAGGTCGGCACCGACCGGGGCATCTGCTGCCACGTCGGCGGCAAGATCGACTTTGACGGCAAGGGCAACCTGTTCCTGTCCACCGGGGACGACACCAACCCGTTCGCCTCGGACGGGTACGTGCCGATCGACGAACGGCCGGACCGCAACCCGGCCTTCGACGCGCAGCGCAGCGCGGCCAACACCAACGACCTGCGCGGCAAGCTGCTGCGGATCCGGCCGAAGGCGGGCGGCGGCTACACCGTCCCGAAGGGCAACCTGTTCAAGCCCGGCACGGCGAAGACCCGGCCGGAGATCTACGCGATGG
This sequence comes from Micromonospora zhanjiangensis, assembly GCF_042650605.1. Taxonomy (NCBI): domain Bacteria; kingdom Bacillati; phylum Actinomycetota; class Actinomycetes; order Micromonosporales; family Micromonosporaceae; genus Micromonospora; species Micromonospora zhanjiangensis. The sequence goes on along the minus strand of NZ_JBHSBN010000028.1, from coordinate 52,071 downwards.
GGCTGCGCAACCCGTTCCGGTTCGCCGTCAACCGCACGACCGGCGAGGTCTACCTGGGCGACTACTCGCCGGACGCCAACAAGGCCGACCCGAACCGGGGTCCGGCCGGCCAGGGCCGGTGGATGCGCATCGACAAACCGGCCAACTACGGCTGGCCGTACTGCGTCACGCCCACCCTGCCGTACGTCGACTACGACTTCGCCACCAAGCAGTCCGGCGCGCCGTTCGACTGCAAGCGCCCGGTGAACGACTCGCCGCACAACACCGGCCTGACGAAGCTGCCGCCGGTGGAGCAGCCCGAGGTGTTCTACGGGTACGGCGCGTCGCCGCAGTTCCCCGGCCTGGGCACCGGCGGCATCGGCCCGATGGGTGGCCCGGCGTACGACTACGACAAGCACAGCCGCTCGCGGGTCAGGTGGCCGGCCTACTACGACGGCAAGCCGCTGTTCTACGAGTGGACCCGGGACTACGTCAAGGAGTTCGTGCTGGACCGGCGCGGCCAGGTCACGGACATCCGGCCGGTCGTACCGTCCGTCGTGGTGGACAACCCGATGGACATGGCGTTCGGTCCGGACGGCGCGCTGTACGTGCTGGAGTACGGCGACGGCTACTTCGCCGAGAACCCCGAGGCGCAACTGGCCCGGATCGACTTCGTTCGCGGCAACCGGACCCCGATCCCGAAGATCAGCGCAGACCCGATCGCCGGCCAGGCCCCGCTGACCGTGCACTTCTCCAGCGCCGGGACGACCGACCCGGACGGTGACGCGCTGGCCTACGCGTGGGACTTCGACGCCGACGGAACGGTCGACTCGACCGAGCCGAACCCGACGTACACGTACGCCAGCAACGGCCTGTACCAGCCGACGGTGAAGGTCACCGACAGCACCGGCCGGTCGGCGGCGGCGACGCTGCCGTTCCTGGTCGGGCCGCGGGCGCCGATCGTGGAGTTCGTGCAGCCGGTGACGGGCCAGCCGTTCGAGTTCGGCCAGACGGTGCAGTTCGAGGTCAAGGTCACCGACGACCTGCCGGTCGACTGCTCGAAGGTGAAGGTGACCTACATCCTCGGACACGACCAGCACGGGCACCCGCTCTCCTCGACGTTCGGCTGCACCGGGTCGTTCACCACGTTCGTCGACCCGGGTCACGGTGGGGCGAACAACCTGAGCGCGGTCTTCGACGCGGAGTACACCGACGCGCCGACCGAGCCGGGCGTACCGCCGCAGACCGGGCGGGCCGAGGTGGTGCTGCGGCCGGGCGGCGGCGGCTGACCGGCGATCGGTGATCGGTGATCGCGCCGGTGGCCGGAACCCCGGGGACGGGGCTCCGGCCACCGAACGGCGCGAGCCCGTCTTCGTCCCCGTCCGGCGAGGGACCGCAAGGTGGCTCAGTCGGCCGGCGTCAGCCGCCAGTAGCCGTACGGGTTGAAGTAGAGGTCGTCCTCCGGGTACCGCCGGCAGGGCCGGTGGTTCAGCACCCAGCGCGGCGCGTCCGCGCTGGTTCGGAAGCCCTCGCCGTCGCGCATCTGGCTCGCCCGGGACTCGGTCGCCAGGTAGACCGCCATGCCGTCCAGGGCGGCCACCCGCTCGGCGTCGGGGCGTCCGTCGGCGACCTCGACGTCGGGCAGGCCGAGCAGGTGCAGGCCGCAGCTGTAGATCACGTCGTCGTCGGTGATCGGCCGTTGCACCCAGGCGTCCAGCAGGGCCGTCGCCAGCTCGTGACCGGCGGGCAGCGTGGCGGGGCCCTCGGGCGTGCCGCGGGCCGCGTCGTCGGCCAGCGTGAGCCACCCGGCCCGGCCGTGTCCGACGCCGCTGCTCTCGCTCTTGACCGCGGTCGCCCCGGCCCGCAGCAGGGCGGCCGTGACCACCAGCATCCGCCGCGAGACGTCCAACGAGGTCTCCCGCGTCATCGGCGGCGACATCAGGTACGCGACGGTGTCGTGTCCGGCGACGGCGGCGCGGTCGGCGTCGCTCCAGCCGGTGGTGGCGGTGGCCGCCTCGAACGCACGCGGCATCCGTGGGTCGGCCGCCCGCTGGGAGTAGTCCCGGTCGAGCAGGACGGCCGAGCCGCCGGCGTCCCGGGTCACCCGCTCGACGAGGTCGAGGTCGAGATCCGAGCCGAGGACACAGAGGACGTGCCGGGGTGGCAGCGCGGAGGATTGATCATGCACGGCGGGAAGCCTACCGGCGAATACCGACAACGCCTCGCCCCGAGGCGGTGGCCGGGGACGTTCCGGCACCTCGTCGTTGTCCGACTGCTGACAGTGTCGTGGATCGGCCGGCTGGACAATCCTCGCGAGGAGGACATGCCGATGAGTTTCCCCGACACCCCGGCCGTCGACCCGGCGGCGCGACCCTGGCCGGAGCAGTGGGCGATCCAGGTCGCGGTGGAGGCGGACCGGATCGAGGGCCGGCTGCGCATCGCGGTGGCGGCCGACCGGCCGGACGCCGACCGGCGGGCCAGCCGGGAGGCGGTCGAACGGCACCTCGCCGCCGCCCGGGCCGCCTGCCTACGGCCGCCCCGGCGCTGGTGGCGGGGGCTGCGGGACCGCTGGCGGGGCACCTCCGTGGAGCAGGCGTACCGCAACGCGCACAGCGCGAAGGTCTTCCTGGTCGACCTGCTGCCGCCGAACGAGTTGCAGATGCTCGCCCCGGAGGTGGGCAGTCGGTTGGCGTCCGTGCTGGACCGCGCCGACCCGCGGCGGGTGGAGGCCGAGCGGCTGCTGACCGGCGACACCGACGGCCGGGTACGCCGGGCCGCGCTGAAGCAGGCGATGGAGACCTCGTACGACGCGGCCGACGAGAAGTACACCCGGCTGCGTGACTTCCGGAACATCATCCTGCTGACCGCCGCGCTGATCACCGTCTTCCTCGGGCTGCTGACGCTCGCCGTGGCGCGCACCCCGGACGCGGTGCCGCTGTGCTTCGAGCGACCGGCGACCGCGAGCACCGCATCGTCGGTGCCGGGCAGCGCCTGCCCGAGCGGACTGCGGCAGAGCCCGTCGCCCGGGGACATGCCGATCGTGGCCGGCCTGGGCGCGATCGGCGGCCTGCTGGCCGGGCTGATCTCGATTCGGACGCTGCGCGGCTCGTCGGTGCCGTACAGCATCCCGGTCGCGCTGGCCCTGCTGAAGGTGCCGGCCGGCATGCTCACCGCCGTGGCCGGCATCCTGCTGTTCGGCGGCGGCTTCGTCCCCGGCCTGTCCAATCTGGACTCGCAGCGGCAGATCCTCGCCTACGCCCTGGTGTTCGGCTACGCGCAGCAGCTCATCACCCGGCTGGTGGACGACCGGGCACAGAGCATCCTCAACAAGATCCCGAGCAAGAGCCCGGAAGCCCCGGCGGTCGAGCCGAACCCGCCGGTGCCGGCGCCGGCGACCGACCCACCGTCGGCGCCCGCCGCGCCGGCGGCCCGGCGGGCGCCGGCCACGCCGATCAACCAACGGGTCACCGGTCCGCCCCGGCCCACCGAACAGACGCCGCCAGGCGGTTTCCGATCGTCCGACGCGGGCGCCGCCGTGGGACAGCCGCCACCGGACCAGCCGACGCCACCAGCCGACTTCCGGCCCCCCGAGCAGGGGCCGACGGCGACCGACCGCGCCACCACCGACTGACCGGCCGCCGCCCGCTCCCCCTTGCCGCACGGGTGAGGAAGGGCCCCCGGCCACCTCGAAAAGTGAAAGGCGGAAGCCCTTCCTCTCCGCTCAGAGGGGGCGGCGCAGGCGGAGTTCGGGTTCGGCGTATTCCGGTTCGATCCGGGTGGTGCCGTCGGGGGTGAAACCGTGCCGGGCGTAGAAGGCGCGGGCCGACGCGTTCGCCGCGAACACCCACAGGGTCGCCGCGTCGTGCCCGGCGGCACGCAGCCGGTCAACAGCCGCGCCGAGCAGCCGGCCGCCCAGGCCCAGGCCCTGCCCGTCCGGGTGCACGTAGAGGCTGAACACGTGCCCGGCGTCCGGGTCGTCGGGGTCCGGGCCGAACCGGACGACACCCCGTACCCCGGCGTCGCCGGGCAGGTCGGCGACCAGGGTGCCGTCCGGGTGGCCGGTCAGGACCCGCCGCCACAGGGCACGCGCGCCGGCCTCGTCGTAACGGGCCAGGGCCGCGGGCGACAGCAGGTCGGCGTACGAGACGTGCCAGCAGGCCAGGAAGACCCGGCCGACCACGTCGGCGTCGGCCGGCGTACCCGGTCGCAGGGTGATCCGGCCGGTCACGCCGCGGACGGTTCGGTGGCCCGGCGGGCGGCCACGTGGCAGGCGACCTCGTGGGCCGGCCGCAGTGGCAGCAGGGCCGGGTCCAGCCGCCGGCACTCGTCCTCGGCGAGGGAACAGCGCGGGTGGAACGGGCAGCCCGACGGCGGCGCGGCCGGATTGGGCACCTCCCCCGTCACCGACGCCTCGATCGGCTGCGACCGGGTCGGGTCCGGTGCCGGCACCGCCTGGCACAGCGCCGCCGTGTACGGGTGCTCGGGCCGGTCCAGCACCGACTTCCAGCCGCCGATCTCGACCACCCGGCCCAGGTACATCACCGCCACCCGGTCGCTGATGTGTCGGACCATGGCCACGTCGTGGCTGATGAAGACGTAGCTCAGGCCCAGGTCGCGGCGCAGGTTCACGAGCAGGTTCATGATCTCGGCGCGGACCGAGACGTCCAGCGCGGAGACCGGCTCATCGAGCAGCAGGACCTTCGGTTCGACGGCCAGGGCCCGGGCGATACCCACCCGCTGCCGCTGCCCGCCGGACAGCTCGTGCGGGTAGCGGGCGGCGAACCCGCCGCTCAGGCCGACCATCTCCAGCAGTTCGCCGACCCGGCGTTCCCGACCGCCGTCGGCCAGCCCGTGCACGGCGAGCACCTCGGACAGGGTCTGCCCGACCCGCAATCGGGGGTTCAGCGACGAGTACGGATCCTGGAAGATCATCTGAATCCGGCGGCGCTGTCGGCGCAACTCCGCCCCCCGGGCGGCGGTCAGGTCCACGCCGTCCAGTTCGACCCGCCCGGACGTCGGGTCCTCCAACCGGACCAGCAGCTTCGCCAGCGTCGACTTGCCGCAGCCGGACTCCCCGACGACGCCCAGGATCTCGCCGTCGCCGAGGGTCAGTGACACGCCGGACAGGGCGTGCACCACCCCCTCGCCGCTCCGCACCGGGTACTGCTTGACCAGATCGGTCGCGGTCAGCATCAGGACCTCCCGTCCCGCGTCGACGCCGGCCGCCCCGGCGTGACCCACTTCTCCGGCGGTACCCAGCAGGCGGCCCGGCCGGCGAGCCGCTCGGTCAGCGGCGGCCGGGTCGTGCAGGCGGCCACCGCCTGGCCGCAGCGTGGCCGGAAGGCACAGCCCTCGACCGGTTCGGTCGCCACCGGCGGCCGGCCGGGGATCTGGGCCAGCGGCGGCCGGTCGTCGTCGGTGGGGTCGGGCAGCGCCGCGAGCAGCGCCGCCGGGTACGGATGCTGCGGCGCGGCGAACAACTGTCGCACCGGGGCGTCCTCGACCACGTTGCCCGCGTACATCACCACCACCCGGTCCACCAGCCGGGCCACCACGCCGAGATCGTGGGTGACCCAGATGGTGGTCATGCCCAGCTCCCGGCGCAGCTCGTCGACCAGCGCCAGGATCTGCTGCTGGATGGTCACGTCCAGCGCGGTAGTGGGCTCGTCGGCGATCAGCAGCCGGGGCCGCATCGCCAACGCGCAGGCGATCATCACCCGCTGGCGCATGCCGCCGGAGAACTCGTGCGGGTACGCCCGCGCCGTGCGACCCGGGTCGGGGATGCCCACCCGGGCCAGCAGGTCCAGCATCCGGGCCCGGGCCTGCGCCGCCGGCACGCCGTGCGCGGTCATCGCCTCGACCACCTGGTCGCCGATGCGCATCAACGGGTTCAGCGAAGTCATCGGATCCTGGTAGATCATCGCGACGTCGTTGCCGCGGATGGCCCGCAGTTCCCGCTCGGACAGGTCGGTCAGGGTCCGCTCGCCGAGGCGGACCGACCCGCCGGTGACCCGCAGCGGGTCCGCGAGCAGCCCCATCACGGCCAGCATGGTCAGCGACTTGCCGGAACCGCTCTCGCCGACCACGGCGACGGTCTGGCCGGCCTCGACGGTCAGGTCGACGCCGTGCACGATCTCCCGGTCGGTGCGGCCGGCGCGGGCCGACACCCGCAGGTCGGCGAGTTCCAGCAGGGCGGTCATCGGGCGGCTCCGGCGGTGGTCAGGCGCAGGGTGGTCGGGGCGACGGCGAGCGGCTCGGGCAGCCGCAGCGGACCGGCGCCGGGCACGATCGCGCCGAGCGTCCGGGCGCCGGTGGCGCCGGTGCAGGACGGCACGGTGGCCGGCAGGCCGTACGCGGTGTGCCAGCCGATCAGCGCGAACGCCACCGCCTCCTTGGTGTCGGTGTCCACGCCGAACTCGTCGGTGGTGGTCAGCCGCACCCCGTCGAGCCGGTCGGCCAGCATCGCCATCAGGGTGGGGTTGGCGCAGCCGCCGCCGGCGGCGACCACGGTGTCCACCTCGTACCGGCGAACCTCGGCGGCGACCGTCTCGGCGGTCAGCGCGGTGAGGGTGGCGGCCAGGTCGGCGTCGGACAGCTCCGCCCGGCCGGCCAGCATCCGTTGCAGGTAGCCGGCGTGGAACAGTTCCTTGCCGGTCGACTTCGGCGCCGGCAGCCGGTAGTACGGCTCGGCGAGCAGTTCCAGCAGCAGCGCCGGGTCGACCCGACCGGCGGCGGCGAGCCGCCCGTCGGCGTCGTACCGGTCCCGGCCGCCGGTGGCGCGTACCACCGCGGCGTCGATCAGCGCGTTGGCGGGACCGCTGTCGTAGGCCAGCGGGGCGTCCGAGCCCGGCGGCCGCAGCACCGTCAGGTTGGCGATGCCGCCCAGGTTCAGGCCCGCCGGCCGACCGGGCAGGCCGGCCAGCAGCATCACGTCCATCAGGGAGACCAACGGGGCGCCCTGACCGCCGGCCACCACGTCCCGGGCCCGCACGTCGGCCACCACCGGTACGCCGGTGCGTTCGGCGATCCATGCCGGCTGGCCGATCTGCAGGGTGCCCAGCACCCGGCCCTCGTCCACCCAGTGGTAGACGGTCTGGCCGTGCGAGCAGATCAGGTCCACCCCGCCGGCCGCCTCCGCGGCGGCGGCGACCTCGGCGAACGCCTGCCCGATCAGGGTGTCCAGTTCGCACGCCTCGGCGAAGGTCAGCGCGGCCGGGGGCAGCGCCCGCATCAGCCGGCCGCGCAGCGCCTCCGGGTACGGCGTGCTGCCGGTGCCGCCGACCTCGCCGTGCAGCACCCCGTCGCGGACGGTGAAGTCGACCACCGCGTGGTCGATCCCGTCGTGCGAGGTGCCGGAGATCATGCCGAGGACTCTCACGGGGTCGCCTCCAGTGCCTCACGCAGCCGGCCGCCGGTGCGGGCCAGCCGCTGCCGGGGATCGCCGTCGCCGTCCGGGCGGGCCACCAGCAGGATCGCGGTCTTGACGTCCAGTCCGGCGGCGTCCAGCGCCGACTCGGCGTCCGGGCGGGACGCCCCGGTCACCCGGCCGATGATCCGTACCGCCCGGTCCCGCAGCTTGTGGTTGGTCACCCGCAGGTCGACCATCAGGTTCCCGTACGTCTTGCCGAGCCGGACCATCGCGATGGTCGAGATCATGTTCAGCACCAGCTTCTGCGCGGTGCCCGCCTTCAGCCGGGTCGAACCGGCCAGCACCTCGGGGCCGACCAGCACCTCGATCGGCGCCTCGGCCGCCGCGCTCAACGGGGTACCCGCGTTGCAGGACAGCCCGACGGTGAACGCCCCGACCGCCCGGGCGGCCCTGACCGCGGCCAGCACATACGGGGTGCGGCCGCTGGCCGAGATGCCGACCACCGCGTCGGCGGCGGTCACCCCCGCCTCGGCCATCGCCGCCGCGCCGGCCCGTTCGTCGTCCTCGACGCCCTCCTTCGCGACGAGGATCGCCTCGGGTCCCCCGGCGATCACGGCGTGGACCAGGTCCGGCGGGGTGCCGAAGGTCGGCGGGCACTCGGAGGCGTCGATCACGCCGAGCCGGCCGGCCGTGCCGGAGCCGACGTAGAGCAGCCGGCCGCCTCCGGCCAGCCGTCCGGCCACCCCCTCGATCGCCGGCACGATCCGGGGCAGTTCGGTGCGGACCGCCCCGGGCACGTCCGCGTCGGCCTGGTTCATCAGGTCGGCCAACTCGGCCACGGACGCGGTGTCCAGGTGGGCGTACCGGCCGTCGACCCGCTCGGTGAGCAGGCCGTCGAGCTGTTCTTTCATTGAACCTTTTTCAACCCCCCCTTGCGCTCCGACGGAGGCGCGGGTGGGAGACGGGGCGCGAGCGCCGCCGGGTTCGGGTTGAAAAAGGTTCATCAGTTGCGTCCGTTCTTCGGGTCGAGCGCGTCGCGCAGTCCGTCGCCGAGCAGGTTCAGCCCGACCACGAACGCGACGATGACAGCGCCGGGCGCGGCCAGGTTCCACCACGCCGTACCGGCGAGGATCTTCGCGTCGAAGATCATCGTGCCGAGCGACGGGGCGGGTGGCGGGCTGCCCAGGCCGAGGAAGCTGAGCGCTGCCTCGGTGAGCACGGCCCAGGACAGCGACAGGCTGACCTGGACGATGACGATCGCGGCGATGTTCGGCAGCACGTGCCGCAGCAGCACCCGCCAGGCGGGGATGCCGAGCACCGTGGTGGCCTTGATGAAGTCGGTCTCCCGCAGCGACAGCACCGGGCCGCGGCTGACCCGGACGAAGATCGGCACGTAGACGACGGCGATGGCGATGGCGATGGTCAGCCAGTTACGGGTGAAGGTGGTGGCCAGGGTCAGCGCCAGCAGCAGCGGCGGGAAGGCGAACAGCACGTTGGTCACCGCCAGCACCGGGCCGCGGACCCTGCCGCCGTAGAACCCGGCGCAGATGCCGGCGGCGGTGCCGACCAGCGCGGACAGCGCCACCGCGACGGCGGCCACCCGCAGCGAGTTGGCCACCCCGGCCAGGCAGCGGGAGAACACGTCCCGGCCGAACTGGTCGGTGCCGAACCAGTACTCGCCGGACGGCGGGCGCAGCCGGGCCATCGGGTGCTGGGCGATCGGGTCGTACGGCGTGAGGCCGAGCAGGGCGGCACCGGCGGCCCCGACCACCAGCAGCACCAGCAGCGAACCGATCAGTCCGGCCGGGCTGCGCAGCAGCCGGCGCCAGGCGGCGGTGCGGCTGGGCGGGGGCGCGGTGGCCACCGGCGGCGCGACGGCGGCGGTCACGCGGCACGCACCCGCGGGTCGATGACCCGGTAGAGCAGGTCGGTGAGCAGGTTGACCACCACGAAGGTGGCGGCGATGACGAGCACCGTGCTCTGCACCACGGCGTACTCCTTCTGCTGGATCCCGGCGAGCACCTGCCGGCCCAGGCCCGGCACGGAGAAGATCTGCTCGACCACGACGGCGCCGCCGAGCAGGTAGCCGAACTGGATGCCGGTCATGGTCACGATCGGGTTGAGCGCGTTGTGCAAGACGTGCCGCACCCGCAGCCGGCGCGGGGCAACTCCCTTGCCGCGGGCGGTGCGGACGAAGTCCTGGGTCTGCACCTCCAGCAGCGCCGACCGGGCGGTCCGCATGATCGGGGCGGCCAGCCCGAAGCCCAGCACCAGCGCCGGGAAGAGCATCTGCTGCAGGTTGAGCAGCGGGTCGTCGAAGAAGTACGCGAAACCCTGCGCGTTCGGGTTGTAGTGCGCGTACCGGGAGACGACGGTGAGCAGGGCGGCGCCGAGCAGGAAGTTCGGGATGGACAGCGCGGCCAGCCCGACGAGTTGGCCGACGCCGTCACGGATCCCGTTCGGCCGGGACGCGGACAGCAGCGCCAGCGGCACACCGATCAGCAGCCCGATCAGGGTGGCCAGCACGGCCAGTTCCATGGTGACCGGCAACGCGTCGGCGGTCATCTGCAGCACCGAGGCACCGGCCCGGCGGGACTCGCCGAGGTTGCCGGTGAGCACGTTGCCCAGCCAGGTGAAGAACTGCACCACCAGCGGCTGGTCCAGGCCGTAGTAGGCGCGCAGCGCCTCCTGCTGCTCGGGGCTGAGGCCGGCGGCCTCGGTGCCCAGCGTGGCGGTGATCTCGTTGCCGGGAATCGCCCGCAACGTGACGAAGACCAGCACCGCGACCCCGAACAGGGTCGCCACGGTCTCCACGATCCTGCGGATCAGCGGGTGACGTGCGAACGCCCGCACCGGCCACCTCCTCGTGTCTGGCGGGTCCACGCCCGGGCGACGGCTCGGCGGCCGTCACCCGGGCGTGGACCGGTGGTCAGTTGAGCGAGACGTCCTTCAGGTTCTGCAGCGAACCGTTGGCCATCGGCGTGAACCCCTGCACGCCCTGCGCGGTGACGGTGTAGCCGTAGCTGGCGAACAGCCACACCCAGGCGGCGTTGTCCTCCAGCAGCTTGCCGACCTGGGCGTAGATCTCCTTGCGCTTGGCCGGGTCGGTGGTGGCCTTGCCGTCGGCGAACAGCTCGTCCAGCTCCGGCGAGGAGTAGCCGGCGACCTTGTTCAGGTTGCCGGTGGAGGTGAAGTACCGGCCGTACATGCCGTCCGGGTCCGGCCGGCCGCCGTTGAGGGCCACCGCGGCGGTGAAGTCTGCGGCCACCCAGCGGTCGACGTACGCGCCGGACTCCAGGGTCTTGATCTCCAGGTTGATGCCGGCCTCCTTGAGCTGGGCCTGCAGGTTCTGCGCCTCGTTGACGGAGGTGGCGTACTCGCCCTGGGAGACGATGGTGGGGATGGTCAGGCCGTTCGCGAACCCGGCGCCGGCCAGCAACTGCTTGGCCTTGTTGACGTCCCGGGTGGGGCACGGCCGGGCGTTCGGGTCGGACTTGTACGCCGGCGAGGTGATCGGACCGGTCACCTCACCCTCACCGAGGGCGGCGGTGTCCAGCACCTGCTTGCGGTCGATCGCGCAGGAGATCGCCAGCCGGACGTCGAGCTTGTCCAGCGGCGCCTTACGCGAGTTGAGCTGCAACACGTGGTACGACAGGCTCGGCGTCTTGGTCACGGTCAGCCCGCTGCCCTCGGCCGACTTGGCGACCAGCGGGTCGTCCAGCGTGGCGAACTGCACGTTGCCGGACTGCAGGCCGGAAACCACCGAGGTCTGGTCCGGGATGATCCGGAACTCCAGGTTGGCGACCTTCGGCTTGCCGCCCCAGTAGTTGGCGTTGGCGGTGAGCTTCACCGACTGGCCGGCAGTGCGGCTGGCGAAGGTGAAGGGGCCGGTGCCGTTGGGCTTCTGGGCGATCGCCTCGGAGGTGTCGTCCTTGGCGAGGACGGCCAGGTTGACGGTGGCCAGGCCGGCGAGCAGGCCGGCGTCCGGGGCGGTCAGCGTGAACACCACGGTCTGCGGGTCGGGCGCCTGGACGGTCTTGACGGACTTGACCGTCGCCGCCGCCACCGCCGCGGTGGCCGGCTTCTGGATGCGCTCGATCGAGGACTTGACGTCGGCCGAGGTCAGCGGCTTGCCGTCGGCGAACTTCACATCCTTGCGCAGGGTCAGGGTCAGGGTCTTGTTGTCGTCGCCGTACTGCCACTTCTCGGCGAGGCCGGGGACCACGTTCAGGTCGCCGTCCAGTTGGGTGAGCGTCCCGTACACCTGCTCCAGCAGGTGGACGGCCTGGAACTGGGTGGCCTTCCACGGGTCGAGGGTGTTCGGGTCGGCGGTGTAGCCGACGACCAGCGTGCCGCCGGAGGCCGAGCCCTTGCTGTCGGACCTGCCGCTGGAACAGCCGGTCGCGACGAGTGCGGCGGTCACGCCGACCGCCAGGCACCGGATCGCTGAGGACCTCAGCGTGCTGCGGAGCTTCACGTACCTTCCTCCGGATCATGGGCGGCTGCCGTGCCGCTTCTGGGTGGGCACCATCGCGGGAGTCGCGATGGTGCCCGGGGACCCGGAGCAGCCACTCGATTGAAATGTTCGTTTTTCGGGACGGAGCAGCAGGCCGGGCGCCTTGGCGACCGAGTATTGGCGCGCACCGGAACGCATGTCAACAGTTGCCGCCAAAATGATGACGGAGGAAAGTTTCTGTCAGAAGGAGTTATGCTCCACCGGTGCCCAGCGTGGAGAAGCTCCTGATCAGAGCGGTCGAGGCGACGGATCGACCGCCGTTCAGCGCGGCCGTGGCGCTGATCCACCGCGACGGCCGGCCGGTGGAGTCGGCCGCCGTCGGCGAACTGGCCCGGTGGGCCGACACCACCGGCACTCCCGCACCTGCCGCCGACCGGCGACCGGTCACCCCGGACACCCTCTTCGACCTGGCCTCGGTCACCAAACTGTTCACCACCACGGTGCTGCTCGGCCTCGCCGACGAGGGCACGGTGGACCTGGACGAACCCGTTGCCCGTCGGCTGCCGGAGTTCGACACCCCCGAACGGCGCGAGGTCACCACGCGGCGGCTGCTCACCCACACCTCGGGCCTGCCGGCCCTGCTGCGGTTGTGGACCGACCACCCCGACCGGTCCGCCCGGATCGCTGCGATCCTGAACGCCCCCCTGGTCAGCCCGCCCGGCACCGCCTTCGAGTACTCCTGCGTCGGGTTCATCGTCGCCGGGCTGCTCGCCGAACGGATCACCGGGCAGCCCCTGCCGGACCTGGTGACCGAACGGGTCTGCCGACCGCTCGGACTGACCGACACGGGTTACCTGCCCGACCCCGCCCGGATCGCCCGAACCGCCGCCACCGAGTACCAGCCGGACGCCGGTCGGGGCCTGGTCCGCGGCAGCGTGCACGACGAGAACTCCTGGTCGCTGGGGGGCACCGCCGGCAACGCCGGGCTGTTCGGCACCGCCGCCGACCTGGCCCGGTTCGGCGAGATGCTGCGCCAGGGCGGCAGCCTTGACGGGGTACGGGTGCTGCGCCCGGAGACGGTCGCCGAGATGACCCGGGACCACCTGCCGGCGCACCTGGACCCGGGCTTCCGACACGGACTCGGGGTCCGCATCGCCGACCCGAACTGGATGGGCGCGCTCGCCGGCTCCGGCGCGTACGGGCACACCGGGTTCACCGGCACCTCACTGACGGTCGACAACCGCCGCGGCCTCGTGGTAATTCTGCTGACCAACCGCGTCCACCCGAGCCGGGACTGGTCCGACATCGCCGGACTCCGCCGGGCCGTGGCCGACGCCGCCGCGGTGAACCGCTGACGGGAAGAGGACGGATGACCCGCACCAGTGCCGGCACCACCGGCCCGAGCAGCGACATCCTGGTCCGGATGCGCGGGGCGCTGCCGTCGCTGCGACCCGCCGAGCGGCGCGTCGCGGAGGTGATCCTGGCCGACCCGGGGGCCGCCGCCGCCGAGTCGATCAGCGCCCTGGCCCGCCGCTGCGGCACCTCCGAGTCGACGCTGATGCGGCTGTGCCGCGCCCTGGGCATCGACCGGTTCCCGGAACTGCGGCTGGCGCTGGCCCGGGCGGCCACCCGGGAGGAGGCCCAGCACGGCTACGGCGAACACGTCAGCGGCGACATCAGCCGAACCGACAGCCTCGACACCATCGTCAAGAAGATCATCTTCAGTGACGCGCGGGCCATCGAGGAGACCGGCTCCACCCTCGATCTGGACGCGCTGCGCCGGGCCGTGGACGCCCTCGCCGCCGCCCGGCGGATCGACATCTACGGCATCGGCGTCAGCGCCTTCGTCGGCATGGACCTGCACCAGAAGCTGCACCGCATCGGCCTGTTCGCCTTCGCCTGGCCGGACCCGCACGCCGCGCTGACCTCGGCCGCCCTGCTGAACGAGGGCGACGTGGCGGTGGCGATCTCGCACACCGGCACCACCATCGACACCGTCGAGCCGCTGCGGCTGGCCCGGGGCCGGGGCGCCACCACCATCGCGGTCACCAACTTCAGCCCGTCGCCGATCACCGAACACGCCAGCCTGGTGCTGACCACCGCCGCCCGCGAGACCACCTTCCGGTCCGGCGCGATGGCCAGCCGAATCGCCCAGCTCGCCCTGGTGGACTGCCTGTTCGTGGCCACCGCGCAACGGTTCTTCGACCGCACGGTGACCGCGCTGGAGAGCACCTACGCGGCCGTGCAGAGCCGGCGTTATCCGCCGGCCGGCCCGGGCCGCGCCGAGCGGGGCCGCATCCCCGGCCCGACCACCCCGTCCTGAGCCGTCGCCCGCGACCTGGCCCGCGATCTCAGGCGTTCAGTGCCTCGGCGTGATCGGCCAGGAACCGGGCGAGCGTTCCGGGTGGGCGGCCGGTCGGCTCCTGGTACCTGAACCTCATGCTCGACGGCATGCGGACGACGGTCGCGACGCGGGCCGCAGGCTGAGCGTGGTCAGCCACTTCAACAAGGCCACCAAGGGCCGGCTGGTCCGCGACCTGCTGGTGGCCGGCGAGGGCGGCCTGCGCCGGACGTCCGGTGGGCAGGTCCGGTCGCCGTTTCGGCGTAGCCGATTCGGGTAGCCGGGGGCACGACCGGGGACCCGGTCACCGTGCCGGCGGCAGCCGGGTACGACGCGAAGGAGGCAGCGGGGTCTGATGGCTGGCATCCTCATCCGCAGTACGGCGTTCAACGACCACGACCTGATGCCCGACCGGTTCTCCCGAGACGGCGGCAATCTCTCTCCACCGTTGGCGTGGTCCGGCGTACCGGAGTCGGCCACCGAACTGGTGCTGCTGGTCGAAGACCCCGACGCGGGCCGGGAGCCGTTCCTGCACTGGCTGGTCACCGGCATCGACCCGGCCAGCCAAGGAACGGACGAAGGTCAGTTGCCGGGTGGCGGCCGGGAATGGACCAACGGCTACGGCAGCCCCGGCTGGGGTGGCCCGCACCCGCCGAAGAACGACGACCCGCACCGCTACTTCTTCCGGCTGTACGCGGTCGACAAGCCGCTGGCGCTGCCCACCAACCCGGGAGCGCAGGACATCCACCGGGCCGTCGAGGACATCGAGTTGGCCAGTGCGAACATGGTGGGCACCTTCGCCCGTTGAGGGCGGGGGCGGACAACCCGGCGGGTTTCCCGGTCGCCGGTCAACCGGCGAGTACCGCCACCCCGAGCAGCACCGGAACCGCGGCCACGGTCGACAGGAGTACGGTGTCGCGCGCCAGTACCGCACCCCGGCCGTACCGGACCGCGTAGACGAAGACGTTCTGGGCCGTCGGCAGCGCGGCGGTGACCGTACCGGCCAGCACGATCGGGTGCGGCAGGCCGAGCACGAAGCGGGCGACCACGTAGGCGACAACGGGCTGGGCCACCGTCTTCAGGAAGACCGCGAGCCGGACGTCGGGCCCGGTGTCGCCGGAGCCGGGCGCGGAAGCACCGCGTAACGAGATGCCGTAGGCGATCAGCGCCGCGGGGACGGCCATCGCCGCGACGAGTTCGATCGGCTTCAGCACCGGTTCCGGCGGCAGCCAGCCGGTCAGGTTGACGGCGAGGCCCAGCCCGCAGGAGATGGTGACCGGGTTGGTGAGCGGTTGGGTCACCACCGTGATCAGCCGCCGGCTACCGCGCGTCGTCGTGATCTCCAGGACGGCGAACGCGAGGGGCGCCATCACGACGAGCTGGAACATCAGGACGGGCACGACGAACGAGGAGTCACCGAGGACGTACACCGCGATCGGGATGCCGATGTTCGCCGCGTTGACGTACGAGGAGGCCAGCGCGCCGATCGTCGCCTCGGCGACCGACCGGCGCCAGCACAGCCTGGCGACCACCACGAACAGCGCCGCGACGGCGGTGGTGCTGATCACCGTGACGACGAGGGCGGACGTGATGACCGCGCGCACATCGGCCCGGGCCACAGTCTCGAACAGCAGCGCCGGAGTCGCCACGAAGAACGACACCCGGGAGAGGACCGTGGTCGCCTCCGGCCCCAGCAGCCCTCGGCGTCCGAGCACGTAGCCGACCGCGATGACCGTGGCGATAACGGCAAACCCGGTGAGCACCCCTCGCACGTCGGCCCTCTCCTCGTCACCGTATCCCGGTCCCCCAGGACTCCGGGCTGCCGATTGTCGGATCAGGCGTTGCTGACCACCTGCTCCGCGCGCGCCGCCTGTCGACCGCGGACGGCCCGGAGAATCGGCACGACGACCACGGTCAGCACGAGCACGACGACGAGCACCGCCGACACGGGGCGCTGAACAAAGCCGATGAAATCTCCCCCGAAGAGACGCATCGACCTGCGGAACGACGACTCCAGCAACTTGCCGAGCACGAAGGCGAGGACGAAGGGACCGGGCTCGAAGCCCAGCTTCTTCATTCCGTAGCCGAGCAGGCCGAGCGCGACGACAAGGAACATGTCGAAGGCGTTGTTCCGGATGCTGTACACGCCGACCATGGTGATCAGGATCGTGAGCGGAGCCAGGATCCCCGCCCGGACCTTGAGCAGGCGCACGAACACTCCGATGAGCGGGATGCTGAGCAGAATCAGGAAGATGTTCCCGACGTACATGGAGTTGATGACCCCCCAGAACACGTCCGGGTGCTCGCTGATGAGCTGCGGTCCTGGCGGGATGCCTTGCAGCAGCAACGCACCGAACAGGACGGCCATCGTCGCGTTCGCCGGGATACCCAGCGTCAGCAGCGGAATGAACGACGACGTCGCTGCCGCGTTGTTGGCGCTCTCCGGACCGGCCACCCCTTCGATCGCTCCCTTGCCGAAGCGCGACGGGTCCTTGGCCGAGCGCTTCTCCACCGCGTACGCGACGAGCGAGGACATCGTGGCGCCGCCGCCGGGTAGCACACCGAGCACGAAGCCGACGACCGACCCGCGCAGGATGGCCATCCGGGACTGGAGCCACTCAAGCCGCCGGGGGACGGCTCGTCCGAACGACAGTACGGCTGGTTGCGGTCGTAGCCGGTGCTCCAGGTTGTAGAGGATCTCCCCGACACCGAACAGCCCCATGGCGACGATGACGAAGTCGATCCCGTCCGCCAACTGGTCACTGCCGAACGTGAACCGGGAGGTTCCCACGATCGGATCGAGCCCCACGGTGGCGAGGACGAGACCGACACCGGCCGCCGCGACGCTCTTGATCAGGGACCCGTTGCCCAGGGTGGCGACCAGCAAGATACCGATCAGGGCCAGGACGGTGTACTCGGCGGGCCCGAACTCCAGCGCGAAGCTGGCGACCATGGGTGCGATGAACGTCAGCAGGATGATCGACGCGGTACCACCGATGAAGGAGCCGATCGCCGCGATCCCGAGTGCCGAGCCGGCCTTCCCCTGGCGAGCCATCTGATGCCCGTCGATGACGGTCACCACCGATGAGGCCTCGCCCGGCAGCCGCAGCAGTACCGACGTGATCGTGCCGCCGTACTGGGCACCGTAGAAGATGCCGGCGAGGAGGATGACCGCCGCAGCGGGCTCGATGTTGTACGTGATCGGCAGCAGGATGGCGATGGTCGCTGCCGGGCCGAGACCCGGCAGGATGCCCACCAGCATGCCGAGCGTCACGCCGAGCAGGCAGTACAACAGGTTCTGTGGCTCGAAGACCACCGCGAACCCGGATAACACAGGAGCTAGGTCCATGGCGGATCTCCCCTCGGTCCCTTGGTATGGGTGGGACCAGTTCCGGTCAGAAGACGATGAGGTGGGGCAACGGCACCCCGAGCGCGATGATGAACAGTCCGTACACGGCCGCCGTGGTCACCACCGACACGACGGCCGTCGAGCGCCAGCCCTCGCGTCCGAAGAACTTCAGCCACAGCACCAGCAGGAGCACGGTGGGGATCTCGAAGCCGACGAGTTCGAACAGGAACGCGTACACCGCCAGGCTGGCCGCGGCGATGACCACGACGGTCGTTCCCCGCGTGAATGCCTCGGTGTCCTTCGCCCTGCGGACGCCGAGCATGATGGCGACACCCGCGAACACGAGCAGCACCGCGACCAGCATCGGCCAGAGCCCCGGACCCGGCTCGGTCAGCGTGCCGAAGCCGAGGCCCTTGGCGAGCCAGATCGTGACCAGGCCCAGCAGGACGGGGACGGCCCCGGCCACGGTGGCGAGGGCCGGGCCGCCCGGGGGGATCTCCCCCTCGGGCGGCTCGGTCGCCGGCTGCAGGTCGTCCTGCGGCACGGCGTCGACCTCGACGGTTTCCCGATCCGTCATTTGCCCGAGCCGAAGGTGAGCCCGAACTTCGCCGTCAGGTCCGCGTACTGCTTGGTGGCGTCCTTGAGGTGCTGCCGCGCATCCTCGTCGGAGACCTCCCAGCGCTCCATGTAGTTGTCCTTGAGGAACTTGTCGTACGCCGCGTCCTTACGAGCCTCGGTGAACGCGCTCTCCAGCGCCTTCGACACGTTCTCGGGCAGACCCGTCGGCGCGATGACGAAGCGCCGCTGGTCGACCACGACGTCGAAGCCCTGCTCCTTGGCGGTGGGGACGTCGGGCAGGTAGGTGCTCCGCTTCTCCGAGAAGACGGCGAGCGGGCGGAGCTTTCCGGCCTTGATCTGCGGCATGGTCTCGGCGAGCGAGGCGGACAGGGCCTCCACCTGGTTGCCGAGCAGAGCCGTCGTGGCCGGCGCGCCACCGTCGAACGGCACGTCCGTCGCCTTCACGTTCGCGGCCTTGAACAGCAACGCCTGCGACAGTTGGGCCCCGGTGCCCACGCCCGCGGTGGCGTACCGGATGGTGGGCGCCTTGAGCAGATCCGGCAACGTCTTGTACGGGGAGTTTCCGTTGACGACGAGGACGTAGTCCTCCTGGTTCAGGGTCGCCACGATCTCCATGCTGTCGATCTTGATGGCGGTCGGGTCCTTGACGGCGAGCGGTGTGATCGCGAACAGCGACTTGACCGCCAGGGCGAGGTTGTAGCCATCCGGTGAGGTGGCCAGCACCTCCTTGTCCCCCACGGCGCCGTTGGCGCCGGCCTTGTTCGTGATGACGATCGACTGGCCGAGCGGCTTCTCGGCGGCCTTGGCGACGGCACGGCTGATCAGATCGCTGCTGCCGCCCGCCGCGAAGGGCACCGTGAACTGGACGGCACGGGTGGGGTATTTGCTGCCGGCGGCGTCCTTGCCGCCCTGCACACCGGAGCAGGCGGCGGCCGGCAGCACCGCCAGCGCGGCCAGCCCGGCCAGCAGGCGTCGGCGTGCGGTGCCACGGGACCAGACGGACAGATTCATGAGCGGACTCCTCGTTGAGCTTTTCGGGGGTTCGGGGGTGGTTCAGCCTCGGGCGAGGCAGGCACGCTTGGGGTCGAAGGCCCACCCGGGGATGAGGTACTGCATGGCCACGGCGTCGTCGCGGGCCCCGAGGCCGTGTTTCACGTACAGCTCGTGCGCCGCCTCGACCCGTTCGAGGTCGAGTTCCACTCCGAGTCCCGGTGCGGTGGGGACCTCGATGGCACCGCCGGCGATGGTCAGCGGATTCTTCGTGAGCCGCTGGCCGTCCTGCCAGATCCAGTGGGTGTCGATGGCGGTGATGTCTCCGGGCGCGGCGGCGGCGACGTGGGTGAACATCGCCAACGACACGTCGAAGTGGTTGTTGGAGTGCGATCCCCAGGTCAGCCCCCAGGCCTCGCACAACTGGGCGACGCGCACCGACCCGCCCATGGTCCAGAAGTGGGGATCGGCCAACGGAATGTCGACCGCGTCGGCGCGTACCGCGTGGGCCAGCTCGCGCCAATCGGTGGCGATCATGTTGGTGGCGGTACGCAGGCCGGTGGCCCGCCGAAACTCCGCCATCAGCTCACGGGCCGAGAAGACGCCCTCGGCCCCGCACGGGTCCTCGGCGTAGGCGAGCACGTCGCCCAGGCCTCGGCACAGTTCGATGGCCTCACGCAGCAGCCAGCCGCCGTTCGGGTCAAGCGTGATGCGGGCCTGCGGGAACCGGGCGGCCAGGGCGGTGACCGCCTCGACCTCCACGGGACCGGGCAGCACACCACCCTTGAGCTTGAAGTCCCGGAAGCCGTAGCGGGTTTGGGCCGCCTCGGCCAGGGCCACGACCGCGCCCGGCGTCAGGGCCTCCTCGTGCCGCAGACGCAGCCAGTCGTCGGCCGCGTTTTCCTCGGACCGGTAGGGCAGGTCCGTGCGGTTGCGGTCGCCGATGAAGAACAGGTAGCCCAACGTCGGGACGCTGGTGCGCTGCTGGCCGTCGCCGAGCAGGGCGGCCACCGGGACCTCAAGGTACTGCCCGAGCAGGTCCAGCAGCGCGGCCTCCAACGCGGTGACCACATGGACGGTGGTGCGCAGGTCGAACGTCTGCACGCCGCGCCCACCGGCGTCGCGGTCGCCGAAACGGCGTCGGACGGCACCCAGCACGGCGTGGTAGTGCCCGACCGGACGACCGACCACGAGGTCACGGGAGTCCTGCAGGGTCTGGGCGATGGCCTGACCCCCCGGCACCTCACCGACACCGACGTGCCCGGTGCTGTCGGTGAGGATGACGATGTTGCGGGTGAAGAACGGGCCGTGCGCACCGCTGAGGTTGAGCAGCATGGAGTCGTGGCCGGCGACCGGCACGACGCGCATGTCGGTCACGACCGGCGTGCCCGGTGGGACCGTGTCGGTTGTCATGATTGCTGGCACCTTGTCGGGGTGGTGGGTTACGGCTACGGCGGGGCGGGTGTCAGTGCCGTCCGAGTTGTCCGTCGACGCGCCGCCACAGGTTGAGCGGGTTGTCGTCGGCCAGGGCGACCGGCAGGAGGTCGGCGGGCACGTCCTGGTAACTGACCGGTCGCAGGAACCGCTCGATCGCCAACGTCCCCACCGAGGTGGTACGGGAGTCGGACGTCGCCGGGAACGGTCCGCCGTGCACGACGGCGTGTCCCACCTCGACCCCGGTCGGCCAGCCGTTGAACAGCACCCGGCCGGCCCTGAGCTCCAGCCGGGGCAGCAATCGTCGCGCTTCCTCGTAGTCGTCCGGAGTCGCGTGCACGGTCGCGGTCAGCTGCCCGTCGAGCCGCTCGATGATCTCGTGGAGCTGCTCGTCGTCGGCGACGCGCACCACCAGGGACACGGCCCCGAAGATCTCCTCGTGCAGGGCGGGATTGGCGAGGTAGGTCGCCCCGTCGGTCACGAAGAGGCCGGTACGGCCGGCCGAGACGATCGTGTCGTCCTCGCCGCCGTTGGCCACCGGGCTGACGCCGTCGGTGGCCCGCAGCCGGTCGACCCCGGCGGTGAAAGCGGCGCAGATGCCGGCCGTGAGCATGGGGGCGGCCGGGGACGCCCGCACGGCGTCGGCCGCCGCGGCGAGGAATTCGTCGAAGCCCTTCTGGTCGCGAAGGAAGACCAGGCCCGGGCTGGTACACAGCTGACCGACGCCGGTGGTGACCGAGCCGATCAGCGCCCTGCCCAGCTCGGCACCCGTCGCGGCCAGGGCGCCGGGGAGAATGATCACGGGATTGACGCTGGACATCTCGGCGTAGACGGGGATGGGCTCCGGGCGGCCGGCCGCCGCCGCGGCCAGGGCCAGTCCGGCCTCGCGGGACCCGGTGAACCCGACGGCCTTGATCCGCGGGTGCCGGACCAGGTCGGTCCCGAGTCCGCGACCGTCCCCGAACAGCAGCGAGAAGACCCCCTCGGGCAGGTCGTGCTGCCGGACGGCGGCCTGGATGGCCCGTCCGACCAGCTCGGAGGTGCCGGGGTGGGCCTGGTGTGCCTTGACCACGACCGGGGCGCCGGCGGCCAGCGCGGCGGCGGTGTCGCCGCCGGCCACCGAGAACGCCAGCGGGAAGTTGCTCGCGCCGAAGACCGCCACGGGACCGAGGGGGATGCGGCGCTGGCGGATGTCCGCCCGCGGCAGCGGCGTCCGATCGGGCTGCGCCGGATCGATGCGCGCGCCGAGCCAGCTGCCCTCGCGCACGACCGAGGCGAACAGGCGCAGCTGGTTGCAGGTGCGGGCGCGTTCGCCCGTCACTCGGGCCCGGACGATGCCGGTCTCGGCCTGCACCCGGTCGATCAGGAGGTCGCCGAGCGACTCGATGTTGGCGGCGATCGTCTCCAGGAACGCGGCTCTGGTCTCCAGGTCGGTGTGCCGGTAGCTGTCGAACGCCGCCCAGGCCAGCTCCGCGGCGCGGTCGACCTCGGTGGTGCCGCCCAGCCCGTACGCCGGTTCGAGTTGCTCCCCGGTGTGCGGGTTCACCGCGCGGACCTCGCCGGTGCCGCCTCGGACCTCACTACCCCCGATCAGCATGGCGCCGGTCAGATCCGTCTTGACGGACGTGCTGTTGGCATCGATGGTGGTCATACGTTCAGTCCAACTTCTCGATGAGGGTGGTCAGGATGGCCTGTTCGTCCGCGGTGAGGTCGGTCAGGGGGGGCCGGACCGGGCCGGCCGAGCGGCCGACCGCCCGCATGCCGGCCTTCACGATCGAGACCGCGTAGCCGGGCTTGCGGCTCCTGATCTTCAAATAGGGCAGCACGAAGTCGTTCAGCCTGCGGTAGACCTCGGTGCGGTCCCGGGTCCGCACGGCCTGGTAGAAGCCGAGGGCGAACTCTGGCGCGAAATTGAAGATCGCGGAGGAGTAGGTGGTAACGCCGAGTTCGAGGTAGGGCAGGGCGAAGGTCTCGGCGGTGGGCAGACCCCCGATGTAGAGCAGACGATTACCCACCGTCGCGTACAGGCTGGTCATCAACTCGATGTCACCGACCCCGTCCTTGAAGCCGACCAGATTGGGGCAGGTCCGGACAAGGTTCTCCATCGTCGACACGGTGAGCGTGGCGTTGGCCCGGTGGTAGACGATCACGCCCAGCGAGGTGGCGGCGCAGACTGCCTGGACGTGCGCGGTCAGACCCTCCTGGCTGGCCTCGGTCAGGTAGGGCGGAAACAGCAGGACCCCGTCGGCTCCCGCCCGCTCCGCGTCGCGGGCCATCTCGGCGGCGGTCGCGGTGCCGTAGCCGGCCGGGCCGATGATCGGCGTCGCGCCGCCGCTCGCCTCGACCGCGGCACGCACGACCCGGGCCACCTCGCCAGGGGTCAGGGAGAAGAACTCGCCCGTTCCGCCCGCCGCGAACAAGCCCGCCGCCGCGTGCGACGACAGCCAGCTCAGGTTGGCGCGGTAGGCCGCCTCGTCGAACTCCAACTCGTCGGTGAAGTGGGTGACCGGGAAGGAGAGCAGCCCGGCCCCCAGCACCTGCTGAAGTTCTTCGGGGAGGTATCGCGTCATGACTCAGGGCTCCAATTTCGAATAGGTGTCCGGGAGGTTACCGAGGCCAGCTCATACCCGTCCAACATGAATTTAGTATCGTGCGATACCTTCTCAGCATCGCCACCGTCTCGACCCGCTCGCTGAACCCCTCGCCTCGTATGACCGGCTTGCCCACGACCGCCGATCCGGCTCACCGACCCAACCTTCGTTCTCATATGTGGAACTTGTGCACCTGGTCGGCTAGCCTCGCTCAGGCGGAGCCGCCCGATACGCGTTGAAGGAGTCGTCGAGGCCGTGGCAGACAACCTCGAAGAGACCGGCGGTGTCCGGGCGGTCAAGTCGGCCGTGCGCACGGTCGAACTGCTGGAGTACCTCGCGGCGAGACAGAACCGCCCCGCCCGCCTGCGCGAGCTGAGCGAGGCCCTCGGCGTTCCACGGAGCAGCCTGCACGCGCTGCTGCGCACCCTGATCAAGCACGGATGGGTGCGCGCGGACGCGTCGGGCAGCATGTACGGCATCGGTATCCGGGCGCTGCTGGCCGGGACCAGCTATCTCGACACCGATCCCTGTCTGCCGATGGTCCTGCCCTTCCTGAGTCAACTCCGGGAGCAGTTCGACGAGACGTTCCACCTCGGCCGACTGGACGGAGTGGACGTGGTGTATCTGGCCACCCTGGAGTCCAGCCAGTACCTGCGCCCCTACAGCCGGATCGGTCGGCGACTGCCCGCGTACACCACGTCGCTCGGCAAGGTGCTGCTGGCCGAACGCACCCCGGAACAACGCCGAGGGCACATTCCGGAAACCCTGGTGGCGTTGACCCCGTACACGATCGTCGACCACTCCGCGCTCGATGCCGAGCTGGAACGCACCCGCAAGAGGGGTTACGCGATCGACGAACAGGAGAACAGTCTTGGCCTGCGCTGCTACGCGGTCGCACTGCATTACGCGGAGCCGGCTACCGACGCCATCAGCGTCTCCATCCCGCTGGCTCGGCTGACCCCGCAACGCGAGCTGGAGGTGGTCGAGATCATGCGCCAGGTCCAGACCAAAATCGCCCGCCTCGTCAACCCGATGGCCGGCGGTCACGTCTGGCTCTGACCCAACGTGCTGTCGGGCCAGCCACGTCATGGGTCCCACCCATGACAAGCGGGCGTCTACATATGTGAATTGAGTCTGTGCTGGTGGGCAAGCGTAGGAACGGGTTGCTGGCGACTTCAAGGGTTCCGAACAGGTTTCCTTCAGGTGAACGGCGCGGCCGCAGCGTGATCGAGCAGCACCGCGAGGGCTGGACTGTCATTGCGGGGACGCCAGGCGGCGTAGACCTCGACGCAGTCCGGCTCGGGCCCGTCAACCTCCAGAAACTGGAGATTCGCCAACCGCATGGCAGCTGCGGACGCCGGCACCAGTGCCACCCCCAGCCCGGCGTTAACCAGGGAGAGCACGCTGTTGACCTGGGTCGCGTGCTGCGTGTAGCGGGGCTCGACGCCG
The DNA here is from genome assembly GCF_042650605.1 of Micromonospora zhanjiangensis. NCBI lineage: Bacteria > Bacillati > Actinomycetota > Actinomycetes > Micromonosporales > Micromonosporaceae > Micromonospora > Micromonospora zhanjiangensis. Next base: position 27,534 of record NZ_JBHSBN010000028.1, on the reverse strand, counting down.
GCCGTCCGGAACGCCGCGACGATCAGTTCGTGAAAGTAGCGGGCCTCTGACGGCGAGTAGGTGATGATGTTGAAATCAGCTACCTCGTGCAGGCGGGGCCGCCGGCCCAGCCGGGTGAGTACGTGCCCACGCGGGACCGCGAGGAGCAGCGACTCCGTGTGCACCAACGCGGCCCGCAGCACCCCTGACCGGGGCACCCCTCGCAGCAGGCCCAGGTCGATCTCGTTCGCCAGCAGCGCTTCGACCTGCACCCCGGTGACCATCTCCTTGAGCACGAGGTCCACCTCGGGCAGCCGCTCGTCGAGGTACTTGACCCACCGACCGAGAACGCTCAGCGCGGCCACCGCGGTGAACCCGAGCCGCAGCGTTCCCTTCGAGCCGTGCGCCGCACGCTGGGCCAACAACGGCGCCGCGTCCGCGAGACTGAGCAACCGGCGCGATTCCTCCAGGAACACCCGGCCGGCCGGGGTCAGTCCCACGCCCCGGGCGGTCCGGTTGAGAAGATCGACCCCGACCGCCCGCTCCAGCTTCTGCACCTGACGGCTCAACGGTGGTTGGGTTATCCGCAGCCGCTCGGCGGCGCGCGCGAAGTTGCCCTCTTCGGCGACGGCGACGAAGCCGCGCACCTGGTCCAGACTGAACATGATCACCCTCCTTATGCCGTACGGGTATTGGACCATGCCATATCTGACGTGGACAGGTATGCCAGCGCCCACGTACCCCCATTCCTTCGACGAACAGGTTGACCATGACCGAACGGACAGCCGGTGGCCGAGTACTGCAGGTGGGGCCATTGATGGCCTCGCTCGAGGCCAGACTCCGATCGAGATTCGCCGCTGTCCGGCTGCCCGACGCACCAGACACGGACTCGTTCCTGAACCAACGCGGCAAGGAGTTCGTGGCGGCCGTGACATCCGGGCGAGTGGGCGTCAGCGACCAGCTGATGGACGCGTTGCCCAACCTCAAGGCGATCATCAACTTCGGCGTGGGGTACGACACCACGAACATCGACTCGGTACGCAGCCGCGGACTCATCCTCAGCAACACGCCCGACGTGCTCACGGACTGTGTCGCCGATACCGCCGTGGGTGCCCTGATCGACGTCATGCGGAGTCTGAGCGCCGCGGACCGGTACATCCGCAGAGGAGATTGGCTGGCCAAGGGCAACTTCCCGCTTACCCGACGGGTCAGCGGTACGACGGTGGGCATCCTCGGTCTTGGCCGGATCGGCTTGGCGATAGCCCATCGGCTTGCCGGCTTCAACATCCACGTCGCCTATCACAACCGCAACCGGCGCGCCGACGTCCCGTACCCCTACGTCGACTCGGTCATCGCGCTGGCGGCCCGCTCCGACATTCTCATCGTGGCGGCCTCCGGTGGCGACTCATCGCGGGGTCTGATCTCGGCCGAGGTGCTCGACGCCCTAGGGCCGGACGGCTTTCTGGTCAACGTGGCCCGGGGCTCCATCGTCAACGAAGCCGCCCTCGTCGACAGCCTGGCGCACCATCGCATCGCCGGCGCCGGACTCGACACGTTCGTCAACGAGCCGCACGTACCGGCCGAACTCCTCAGCCTCGACAACGTGGTGGTACTCCCCCACGTGGGTAGCGGCACCCAGGAAACCCGCGAGGCCATGGCCGAGCTCGTCCTACAGAACCTGTTCCAGTTCCTGGCGGACGGAACCCTGGTGACGCCGGTGACCAGCCCATAGGTGGATCGAGGACGGACCGCGGCCGCTGGCTGGTCACATCTCGGCCCGGATGCCGGTCCCCTGGCCGACCTCGATCAGATAGCCGTCCGGGTCCCGCAGGTAACAGCGGATCTCCACGCCGTGGTCCTTCGGCTCGGTCAGGAACTCGCCGCCCCGGGAGCGCCACTCGTCATAGACCGCACGGACGTCGGTGACCCGGATGTTCATCGCACAGCCCAGCGTGGCCGAGTCGGCCGGCGCCTGGGCTTGGACCCCCGGTTTGTCGTCGGTCGGGCCGCCCTCGGTGTTGAGCACGATGTAGCTGTTGTGGAAGCGCAGGATCGCCGGCATCCGGTCCCGGACCACCTCGGCGCCGAGCACCCGCTGGTAGAAGTCCCGGGACCGGTCGACGTCACGCACGATCAACAGATGGGTGAGCACGGCGCCACCCGCCGGCTCGAAGTAGTCCGGCGCCTCGTCCGTCATCCCCGCCCCCTGGCTCGGCCGTCGCCGGCGGATACCCTCCTGGCGGGGAGCAAACGCGCTCCCCGCCAGGAATTGGGGACCGGGACGGGTCAGGCGTCGGCGATCAGCAGGGCCGGGCGTTCGACGCGGTCCGCCACGTGCCGCAGAAAACCGCCGGCCACCCCGCCGTCGCAGACCCGGTGGTCGAAGGTGAGGCTGAGCTGGGTCACCTTGCGGACGGCGAGCTGCCCGTCCACCACCCACGGCTTGTCGACGATACGGCCCACCCCGAGCAGCGCCGCCTCCGGATGGTTGATGATCGGGGTGGAGCCGTCCACCCCGAACACGCCGTAATTGTTCAGCGTGAACGTGCCGCCGGTCAGCCGCGCGGGCGGCAGCAAGCCGGCCCGGGCCGCCGCCGTGGTCTCGGCCAGCGCGTCGGCCAGTTCCCAGGTGGTCAGCCGGCCGGCGTCCGGGATCACCGGCACCAGCAGCCCCCGGTCGGTCTGCGCGGCGATGCCGAGATGGATCGCGCCGGACTGGACGATCTGCTGCCGCTCGGTGTCGACCCGGGCGTTGAGCTGCGGGAAGCGCCGCAGACCGGAGACGCAGATCCGGGCCAGCAGGGCCAGCACGCCGACCGGCCGGTCGGGCCGGTCGGGCCGGGCCACGTTGATCTCGGCGCGGGTCGCCAGCAGCGCGGTGGCGTCCACGTCGACCCAGATGGTGACCTCGGGGATCTCCCGCCGGGAGCGGGCGAGCTTGTCCGCGATCGTCTTGCGCACCCCACGCAGCGGGATGACCACGTCGGCGTCGCCGGTCGGGAACCCGCCCCGGGCCGCGTCGCCCGCTCCGGCCGTACCGTCGGGGTCCGCCCCGGCGGCGCGGACGCCCGGCGCGGCGAGGACGTCCCGGGCGACCAGGGCCGCGTCGATGTCGCCGCGCCGGATCATCCCGCCGGGACCGGTGCCGCGCACCACCCGTACGTCGATGCCCCGCTCCCGGGCCAACCGGCGGACCAGCGGGGAGATCACCAGCGGCGCCCCGGCGGCGTCGCCGGCCGGCGGTGCCGCGTCCCCGGCGCCGCCGGAGGCCACCGGCATGGCCGGGAGCCGGTCGATCCGGCGCGGCGGCGGATCGACTGGTACGGACCCGGGGTGCCGCCCCGCGAGCGTCCCCACCCGGGCCCGGCGGCGCCGCCCCGGACCGTGCCCGGTGCCGTAGCCGATCAGCACGTTGCCCGACCCGGCCCGCTCCTCCTTTCGGTAGGTGGCGTGCCCGGGCGGTTCCGGCGCCGCGCCGTCACCGCCGTCGACCGGTTCGATCGTGATCAGCGGCTGGCCGACCGGCCGCGCCTGCCCGGGTGTGCCGTGCAGGGCGACCACCCGCCCGGCGTACGGGCAGGGCACGTCCACGACGGCCTTGGCGGTCTCCACCTCGACCACCGCCTGGTCGACCTCGACCAGGTCACCGACGGCGACCCGCCATTCGACGATCTCCGCCTCGGTCAGCCCTTCCCCCAGGTCGGGCAGCAGGAAGACCTGGGTGGTGCCGGCGGTCATGCCGCCACCGCCGCGTCCGACAGCCACCGGGTGTCCGGCCGGTCGTCCCACTGCAGTCGGGCCACCGCGTCCAGTACCCGGTCGACGCCGGGCAGGTGCACGTGTTCCAGCTTCGGCGCCGGGTACGGGATGTCCAGCCCGCTGACCCGCAGCACCGGGGCGTGCAGCGAGTGGAAGCAGCGCTCCTGCACCCGCGCGGCGATCTCGGCGCCCACCCCGGCGAAGCCCTGCGCCTCCTGGATCACGACGCACCGACCGGTGCGGCGGACCGACTCGACCACCGTGGCGTCGTCGAACGGCACGATCGTGCGCAGGTCGACCACCTCCAGGTCCCAGCCCTCGTCGGTGGCGGCCGCGGCGGCCTCCAGCGCCACCGGCACCGACGGCCCGTACGCCACCAGGGTCGCGTCCCGGCCGGGCCGGCGGATCACGGCCCGGCCGAACGGCTCGGTGTCGACCGGCAGCTCGGCCTCGGCCACCGAGAAGTAGAGCTTCTTCGGCTCCATGAACACCACCGGGTCCGGGTCCGCGATCGCCGCCCGCAACAGCGAGTACGCGTCGTCCACCGTCGCCGGGGTGACCACCTTCAGCCCCGGGGTGTGCGCGTAGTACGCCTCGCTGGAGTCGCAGTGGTGCTCCACGCCGCCGATGCCACCCGCGTACGGCACCCGGATCACGATCGGCACGCTCAGCGCGCCCCGGGTCCGGTTGCGCAGCTTCGCCACGTGCGAGGCGATCTGCTCGAAGGCGGGGTAGGCGAACGCGTCGAACTGCATCTCCACCACCGGGCGCAGCCCGGACATCGCCATCCCGACCGCGAAGCCGACGATGCCGGCCTCGGCCAGCGGCGTGTCGAAGCAGCGGGTGTCCCCGTAGGCCGCCAGCAGCCCGTCGGTGATCCGGAAGACGCCGCCGAGCTGGCCGACGTCCTCGCCGAACACCACCACCCGGTCGTCGTCGGCCATCGCGTCGCGCAGCGCGGCGTTCAGCGCCTTCGCCATCGTCACCGGTGCCATCAGGCGTCCCCCTCCTCGTCCCGGGCGGCCGCCAGCTCGGCCTGGACCTGCTCCCGCTGCTCGACCAGTTGCGGCGTCGGCTCCGCGTAGACGTGCGCGAACAGCGACAGCGGGTCCACCGTCGGTTCGGCGTTCATCCGGGTACGCAGGTCCGCGGCGAACGCCTCGGCCTCGGCGCGGACCGCCTCGACCTCGGCGTCGTCCAGCGCACCGACCCCGCGCAGGTACGTCTCCAGCCGGGCGATCGGGTCCCGCCCCACCCAGGCCGCCACCTCGTCGGCGTCCCGGTAACGGCTGGCGTCGTCGGCGTTGGTGTGCGGTTCCATCCGGTAGGTGTGCGCCTCCACCAGGAACGGACCGTTGCCCGACCGGGCGTGCTCCACCGCCCGGTTCAGCACGGCCAGCACGGCGACCGGGTCGTTGCCGTCCACCTGCTCACTGGCGATGCCGTAGCCGACACCCTTGTACGACAGGGCCGGCGCCGCCGTCTGCCGGGACAGCGGCACGCTGATGGCGTACCGGTTGTTCTGCACGAAGAACACCACCGGTGCCCGGAACACGGCGGCGAAGTTGACCCCCTCGTGGAAGTCGCCCTCGCTGGTGGCGCCGTCGCCGATGAACGCCAGCGCGACGGTGTCCCGGCCCTGGTGCGCCTCGCCGTAGGCGAGCCCGGCGGCGTGCACGGTCTGGGTCGCGAGGGGGGTGCACTGCGGCGCGGTGCGCCGCGCGGCGGAGTCGTACCCGCAGTGCCAGTCGCCGCGCAGCAGGGTCAGCACCTCGACCGGGTCGATCCCCCGGGCGACCAGCGCCATCGACTCGCGGTAGGTCGGGAACACCCAGTCGGTGTCCCGGACCGCCATCACCCCGGCCACCTGACATGCCTCCTGGCCCCGGGCGGACGGGTAGACGGCGAGCCGGCCCTGCTTGGTCAACGCGGTCGACTGCAGGTCGAACCGGCGGCCGACCACCATCCGGCGGTACAGCTCGCGGAGCGTCTCGGGGGACGGTTCGGCGTATTCGGCCGGGCCCGGGACCCGGCGGCCGGACTCGTCGAGCAGCCGGACCGGTTCGGCGTGCGGCAGCAGCGCCGCCACCCGATCGGCCGGCGCGGTGGTGGTCGACTCGGGACCGGCGGCGGTGGCCTCCGGACCGGGCGGGGATGGCCTGCGGACCGCCTGGGGTGTGGTCGTCACGGCAAGGACCTCCTGGACATGTGGTGGGCCTATGCTCACGGCTGGCGGATGTTTGCTCAACATCCGTCGCGAAGGTGGGACGGATGACCGTGAGGAGGGCCTTTAGTGAGCCAGGAGCCCCGGCCGGAGGCCGCAAACCCGGCCGGCGCCGGACGATCGGCCCGCCCGCCGGATCCGGGCCGACCGGTTGGCCCGGCCCGGCCCCTCGACGAGGTGGACCGGCGGATCCTGGACGCCCTGGTCCGGGACGGACGCACCTCGATCCGGACCCTCGCCGAACGGATCCACATCTCCCGCACCAACGCCTACGCCCGGGTGGAACGCCTGATCGCCGACGGGGTGATCACCGGCTTCCGGGCCCGGATCGCCCCGGAGCCGGCCGGGTTGATGACCTCCGCGTACGTCAGCCTGACCATCGAGCAGAACACCTGGCGGGAGGTGTCCGCCCGGCTGGCCCGGATGCGCTACATCGAACACGCCGCGCTGCTCGGCGGCGACCACGACGTACTGGCCCTGGTCCGGGCGCCGGACAACGCGGCCCTGCGGGACCTGGTCCTCAACCAGGTGCAGGGCATCCCCGGCGTGCTGTCGACCCGTACCTGGCTCGTCTTCGAGGAATTCGACGGCGTCGAAACCCCCTGGCCCTGACCGCACGGCAGCGCGCGGGCCGCCGGGGCGGGGATTCCGACAATGTCGGGGGCTTTGCTGCATCGACCACGCCCCGAAGCAGCAATGTCAGGGATTTTGCTGCTTCCCGAACGACGTCGCTGTGGCTGATTCCGATCAGGCCTCGTCGGGGTTGACGCCACGCGCCTGGTGGGGTCGGTGCACCGCGATCCACGCCTCCACGTCCTCGACCAACCACACCGTGCCCCCAGCCAGGCGGTCGAAGGGTGCGGGGAAGTCAGGCCGGCTCGTGATCTGCACGACGCGCGCGCGGGATACGCCGAGACGCTCCTGAAGCTCCGCCGAGCCGTACAGCCTCCGAACCATGATCCGACGCTATGCGGACCGATAGTGTCATGTTTGACACCTATACAACTTGACACTATTAGGTCTGAGAGGGCATGGTGGCTGTAGAGCAGCCGTTCCACCGAGCACAACCTCTGGAATGACGACGCATCCACGGAGGTAATCACCGGTGAGCCCCACTCCTCTCGCCGAACCCGACCAGCCCGACGACGCCATCCCCTCCCAACAGGATCTCGACGACGCGGAGTTCGTCCTGGCCGCCCATCCGCCGCGGGCCGTCGCCCGGCTGGTCTGTGCCTGCGGTGAGGACTACCCGTGCGACGAGGTGCGCTTCGCCCAACTCGTGAAGGAGGGCTTGTGACCGGCCTGTCCCCCACCGACCTCGTCGACTACGCCGACCAGCGGTTCGCCGAAGCGCAACAGACGATCGACACGCACACCACCTCCTCGTACACCGGTCTCTGCGTCGCCTGCGGACGGCCCGGCCCCTGCGAGGCACTGACCGCCGCGCGCGACCAGGCCCGCACCTACAGCCGCCCGGACCTACCGGTCGGAACCACCGCGCCGACGCCACAGACGCTCGCGGTCACGGGAGCGGCCGGCGCCATGGAGGACCTACGCCAGGCCGTGCTGGCCGCCATCGCCTCGGCCGACCGGACCCACGGCAACCTCGCCGACCTCCCCGGCCTACGCCGGTGGGCGGTGCCCTGGAAAGGCGCGATCACCGCCGGCTGGGAGGCCCTCGGCCACCTGCACGCCGGGCTCGGCCACGCCCGCCGGACTGGTCGCGGCCCGCCGCTGGGCGGCGGCCATCACCGCGTCGGCCGGCGTCAGGGGCGAGTAGCCGGCTCCCGCAGGCGCCAGGCGCGGCGTGGGGCGGAGGGTGTGCCGTCGATGGCCGCCTTGTCCCGAGGGACGGCACTGCCCTCGTCGACACCGGACTGCAGGTCCGCACCGCTCTTCTCACCCGAGACGGAATTCGCGTCGGCGGTGCTGTGCTCGGCTGCGGCGGACTTCCCGTCGGTGGCGTGCCTTGTCGCGGCGGCGGGCGTCCCGTCGGTCGGGGCGAGGGTGTCAGCGGTGGCGGCGGACGGCTGCGGGCCGGCGGTGGCGAGGGCACGGCGCCGGGTGACGGAGATCGCGACCGCGCCCAGGGCGAGGCCCGCCGCGACGCCGCCGGCCAGCCCCATGGCCAGCAACTCGCCGCCGCTCAGGCCGGATCCGTCGTCGGTCGACGCGGCGGCCTCGTCCACCGGAGCCGCCGCCGCGTCGTCGGCGGTACCGGTTCCGCTGTGACCGCCGGCGTGCTGCTCTCCGTCACCGTGCACCGGATCCGGGCCGACCAGCAGGGTCAGCACCGGCGCCGGGCCGGCGGGCTCCGGCGCGCCCGCCACCGGGTCGCCGAAGGTGGCCACCGTGCCGTCGGAGTAGGTCTGCAGGAGCGTGAACGTCAGCCGGTCGCGCTGCGGTATCGGCCCCATCGAGATGGTCAGGTCGGCGGCGCCACCCGGGCGACCGGCGCCGGCCCGGGTCCAGATGACCGCGGAGGTGACCGTGCTGGTGGCACCCTGGTGCAGCCCGCCGATGGGGTTGTCGAGGGTGCGGGTGGTCATCTGCGGCGCCCAGTCCGGCACGGACAGCGGGTACACCTCGGCGACCGGTACGTCCGCCGGGAAGCGCAGCTCCACCTTGGTGGTGTACGCCCCCGGCCGGGTGTCGCTGACCCGGAAGGTCACCTTGGCCGCGTCCCCGCGTACCGCGAAGTTCGGGGTGATCGCGACGTCCGCCCAGGCCGGGGCGGCGAGGGCCGTCGCGCAGGCCACCGCGGCTCCGACGATCGCGGTACGGACCAGCAACAGCGCCCTACGAGTCACCCCGGTGTCCCTTCGCCTGCCGGTACGTACCAGGCGGAGCGGGCCGACCGGCCGGACAGGGCCGGGCGCGGCCGGACGGGCGCACCGGCATCGAGACCCGTCCTCACGTGCTCCAACCATGTGGTTCGGATCCGAGGGCCGGAAGGTTCAACCGGACGTGGATTTTCTTCACCCGACATCCGCGGGTGGGGCGGTCGGTCAGTCGGTGGCCTCGATCGTCGCCTCGAACTGCTCCGCCGCGCCGCCGGCACCCGCCCAGGCCCGTCGCCGGGCCAGTCGCAGCGGGGAACTGCCCGCGCCGACGACGCTGAACCGGAACTCCCGCTCGCCACCCCCGCCCAGCGCGGAGCCGGCCGCCGGGCGGAACTCGTCACCGGCGAGCCGGAGCACGTCCGGGTCGTACCCGTCGAGCGCCCACCGGTAGCCGGAGGTGGGCGTCTCGGGCAACCGGAGGATCACCAGGTCACCGGCGGTGACCTGGTGTCGCTGCCCGGCGCCGGCCCGGTCCAGATCGCGTCGCGCCATGCCGTCGCCGGTGGCTCAGCGCGGGAGCTCGACGGCGCAACACGCCTCGCCGTCGGCGTGCAACAGGCTTTCGAAGTCGCTCCGCTTCATCGTGAACCGGCCCTTGGCGCCCCAGGTCGCGCCCCAGGAGTTCTGGAACAGGTAGGCGTCCTCCGCGTCGATCTTGTCGATCAGCAGGTAGCAGTGGCCGCCGGCCACCGCGCCGGTGGGCTTTACCAGTCCCTTGGCGTCCGGGTGGAACATGTCGTCGGTCCAGTTCGTGCCGACCACCACGGAGCCCTGCTTGTTCACCCAGTCGTCGATCTCGCCGAGCGTGGTGGCGAAGGCGAACGCCGCCAACCGTCCCCGGGCCCGTACGGCGAGCGCCCCGGACCGGACGGTGGAACCGTTTTCCGCCCGCGGTTCACCGTCGATCACCTTGCACTCGTAGTAGAGGGCGTGCCCGTCGGCGTTCTGGTACTCGCCCTCGACCGGTGCGGCGTCCACCCAGCCGGACCAGCCGAAGCCCACGCAGTGCGGGGTGTCCGCCTGGTCCAGTTGGATCTTCAGCTCCCAGGCCGGCGCGGCGTCGGTGGGCGGCGGCGGCGTGGGGCCGGGCGGCACCGGCGGGCGGTGCTTGCGCAACCACCGCCAGAAGACCAGGTACGACCGCCAGTCCGAAAAGTACGGGGTCTCCCGCAGCACCTGCTCGACCGTCCGCTGCAGGACGGCCTCGTCGGGCTCGGCGATCTCCAGCAGCCGGTCCAGGCTCCAGTCCCGGGGATCGGGACGGTAGACCCGACCGAGCAGGTGCGGGCCGACCCGCTCGGCGGCGCTGCGCTCCGGCGGATCGATCGCGAGTCGTCGTTCGTTCGCCATGGGACACACTCCTTGAGCCGGCGCCGCCGGCCGACGACGGCACCCGCCGCCACCAGCGGGTACGCCCGTCAAGCCTGCGCGATTCCGACCCGGAACGCTGTCCACTACACGACTGGCCAGGTGTCGGACGACGCCGGTCCCGGTCCGTCGGTCAGGGGCTCTCGGCCGCCAGCCGGGTGCCGAAGCCGAGCAGGGCCAGTCCCGTACCGGTGTCCAACGCCCGGCGGACCCCGCGGCGGGCGAACACCCGGCGGGCCCGGTGCAGACCGGCGACCAGGAGCGTCAGGTACGCCAGCGACAGCAGCGCGTGGCTGAGCGCCAGCGGCAGCACCTGCCAGACCGGCGCCGCCGCTGGTGATGTTGGACAGGAAACCGTTGCGTGCGAGTGAGCAATAGTGCACCCAGCCGTTCGCAGTCCGGCGTTACCACCGGACGCTCCTCGTCTGACCCGCCTACGCGGTGCGAGGTTGACGCTTCACCGACCACTGCCAGCACAAGCGCTGGTCCTACACGGTCTCCACGTCCGTTCGACCCTGCGGGGTCCGGCTCCCGAGGCACTCCCGGTACCGATCACACCGACGTGTTTAACCTGCCGCCGCAGGCGTCCTACGTGTCAGACGAGCTTGGCTATCGCCCGTTTAACGGTGAAGACTCTACCACCGGAGCGCTCCGAAATATGTCAATGTTTACTCCGTCGCCAACAGTCGCCACCCCCGCCGCCGCCCACCAGCACGCCCGCCGGCGAGGGGTTGCAGGTGACCACGGCGAAGACGAGGAACGAACCGTAGCTCTGCCAGTCCATACCGGCGACGCTACTCCGGGCGCGACGCGCGCCCGCGACCAGCCGGGGACGCGCCCGCGACCAGCCACGATCGTACGGGCGTTCGAAGGATGGGTATGGTGGTCCCATGTCCCCGCTGGCCCACCAGCCGTCGATGTTCGACCAGGCGCCCACCACGACCCTGGGCGACCTGACCGGCCGGGTGCGCCGGCACCGGCTCACCCGGGGCGCCTGGGTGGATCACCTGCCCGGCTGGGTCAGCGGCTCGGACCCGGTGCTGGAAACGCTGCTGCGGGACGTCGACTGGCGCGCCGAGCGGCGCCGGATGTACGACGGCGAGGTCGACGTGCCGCGCCTGCTGCGCTGGTACTCCGGTCGGGAGACGCTGCCGCACCCGGTGCTGACCGAGGCCCGCGAGCGGCTGTCCGCGTACTATGCCGACGAGTTGGGCGAGCCGTTCGTCACCGCGGGCATGTGCCTGTACCGGACCGGCGCGGACAGCGTGGCCTGGCACGGCGACACGCACGGCCGGTCGGCCCGGATCGACACCATGGTCGCGATCGTCTCGTTCGGGACGCCCCGACCGTTGCTGCTGCGCCCGCGCGGCGGCGGGGACAGCCTGCGCTTCCCGCTCGGCCACGGCGACCTGATCGTGATGGGCGGCTCCTGCCAGCGGACCTGGGAACACGCCGTCCCGAAGACCGCCCGTCCGGTCGGCCCCCGGGTCAGCGTCCAGTTCCGCCCGGCCGGCGTGGCCTGAAACCGGGCCGCTGGTCAGCCGCAGAGCCGGTCCCGGGCTCGCATGAGGGCGAAGCCGAGCAAATTCAGCCCCGGCCACTGGTCCGGGTCCGCGGCGCGCGGATCGTCGGCGGCCAGCCCGATGCCCCAGATTCGGTCGACCGGGCTTGCCTCGACCAGCACCCGGCCCCGAGTGCCGGTCAGGTATGCCGCCAACTTCGGGTGCTGGCCGAACTTGGCCTCACTGCCGGCCACCACGATGTCGAAGCGATGCGCCTGCCACGTCGCCTCGTCGAATTCGCGCACCTGCGCGCCGAGCGCCTTGGCCGCACCGGGGCTGGACGCGTCGAGGATCTGGCGGGCCACCGTGTCGTCGCCGAACAGCCACGCCTTGTGCGCCATCATGTAGTGCTCGGCGGAGGCGTACCGGATGTCGTCGACCACAAACGGCGCCGGCCACCACTGGCTGAGGCAGTGCGGGCCGGCGGCGCCGTCCCGGCGCGGCCGGTGCCCCCAGAAGTAGAGATAGTCGATCCGGTCGCCGGCGGCGAGCCGCCGCCGCAGGTCCGTCAGGTCGCGTGGATCGGCACGGGTCTCGGACACCGCCGCAGCCTGGCAGAAGGCCCTGCCGCACCGCCACTCCCTTTCCCGACCCCGCGTCCCGGCGATTCCCCACAGGCATGTCTAATGCCGGCAGTACGTGAACATCTGGTGCTGTTCGAGCGACACTCAGCGCGCACAAATAGATCCGCCGCCACGCTTCGCCATACGTGGAGGTGCCCCGCCGGGCGGCGGTCCCGTGTTCGCTGTCGGAAAAACGTTAGTGAGTGAGTGACTCACTCAGTTATCCTCTCCGGCGTGCCAGCCACCAGCTCACCCGGAACACCGGACCACTGCGCGCCGAGACCCGGCCGGGCCCGACCGTTGCCGCCGGACGAGCGCCGGGCCGCCCTGATCACGGCGACCCTCCCGCTGATCGGCCGGTACGGCAAGAAGGTGACCACCCGGCAGATCGCCGAGGCGGCCGGGGTCGCGGAGGGCACCATCTTCCGCGTCTTCCCGGACAAGGAGGCGCTCATCCAGGCCGCCGTCGCCACCGCCCTCGATCCGGAACCACTCTTCGAGCGGATCGAGCGGATCGATCCCGCGCTGCCGCTACGGGAACGGCTGACCGAGTTGACCACGGTCATGCAGGACCGGTTGATCACCGTGACCAACCTGTTGCTGGCGCTCTGCATGCACGGGCCGCCGGAGGACACCGACGAGCACCGGCGTCGCAACGACCCGGTCAACCAGCGCATCGCCGCGGCGGTGGTCCGGCTGCTGGAACCGGACCAGCACCTGCTCCGTTACCCGGTACAAGAGGTGGCGCGGCTGCTGCGGCTGCTCACCTTCTCCGGTTCGCACCAGTTGATCGCGGACGGGAACCTGCTCACCGCCGATCAGATCGTCGCCGTCCTGCTCGACGGCGTCCGCACGCATCACCCGGACGACCACGACGGCGTCCGCGCACACGACAAGGACGACCACGACGGCGTCCGTCCGCACCACCCGGCCGACGCCGCGGCGGCGTCGGCCGACCGACCATCCGGGGGAAACCAGGAATGTTGATCCGACTACTCCGCGGCCACCTGAGGCCGTACCGTGGCCCGCTCGGTGCGGTGCTGCTGCTGCAACTGGTCGGCACCATGGCCTCGCTGTACCTGCCGAGCCTGAACGCCGACATCATCGACAACGGCATCGCCAGGGGCGACACCGACTACATCATCAGCACCGGCGGCTGGATGCTGCTGGTGTCCGCGTTGCAGATCGCCTGCTCGATCGCGGCGGTCTACTTCGGCGCCCGGACCGCGATGAGCTTCGGTCGGGACGTCCGGTCGGCGCTGTTCCATCGGGTCGGCCAGTTCTCCAGCCGGGAGGTCGCCCAGTTCGGCGCCCCGTCGCTGATCACCCGCAACACCAACGACGTGCAGCAGGTGCAGATGCTGGTCATGATGACCTGCACCATGCTGGTCGCGGCGCCGATCATGTGCATCGGCGGTGTGATCATGGCGTTGCGCGAGGACGTCGGGCTGTCCTGGCTGATGGTGGTCTGCGTACCGGTCCTGGTGCTGGCCCTCGGCCTGATCATCCGGCGGATGGTGCCGTTGTTCCGGCTGATGCAGACCCGGATCGACACGGTCAACCGGGTGCTGCGCGAGCAGATCACCGGCATCCGGGTGGTCCGGGCGTTCGTCCGCGAGCCGTACGAGACCGAGCGGTTCGCCGCCGCCAACGACGATCTCACCTCGGTGGCGTTGCGGGCCGGCCGGCTGATGGCGCTGCTCTTCCCCATCGTGATACTGGTGCTCAGCGCCTCCAGCGTGGCGGTGCTCTGGTTCGGCGCGGCGCGGATCGACTCCGGCCAGATCGAGGTCGGCGCGCTGACGGCGTTCCTCAGCTACCTCATGCAGATTCTGATGTCGGTGATGATGGCGACCTTCATGCTGATCATGGTGCCCCGGGCCGCGGTCTGCGCCGAGCGGATCAGCGAGGTGCTGGACACCGACTCGACGGTCCGGCCGCCGGAGCGCCCGGTCACCGAGCCGACCGCCCGGGCGGAACTGGAACTGCGCGGGGTCGAGTTCCAGTACCCGGGCGCCGCGGCGCCGGTGCTGCGGGACGTCTCCTTCCGCGCCGGACCGGGCCGGACCACGGCGATCATCGGCAGCACCGGTGCCGGCAAGACCACTTTGCTGTCGCTGGTCCCCCGACTGTTCGACGTGACCGGCGGCTGCGTACTGGTCGACGGGGTCGACGTCCGGGAACTCGACCCGGACGTGCTGTGGGACCGGATCGGCCTGGTCCCGCAGAAGCCGTACCTGTTCACCGGGACGGTCGCCAGCAACCTGCGGTACGGCAACCCGGACGCCACCGACGAGGAACTGTGGGAGTGCCTGGAGATAGCCCAGGCCCGCGACTTCGTGGCGGCCATGCCGGAGGGCCTGGCGGCGCCCATCGCGCAGGGCGGCACCAACGTCTCCGGCGGTCAGCGGCAGCGGCTCGCGATCGCCCGGGCGCTGGTCCGCCGACCGGAGATCTACCTGTTCGACGACTCGTTCTCCGCGCTCGACCTGGGCACCGACGCCCGGCTGCGGGCCGCGCTGCGCCCGGTCACGGCGGACGCCGCCGTGGTCATCGTCGCGCAGCGGGTGTCCACCATCGTCGACGCCGACCAGATCATCGTGCTGGAGGACGGCGCCGTCGTCGGCATCGGCCGACACGACGAACTGGTCGAGACCTGCCCGACCTACGCGGAGATCGTCGAGTCCCAGCTCCCGATGGGGGCGGCGGCATGACCGAGGCACGCGAAAACACCGGTCCGGAACGCACCGACGGCGGTCCGGGACACAACGACGGGGGAACGATGACGAAGCAGGGCGGCACGGCCACGATGCCGAAACGGTTGCCGCCGGCGGGACGGCGCACCGGCGGACCGCCATGGATGACCGCCGGGATGCCGGCGGAGAAGTCGATGAACTTCGGCCCGTCGGCGAAACGGCTGATCGGCCGGCTGCGTCCGTACCGGACGCGGCTGATCATGATCATCGGGCTGGCGGTGGCCAGCGTGGGACTGAGCGTCATCGGGCCGAAGGTGCTGGGGCACGCCACCGACATCATCTTCTCCGGCCTGTTCAGCAAGCAGTTCCCGGCCGGCACGAACATGGCGGACGTGATCGCCGGCATGCGGGCCCGGGGCGACAACCGGCTCGCCGACATGCTGGCGCACATGACCGTCGTGCCCGGCGCCGGCATCGACTTCGGTCGGCTCGGTCAGGTGCTGCTGCTGGCGCTGGGCCTGGCCGTGGGCTCGTCGGTGCTCAGCTGGCTGCAGGGCTACCTGCTCAACGACGTGGTCCAGCAGGCCGTCCGGCAGATGCGCTCGGACGTGGAGGACAAGCTCAACCGGCTGCCGCTGCCGTACTTCGACCGGCAGCCGCGCGGCGAGTTGCTCAGCCGGGTCACCAACGACATCGACAACGTCGCGCAGAGCCTGCAGCAGACGTTGAGCCAGCTGCTCACCTCGCTGCTCACCGTGGTCGGCGTGCTCACCATGATGTTCGTCATCTCGCCGCTGCTGGCGGTGATCGCCCTGGTGATCGTGCCGCTGTCGATGGTGCTGACCAAGCAGATCGCCAAGCGGTCGCAGAAGCAGTTCGTCGCGCAGTGGACGCACACCGGCGCGCTCAACGCCCAGATCGAGGAGGCGTTCACCGGTCACGAGCTGGTCAAGGTCTTCGGCCGGCGACGGGAGGTGGAAGCGGCGTTCGCGGCCAAGAACGATGAGCTGTTCAAGGCCAGCTTCGGCGCCCAGTTCGTCTCCGGCATCATCATGCCGTCGATGATGTTCCTCGGGAACCTCAGCTATGTGGCGGTCGCCGTGGTCGGCGGGCTACGGGTCGCCTCCGGCGCGATGAGCCTCGGTGACGTGCAGGCGTTCATCCAGTACTCCCGGCAGTTCACCCAACCGCTGACCCAGGTCGCCTCGATGGCCAACCTGCTGCAGTCCGGGGTGGCCTCGGCCGAGCGGGTGTTCGACCTGCTCGACGCGGACGAGCAGAGCCCGGAGCCGGCCACCCCGGCCCGGGTCCGGGAACGGCACGGGCGGGTCGAGTTCGAGCACGTGTCGTTCCGGTACCAGCCGGAGAAGCCGCTGATCGAGGACCTGTCGCTGGTAGCCGAGCCGGGACACACCGTCGCCATCGTCGGACCCACCGGCGCCGGCAAGACCACCCTGGTCAACCTGGTCATGCGCTTCTACGAGCTGGACGCCGGCCGGATCACCCTGGACGGGGTGGACATCACCACCATGCGCCGGGACGACCTGCGCGGCGAGATCGGCATGGTGCTGCAGGACACCTGGCTGTTCGGCGGGACCATCCGGGACAACATCGCCTACGGCAACCCGGCGGCCACCGAGGAACAGATCCACGCGGCGGCCGAGGCGACCTTCGTGGACCGGTTCGTGCGCAGCCTGCCGGACGGTTACGACACGGTGATCGACGAGGAGGGCAGCAACGTCAGCGCCGGCGAGAAGCAGCTGATCACCATCGCCCGGGCGTTCCTGGCCGACCCGTCGCTGCTGATCCTGGACGAGGCGACCAGCTCGGTGGACACCCGTACCGAGGTGTTGCTGCAGCACGCGATGGCCGCGCTGCGGACCGACCGGACCAGCTTCGTGATCGCGCACCGGCTCTCCACCATCCGGGACGCCGACCTGATCCTGGTGATGGAGAACGGCCGGATCGTCGAGCAGGGCGACCACGAGCACCTGCTCGCCGCCCGCGGCGCGTACCACCGGTTGTACAACACGCAGTTCTCCCAGGCCGTGGCCGATGTGGCCGCGGAGGCGCCGGTCCCGGCCGGCGCGGTCAGCCTGCCGGCACCTCGGGGGTGACGGATCCGCGGCGGCCGTCCGCCGCGGGAAACGGCGGCGGGGCGTGGCGGTAATCCGCCACGCCCCGCCGCCGCATCGTGGGGGTCAGCGCCGGTCCGACACCCGACGCGGGTCGGCCGGCGGCCCGCGGTCCCAGCGACGTCCCAGCGCCTTCGCGTCGGTCGAGGTGGCGGGCGATCCCAGCGTCCCAGCGTCCCAGCGTCCTTGCCCGGGGTGTGCGCGGTTGGCAGCGTCGCCGATCAAGGGACGACTGTCCCGCCGGCCGGACACCGACCGCCCAATTTAGGAGGGCATATGCCCGCAGTATCCGCCCGGAGGACGCTGACCGCGCTCCTCACCACCTCGGTCGCCACCGCGGCGTTCCTCGTCCCCGCCGGCGGTGCGGAGGCCGCCGGAACGGCGACGAGCTGCTACGGGGGCGCGAAGCAGACGAAGTTCACCAACGTCCTGACCTACGGTCCGGTGACCACCACCAGCCGCTGCACCGATATCAACATGCGGATCGTCAGCGGTGACTCCGAGTGGATCGAGGTGTGCGTCGTCTTCGTCAAGCACACCAGCAAGTGCAACTACACGACGATCGTCCGGCGTTCCTGGAAGACCATCGCCACGGATGTCCTGGACGGCACCAGCTTCCAGGTGTTGGGCAAGGCCGACGGTGAGGGCGCCACCAACACCGTCGAGATCGCCTACTGACCGCAGGCCCCCGCCGATCCCCTCCCACGAAAAAGGAAGACACCCTCATGAAGCGCTTCAGGACGCTGCTCTCGACCCTGGCCGTGGCCGCGATGTCGTTGACCGGACTGGCCGTCGCCGGCGCCCCGGCCTCGGCGGCGACCAGCTGCTACGGCGGTGCCATCAACCTCAACTACAAACTCCAGAGCGGCTACCGCGAGTACGGGCCGTACACCACGTCGAGCCGGTGCAACGACATCAACATGCGGCTGACGACCGACGACGGTCGCTCGTTCCTGGCCGCCTGCGTGGTCTTCGTCGCGCACACCACCAAGTGCAACAACAACGACTCCTACCAGATCTTCGGTCCGCCGTGGGGCACCGTGGCGACCGACGTCAAGGACGGCACCAAGTTCGTCCTGCGGGTCCGCCCCTACGACTCGGACGCCAAGAACGTGAACTTCCAGCTCGCCTACTGATCGCCGCGACCATCGACAAGGACGTGTCAATGTCTGACTCCGCGATGCACATGAACCGTCGCCGGCTCCTGCGGGGCGCCGTGATCCTCGGCGCGGGCGCCGTCGCCGGCCCGCTGCTCATCTCGGGAGCCGCCCAGGCGTACTCCTGGACCCGGACCCTGCAGCAGGGCTCCAACGGCGCCGACGTCAAGGAACTGCAGATCCGGGTCGCCGGTTGGGCCGCCGCCAGCCCCAGCCACACCCGGGTCGCCATCGACGGCGACTTCGGTCCGGGAACCGACGGCGCCGTCCGTCGCTTCCAGGCGGCGTACGGCCTGGCCGTCGACGGCCAGGTCGGCCCGAACACCCAGGCCAAGCTGAACGCCCTCGAGTCGTCGGACGGCTCCACGCTGCACTTCAACTGGAGCGAGTTCACCGACCGCAGCACCGGCACCTTCTCCGGCGGGAAGCTGAGCACGGCGGAGGTGAAGGAGAACGTCCGGCGCTGCATGTACAAGCTGGAGGCGCTGCGGGTGAAGCTGGGCAACAAGGCGATCACCGTCAACTCCGGCTTCCGCAACATCAAGCACAACGCCGAGATCGGCGGCGCCAGCGACAGCATGCACATGTACGGCACGGCGGCCGACCTCAACGTGCCGGGCGTCTCCAACAAGACCGTCTACCAGAAGGCCGAGACCTGCGGCTTCTCCGGTCTGGAGACGTACACCGTCGACCACCAGCACGTCGACAGCCGGGCCGACCTCGGCCGGGCCTGGTGGTGGGAGAACGGAACGGTCTGAACCAGCGCGACAGCGGAGGCCGTCGGGGCGGTTGCCCCGGCGGCCTCCGTCCGCGTCGGGTGGCCATGCCGGGCCGGCGGACGTACCCCCACCCGGGACCGGCCGGCGTCCCAGCCGCGTCCCAGCGAGCCAGGTACGTGGAGGTGGCAGGGGTCGCGGCGTCCCGCACGTCCCAGCCGGCGTCGAGACCTTGTGCCCGGCCTCCGCCATCGATGACGGTCTCCCCCGTACGGCACGGCCGTCGCGACGGCCGTGCATTCGTGAGAGAGGGGCTCTGCCGCATGGAGGAGACAACCGCCACGGGTGGGACGGCGTTCGACCGCCGACGCTTTCTCGGCCTGACCGCCGCGACCGGCGCCGGGCTGGTGCTCGGATCGGGTCTGGTCCTCACCGCCGGAGCGCCGGCCCTCGCGGCGCCCGTCCCGACGATCCACCCGACCTCGGAATGGGGGGCGACACCGGCGGCCGGGGCGATCCAGATGCTCCCCCAACCGCCGACAAAGCTCTTCATCCACCACACCGACTCGCCGAACAGCACCGACTACTCGTTGCAGCACGCGTACGCGCTCGCCCGCTCGATCCAGAACGACCACATCAAGAACCGGGGCTGGGTCGACAGCGGCCAGCAGTTCACCCTGACCCGGGGTGCGCACGCCCTGGAGGGACGGCACCGCAGCCTGGAGGCGCTGCGCCGGGGCGACGAGCACGTACAGGGCGCGCACTGCTACGCCCAGAACGACTTCGCGGTGGGGATCGAGAACGAGGGCAACTACATGACCGCGGCGCCCCGGGCGGAGCACTACGCCGCCCTGGTCGAGCTGTCCGCGTACATCTGCGCCCAGTTCGGCATCCGGGCGTACCAGATCTACGGGCACCGCAACTTCAACGCCACCGACTGCCCGGGCGACCAGCTCTACGCGATGCTGCCGCGGCTGCGGGCAGACGTGGCCACGCGGATCGGGGGTGACCCGACGCCGGCCGCCTGGACCACGCTGCGCGCCGGCGCCACCGGGGAACGGGTCCGGGCCCTGCAGTACCAGCTGCGGGCGCACGGCGCGACCGTGATCGCCGACGGGTCGTTCGGCCCCGGCACCGAGTCCGCCGTCCGCACGTTCCAGAGCAGCGTGCACGCGAGCGTCGACGGCGAGGCGGGGCCGCAGACCTGGAACCAGCTGCATCGACAGTTGGCCCGGGGATCGTCCGGCGAGGCCGTCAAGGCCGTGCAGAACCAGCTCAACGCGGCCGGCATCCCCGTCGGCACGGTGGACGGCGCGTTCGGCCCGGCCACCGAGTCGGGTGTGCGGACCTTCCAGACCCGGGCCAAGTTCCCGGTCGACGGCGTCGTCGACCCCCGGACGCTCGCCCGCCTGACCGCCTGATCAACCCCTACCGTAAGGAGAATCATGCAATCCCTGCTCCGCAGGCCCGGAACCGTCGCCCGCCTCCTGGCCGTCCTGGTGACGGTGACGCTGGCCGGACTGGTCTCCTCGACCCCCGCCCAGGCGGTGGACTCGACGACCACGCTCCAGAAGAACCTGGTGGGAATCGGCTACCTGGCCACCTCCGGTGTGGACGGCCAGTACGGCCCGCAGACCACCGCCGCGGTCAAGTCCTTCCAGCACGACAACGGCCTGGCTGAGGACGGCGACTACGGCTCCCGCACCGAGCTGGCCCTGCACAACAAGATCAAGGAGGTGCAGCGGGTCGCCGGCGTCAGCGCCGACGGCGCCTACGGGCCGAACACCACGGCCGCGGTCCGCAGTTACCAGAGCGGCCACGGACTCACGGCCGACGGCATCGCGGGCGGCAACACGATGTCCAAGATGGGCGTCGCCCGGACCGTCTGGATCACCGCGCAGAACAAGATTGTCCAGCACGGCTGGACCGTCTCGGCCCAGTTCAACTGCCTGAACCAGCTGTGGATCCACGAATCCAACTGGAAGGTCTACGCCACCAACCCGTCCTCCGGGGCGTACGGCATCCCACAGTCCCTGCCCGGCAGCAAGATGGGCGCCGCCGGCAGTGACTGGCAGACCAACCCGGCCACCCAGATCGAGTGGGGCGAGGACTACATCAAGTCCCGGTACGGCACCCCGTGTGCCGCGTGGTCGTTCTGGCAGGCGCAGTCGCCGCACTGGTACTGAGCGATCTCCTGGCCGGTGCGCCGCTCAGCAAACCCTGAGCGGCGCACCGGCGGAGCCCGCCGCGGAACGCCTTCGACGGCTTCCTACTGCGTGATACGTTGGCACGGCTTCCAGGGTGTTCGATCCCACGGGGGAGGGATCCGTGTCCGATTCCATTCATATTGATCAATTTGCTGCGTTTCTTCGAATGCTCAAGTACCGCAGCGGTCGGGGCTTCGAGTGGCTCGGTCGACAGGCCAGGGTCAGCGGCTCAAGTGTCCATCGCTACTGTTCCGGGCTGAGCGTCCCGTCCGACTACCGGGTCGTGCACTCCTTCGCCAAGGCGTGCGGCGCGAGTCCCGAGGAGATGCGCAGCGTGCACCGGCTCTGGGCGTTGGCGGACGCGAGCCGGGACGCGATCGCCTCGCCGTCGAGGCCCAACCCGCCCACCCGGGACCTGGTGCACGCCGGGCGCATCTCGCCGGACACCCCACCCGCGGCCGCCGTGGCATCGGCCGCCGGTGGGTCGGACAACTCCAGGCCGGGCCGGCAAGCGGTCCGCCGCGGCGTCGTCCTCGACGGCGTACCGCGGGCATCGGCACCCCGGACCGGGCCCGCGACGCCGGTGCTGAGCCTGCGGCATGGCCTGCTCGCGGGGGCCGCGATCTGTGTGCTGGTGGGCGTGGTGGGGGTGTGGGCGCTGCGCGCCGACGGGCGGCCCGGCCCCGCCGGCCGGGACTGACGACCAGCGGAATGCTGGTACGGAGCGTGCACGACCGGGCGGAGCTCGCCGAACTGCTGGGTCGGGACCCCGGCCTGCACGCGTACGAGCTGGGCGACCTGGACGACTTCTTCTGGCCGTACACGACCTGGTACCGACACCGCGACTCGGTGGCGCTGCTCTACCACGGTACGAGTGAGCCCACCCTGATCGCGCTGGAGCGGCCGGAGCGGCTGGGCGACCTCGTCGCCCGGGCGGGCGCCACCGGCGTACCGCGCGCCCCGGACGGGCAAGGGCGGTGCCGTGTGGCACCGCCCTTGCGTTCTCCCGTCTTGCCGGTCTTCCCGGGGACGCTCAGTGCACCAGGACCGGAACCTGCTCCGACCCGTCCGGCCGCTCGCCGGCCGGGGGCTCCTCGCGCCGGCGGGACAGGAACGCGACCGGGATGAACGTCGCCAGCACCAGGGCGAACCCGACCCAGAAGGTCGTGGCGAAGGAGTCGGCGGCGAACTGCAGCCCCTTCTCGATCATCCCGGGCGGGACCGGGAACTGCTTGGCCAGTTCGGGCTTCTGCTGCACGGCGATGGCCAGCCCGGCCTCGGTGACCGGCTTTCCGGTGCTCGGGTCGACCGCGCCCGGGATGGCCGCCGATCCGTTCAGCCGGCTGGTCAGGATCACCGACATCACCGCGGCGCCGATCGACGAGCCGATCTGCTGCAGGATGTTCACCAGGGTCGACCCGCGGGCCACCTCGGGACCGCTGAGCGACTTGAGCGCCGACGTCATGATCGGCATCATGGTGCCGCCCATGCCGAGCCCCATCACGAACAGCGAGCCGCACAGCAGCAGGTAGGACGTGTCCGCGTCGACCTGGGTGAAGGTGAAGAACCCGGCGGCGATGAGCAGCAGGGCGAACGGCACGGTCCGGCCCACCGGCACGCGGTCGGCCAGGGTGCCGGCGATCGGCATGGTGATCATCGCGCCGATGCCCTGCGGGGCGATCAGCAGGCCGGCGGCCAGCGTCGACTCGCCGCGCACCTGCAGGAAGTAGCTCGGGAACAGCAGGCCGGCCCCCATGAAGGCGATGATGAAGACGAACATCGACACGGCCGCCACGGTCAGCCGCGGGTTGCGGAACAACCGCAGGTCCAGCAGCGGGTGCCGGGGCTTGAACGAGTAGATCACGAAGCCGATCACCAGCAGTCCGCCGACCAGCATGGTGGCCCACACCTTGGTGGCGGTGATGGTGCCGGTCTCCGGCAGCGAGGAGACGCCGAACAGGAACAGCGCGAGTCCCGGCGACAGCATCAGCATGCCGAGGAAGTCGAACGACTCGGTCGGCTCGGGGGTGTCCTTGGGGAGCGCGAGCAGGGCGTAGACCAGGGCCAGCACGCCGATCGGCACGTTGATCAGGAAGATCCAGTGCCAGCTGGCCGTGTCGATCAGCCAGCCGCCCAGGATCGGGCCGGCGATCGGACCGAGCAGCATCGGGATGCCCAGGATCGCCATCAGGCGGCCGATCCGGTGCGGGCCCGCGGCCCGGGTCATGATGGTCATGCCGAGCGGCATCAGCATGCCGCCACCGAGTCCCTGCAGGACCCGGTAGCCGATCAACTGCTCGATCGAGTCGGCGGTGGCGCACGCGGCCGACCCGGCGGTGAACAGCAGCAGCGCCAGCATGTAGAGCCGCTTGGTGCCGAACCGGTCGGCGGCCCAGCCGCTGAGTGGGATCACCGTGGCGAGGGCCAGCGTGTAGCCGGTCATCGTCCAGGCGACCTGCGCGTAGGTCGCGGTGAACTCGCTCTGGAAGGTCGGCAGCGCGACGCTGACGACGGTGATGTCGAGGATGGACATGATGGCGCCGAGGACGACGACGCCCGCGATCTTCAGTACCGCTCCGTCGATCTTGTCGGACGGTGCGGCCGTTGGGCCGGACACGGATTTCCCCCCGCTGTGGTGACGAATTCTCAGGTTCTTGTCGGCCTCACAGCCTAGTCCGGCGGTCCGACAACCCGATCCGCGGATCGGCGATACCAATGCATTGACATGCGTGAAACAGGCTGACAACATCACGGGCACATCGCAGTTGGGAGCGCTTCCATCGATCTCGGCCACGCCTCCCGGGTGGCCGGTTCCACACTCCATTCCGCCCTCCGAAAGGACCCCGGCGTGTTTCCAGGATCCGCACGGCGTGGTAGCCGACTCGCGCTCGCCGCGACGGTGGCGCTCGTCGCGGCCGGCCTCACCGGCGCACCCGCCCGGGCCGACGGCCCGGAGCAGATCGTCAACGGCACCTTCGACAACGGTTCCGCCCCCTGGTGGGGCACCGGCAACCTCACCCTCGACGCGACCGGCGGGCGCCTGTGCACGGACGTGCCGGGCGGGACGGTCAACCCCTGGGACGCGATCATCGGGCAGAACGACATCCGGCTGGTCGCCGGGGAGACGTACAAGTTCTCGTTCTTCGCCTCGGCCAGCCCCGGCCGGGTGGTCAAGGCCCTGGTCCAACTGCCGGTCGACCCGTACACCCAGTACCTCGCGGCGAACCCGTCGGTGAGCGTCTCCGGCGACGTCTACTCATACACCTTCACCTCGCCGGTCGATCTGCCCAACGCGCAGGTCGCCTTCCAGATCGGCGGCGCCGCCACGGACTGGCGGTTCTGCCTGGACGACGTCTCGCTGACCGGGGGCGCCCCGCCGGACGTCTACCAGCCGGACACCGGACCGCGGGTGCGGGTCAACCAGGTCGGCTACCTGCCCAAGGGTCCGAAGGCCGCGACCCTGGTCACCGAGGCCACCACCGCCCTGCCCTGGCAGCTGCGCAACGGCGCCGGCGCGGTCGTCGCCAGCGGCCGGACCACCCCGCGCGGCGTCGACCAGTCCTCCGGGCAGAACGTGCAGACCATCAACTTCGGGTCGTACACCCGGGTCGGCAGCGGTTACACGCTGGTCGCCGACGGCGAGACCAGCCGGCCGTTCGACATCCGCAGCGACTTCTACGAGTCGCTGCGCACGGACGCCCTGAAGGTGTTCTACCCGCAGCGCAGCGGCGTCGCCATCCGGGACGACCTGCGGCCCGGATACGGCCGGCCGGCCGGGCACGTCGGGGTGGCCCCGAACCAGGGCGACACCGACGTACCGTGCCAGCCGGGGGTCTGCGACTACCGGCTGGACGTCTCCGGCGGCTGGTACGACGCCGGCGACCACGGCAAGTACGTGGTGAACGGCGGCATCGCCGTCCACCAACTGATGAGCGAGTACGAGCGCTCGCTGCTGGCCCGCACCGGCGAGCCGTGGAAGCTGTGGGACGGCACGCTGGCCGTGCCGGAGAGCCACAACAAGGTGCCGGACATCCTGGACGAGGCCCGCTGGGAGCAGGAGTTCCTGCTCAAGATGCAGGTGCCGGCCGGTCAGCCACTGGCCGGGATGGCGCACCACAAGGTGCACGACGACACCTGGACCGGGCTGCCGCTGCTGCCCCACCTGGACGGCAAGAAGCGCGAGCTGCACCCGCCGTCGACCGCCGCGACCCTCAACCTGGCGGCCACCGCGGCCCAGGCGGCCCGGGTGTGGCTGCCGTACGACCGGGCCTTCGCGGCCCGCAACCTGGCGGCGGCCAAGGCGGCCTGGACGGCGGCCAAGGCGCACCCGGCGGTGTACGCCAGTCCGGCCGACGGCACCGGCGGCGGCACCTACGACGACGGCGACGTCAGCGACGAGTTCTACTGGGCCGCCGCCGAACTCTACCTCAGCACGGGCGCCACGGAGTACCGGGACTACGTGCTGGCCTCGCCGCTGCACACCGCCGACATCTTCACGCCCGGCGGGTTCAGCTGGGGCAGCGTCGCCGCGTTGGGCCGGCTCGACCTGGCGGTGCTGCCCAGCCGGCTGCCGGACCGGGACCGGGTCCGCGCCTCGGTGGTACGGGGTGCCGACGGTTACCTCGCCACCGCCGCCGCGCACCCCTACGGCGTGCCGTACGCGCCGACCGGCAACCGATGGGAGTGGGGGTCGAACAGCTCGATCCTGAACAACGCGGTGGTGCTGGCCACGGCGTTCGACCTGACCGGGAAGAACACCTACCGGGCCGCGGTGCTGGGCACGATGGACTACCTGCTCGGGCGCAACGCGCTCAACCAGTCGTACATCACCGGGTACGGCGAGGTCGCGTCGCACAACCAGCACAGCCGCTGGTACTCCCACCAGCTCGACGCCAGCCTGCCGAACCCGCCGCGCGGCACCGTCGCGGGCGGCGCCAACTCGGGGATCCAGGACCCGCTGGCCCAGCAGAAGCTGGCCGGCTGCGCGCCGCAGTTCTGCTACATCGACGACATCGAGTCCTGGTCGACCAACGAACTGGCGATCAACTGGAACTCGGCGCTGTCCTGGGTGGCGGCCTTCGTCGCCGACCAGGACAACGGTGACGCCCAGGGCCGCCTGCCCTGACCTGGGCGCCCGGGTGTCCCGGGCGGCGGCGTCGGATCCGGTCCCGTGGGTGGTCACCCACGGGACCGGATCTTTTCCCCTCCCCACTTCCCAACCGACGAACATGTTCGTCCGAATCGCGACGCCACCCCGGCCCGGCCAGGGCCGTCCTGCTGGCCGAGTTCGCCGACTGGGCGCCCGAACTGCGGGCACTGATCGGTGCGGCGGACGGTCCGCTGGTGCCCCGCACGACCGGGTGGGACGCGGAGCGGGCGGCGGTCAGTCGCCGGCGCGTCGGTCGACGATGCGGCGCATCTTGCCGAGCGAGCGTTCGACGTCGTCCGGCTCGACGACCCGCACCGCCACGCTGACCCCGATCGTGTTCTTCACCAGTTCGGCCAGGTCGGCGCCGGCCCGGTCGGCCGCCGCCGGCTCGGCCTCGACCCGCCGCTCCACCCGGACGGTCATCGTGTCCATCCGGCCCTGCCGGGACAGCACGCACTGGAAGTGCGGGGACAACTGCGGGGTACGCAGGATCAGCTCCTCGATCTGGGTCGGGAAGAGGTTGACCCCGCGCAGGATGATCATGTCGTCGGTGCGTCCGGTGATCTTCTCGATCCGGCGCATCGGGCGGGCGGTGCCGGGCAGCAGGCGGGTCAGGTCCCGGGTCCGGTAACGGATCACCGGCATGGCCTGCTTGGTCAGCGAGGTGATCACCAACTCGCCCGGTTCGCCGTCCGGCAGCACCTCGCCGGTGGCCGGGTCGATCACCTCGGGATAGAAGTGGTCCTCCCAGATGTGCAGCCCGTCCTTGGTCTCCACGCACTCGTTGGCAACTCCCGGCCCCATCACCTCGGACAGTCCGTAGATGTCCACCGCGTGCATGTCCAGCCGGTGCTCGATCTCCCGTCTCATGTCCTCGGTCCACGGCTCGGCGCCGAAGATGCCCACCTTCAGCGACGTGCGCCGCGGGTCGACGCCCTGCCGGACCATCTCGTCCACGATGGCCAGCAGTTGACATCCTCCTCGCCCTGCAGGACGAGGATTCCCTCCACGCTGCGCGTGGATGGCGCAACGTGCGGGTGGGTTACCGCTTCACTGCGCGCTGCCGGGACGAGTCCTGGTCTTATGTGCGCTCCGCGGTCGTTGAAGTCCGCCTGTCCGGCGGCCTTGATGTTGATGGCGGCGTTGACGTCTCGGTCGTGGGCTGCTCCGCAGGGG
>NZ_JBHSBN010000027.1:0-82480 GCF_042650605.1 Micromonospora zhanjiangensis | reverse complement strand
CCACCTCCTGACGATCATCCGCAACCGGCTCAAGCGCATCCAGTACCGCCCCGACCTGCTCGACGGCTTCCTGACCCACACCGGCCTAACCCTCGACGACTCAACCTGACCATTCAAGATCTGTAGCTTGCTGTGATCGTTCGTTGCGGAGATCGGTCTTGACGGCCACCCGACCCGTGTTCTGGTGCTCGAACGCGTGCCGCATCAGCATGAACTTGGCTTTCGTGTTGGCTCCGGTGCGCCAGTGGCCGGGAGTCATCCAGGTCCAGCCAATCTGTACCGTGCGGTCCTGCGACCGCAGGATCTCGACCTCGACGCGGGTGAACTCACCATCGATCGGCAGATTCAACACGTCGGTGCCGAGCTGCTGCACCGGGAGACGAAGACGGCCACATCGGACGCCACGTTGCCGCTGCCGGACATCTGCACCGTGGCGCTGGCCCGCCGGCGCGACGCCCAGGCCGTCACACGCGAGGCTGCCGGTCCGGCCTGGCAACCCTCGGACCTCGTCTTCACCACCCGCTACGGCCGGCCGGTCGAGCCGCGCAACTTCAACCGGTTCTGGGACCGTCGGTGTGACCTGGCCGGCGTGCGTCGGCTCACCGCGCGGGACGTCCGGCGTACCTGCGCCTCGCGCTGGGCCAGTCACTCGACCGATGAGAGACCTACTGCTGTGCTGCGCTGCTGTACGGCCCATGATCAGGGCACGTTCCGGTCCGGCTGGGGCCTCTGACCTGCGGTGGAGTGGGCCGCCAGGGACTCGAACCCTGAACCCAAGGATTAAAAGTCCTTTGCTCTGCCAATTGAGCTAGCGGCCCGCCGCACAGATTACCCGGTGCCCGGAGGTTCCTCGCACCTGGTTAACACCGGCGCGGCGCCGCCGCAGGTCAGCGGCCGCAGATCGGTGACATCCAAGATCACCGAGGCCGGCGCCAGGCACCGGGCCGGTCGGCAGGGCTGGGAAACAATCAGGGCCGGTGACCCGCGTCTGGCGCTGGTCACCGACCCTGTTGAAGCCCGGCGAAAGGCTTTGTGGCCAGGGGCGGGGTCGAACCGCCGACCTTCCGATTTTCAGTCGGACGCTCGTACCAACTGAGCTACCTGGCCGTGTTGCTCGGGTCATATTACCCGGCGGGCGGCGGGGCCGCCGACCGGGTTTCCTGCCCCGATACGCAGATCGCCGCGCGGTGGACGCGCGGCGATCGGCGCTGGCGGTCCTGACGGGACTTGAACCCGCGACCTCCGCCTTGACAGGGCGGCGAGCACTCCAACTGCTCCACAGGACCTCGCACCGGCTGTTGCCGGGTGTAACTCGTGCCCCCAACGGGATTCGAACCCGTGCTACCGCCTTGAAAGGGCGGCGTCCTGGGCCGCTAGACGATGAGGGCGGCCCCGCCATCATTGCACATGCGTTGCCGCGCAACTCAAACGGTCGTGCTCCCATCCGGCCCCGCCGGAGGCTCCGAAAGCATACGTGATGCCGCCCGGCCGGGCCAAACCGGTATGCCACACGGCACAGCCGGGCCCGGCCGGTCGGCGCTCACGCGAGTCGGACGATGCCGTACTTCTTCTTCAGCCAGGCGATCACCTGGGGACACGCGGTCGCGGTGCCGCTGCGGTCGCCGCCGCCGTCGTGCATCAGCACGATCGAGCCGGCCCGGGCACTACCCTCGACCCGATTGGTGATTTTGGTGGCGCCGGGCTTGGCCCAGTCCTGCGGGTCGACGTCCCAGTGCAGCGGCGTCATGCCCAGCTCGGTGACAACCTTGATCATCGCGGAGGTCCAGTTGCCGCCGGGCGCGCGGAAGTAAGGGATCTTGACGCCCGGTACGGCCTTCTCGATCGCCTGGTTGGTGCGGACCAGGTCGGCCCGGATCTCCGCCTCGGACTTCTTGCCCAGCTTCAGGTCGTGCTTCCAGCTGTGGTTGCACAGCTGGTGGCCCTCCCGGACCATCCGGGCGACCAGATCGGCATGCGCCTTGATCTGCTGACCGATCAGGCAGAAGGTGGCCTTGACGCCGGCCGCCTTCAGGTCGTCGAGCACCTTGGGCGTCCAGACCGGGTGCGGCCCGTCGTCGAAGGTCAACGCGACGGCCCGTACCCCGGTGGTGCGTTGGGTGCCCAGCGGGCCGCTCATGCCGCCGCCGCCGGAGGCGGGCGGTTTCTTCGGCGGCGTGCCGGGTGGTTTGGTGGGCGTTGCTCCGGATGGCGGGGAAACATCCGCCCCGTCCGATCCGTCCGGCCCGTCCGAGTGCTTGGGCGGCTTGGGAGCGGCCGTGTCACCGGACGCGTCGGCCGTCGGCAGCCGGTGCGTCGCGGTCCTGGTGGTCGGCGCGCAGCCGCTGACGAGCAACGTCAGCGCCGCGAACGCGGCAGCCACCATGGTGCGTTTCCGCATCAAAAACTCCCGAGGGGTGTCGGGGCGCGGCCGAGGAGTTTGGGTCTCGGCTCCATAACGGTATCGGACGTCCCACGGCAAAGGGAGTAAGCCCGGCTAGCCGGTGGCTGACCGGCCCGCAGACTCGCACACCGCCACGGCGAGCAGGACCGCCTCAGCCAGGCTGTTCGGTCGCACCACGCCCGCCGGGAGCAGATCCGCCAACCAGCCGGGACCGGCGGCCAGCACGAGCAGCGGGCGGCGCGGGCGGGCGAGCAGCGCGACCAGTTGGCCCGGATCGCCGGTGGCCGGCGAGTGCGCCCAGATCACCACGGCCGCCGGACCGGTCCGGTCCACCACCTCCAGCAACGCCGGCAGGGGCACCCGGGCGCCCAGCGCGCGGGTGGGCACCGCCACCTGGGCCAGCGCCGCCGCCAGCGCCTCCAGCGGCAGGCTGTGCTGTTCCTCGTCGGCGCAGGCCAGCAGGACCCGCGGCGCTCCGGCGGTGCCGGCCGGCCGGGGCACTGCGGCGAACGCCTCCGACAGGCAGCGGGACAGCAGGTGTTCCACCTCGATGTCCCCGCCGGTGGCGGCGAAGCGCTCGCCGATGCCGATCAGCACCGGGGCGAACACGGCCTCCCAGGCGTCGACCACGCCGTCGGCGGCGATTAACCGTTCGGCGGTCTCCCGGACTCCGACCGGGTCCAGGCGCACGGCGGCGCGGAGCAGGCCCCGGGTCGCGGGTCCGCTCGGCGGCCCGGACCCGGCCCGCTGCGCCGCCCACCGCCGCCGCGGCCACGCCGGCTCCCCTTCCGGTACGCCGGGAGCCCGGCGCGCCCAGCGGGCCGCCTCGGCCGGGCTGACCCCCTCGGCCGTGAGCTTGCGCATGATCTCCAGCCGGGCCAGGTCCTCCGCCGTGTACCGCCGGTGGTGTCCCGGTACGTGCTGGCTCGGTCCCAGGCCGTAGCGCTGGTGCCAGGTGCGCAGCGTGGTGACGGCCACGCCCAACCGGCGGGCTACCGCTCCCGCGCTGAGGGGGACGTCATCGGCCACCCGGCCGCTCCGCCGCGTCGTCCACCCCGGGGGTGGGTACGTCGTCCGGGGCGACCGCGCGGTCCAGCGCCCCGGCCTGGAAGAACCGGTCGAGTACACCGCCGAGCCAGGGGGCGTACGCCCGCGGCTCGGCGGTCAGGTCGGTCCGTAGCCGGTCCGGATCGGTCCAGCGCAGGTCGGCCACCTCGTCCGGGTCGGGCGACAGCGGCGTGTCCGGGTCGAACCGACCGAGCAGCACGTGGTCGTACTCGTGCTCCACCCGGCCGGTCTCCGGGTCCTCGGCGCGGTAGACGTACACCCCGATCTCGGTCAGCGTGACCGGGCCGGCGCCGAGCTCCTCGCGCAGCCGGCGATTGGCGGCCGCGTC
This sequence comes from Micromonospora zhanjiangensis, assembly GCF_042650605.1. NCBI lineage: Bacteria > Bacillati > Actinomycetota > Actinomycetes > Micromonosporales > Micromonosporaceae > Micromonospora > Micromonospora zhanjiangensis. The sequence goes on along the minus strand of NZ_JBHSBN010000027.1, from coordinate 78,683 downwards.
GAGCGGCTGGCCGGGCGCCGGATGGCCGCAGCAGGAGTTGGCCCAGCGCAGCGGGAAGCGGGTTTTGGCGGTCGACCGGCGTTGCAGCAGCAGCCGGCCGGCCGGGTCGGCCAGCAGCACCGAGAAGGCGCGGTGCAGCCGGCCCGGCCGGCGGTGCGCCGCCTCGACGGTGTCCGCACCGACCGGCAGGCCGTCCGGGTCGACGAGTTCGACGAGGTGCTCCTCGCGTGACGTGTTCATCGCGACGTCCCGGTGATCCGACCGGCGGCGAGCTTGCCGGAGATCAACACCATCGGCACCCCCACGCCCGGCTGGGTGCCGGATCCGACGAAGACCACGTTGGACAACTCCCGGTGCAGGTTACCGGGGCGGAACGGGCCGGTCTGGAGGAGGCTGTGCGCGGCGGCGAACGGCGTACCGGCGGCCATCCCGGCGTCCGCCCAATCGGCCGGCGTGACGATCCGCTCCACCTCGACCGCGTCGGCGAACCCGACGTACCCGCGCGCCTCCAGGGTGTGTTTCAGCTCGTCGGCGTACCGCTGGGCCAGGCCGCCCCGCCAGTCCAGCCGGCCCCGGTCCAGGTTCGGTACGGGGGCGAGCACGTAGTAGCTCTGCCGGCCGGCCGGCGCCACCGACGGGTCGGTCCGGCTCGGGTTGGTGACCAGCAGGGACGGGTCGGACATCAACTCACCCCGCTTGATCACCTCGGCGAAGGTGCCCTTCCAGGGCCGGCCGAAGTGGATGTTGTGATGGGCGATCTTCGAGTACGCCTGCCGCGACCCGATGTGCAGCACCACACAGGACGGCGAGTAGGTCAACCGGCGCGGCCGGCGCGTGGCCGGCAGCAGGTCGCGACAGGCGACCGGCAGGTCGGGATTGAGCACCACCACGTCGGCGTCGACCCGCTCACCGTCGGTGGTCCGTACGCCGGTGGCCCGGCCGGCCGAGGTCTCCACCCGCTCGACGGTGGTGCCGTAGCGGATCTGCACCCCGTGCTTCTCGGCGGCACCGGCCAGCGCCCGGGAGACGGCGTGGATGCCGCCGCGGGGGAAGGACACCCCGGCGACCGAGTCGAGGTAGGCGATGACGGCGTAGATGGCCAGCGCGTCGTGCGGGGCCAGGCCGGCGTACATGGCCTGGAAGGAGAAGATCCGCCGGGTGCGCGGGTCGGCGAAGAACTGGTTGATCTTGGTCTGCAGCCGGCGGAACGCGCCCGCGGTGACCAGCCGCAGCAGGTTGGCGGTGATCAGGTCGGTCGGGGCGTCCAGGTTGCGGTCGATGAAGTCGGCCCGCTCCAACCGCCACAGGTGCCGGGCGAAGTCGACGAAGCGCAGGTAGCCGTCGGCCTCCTTCGGGCCGCAGACCCGGGAGATCTCGGCGGCCATCCGGACCGTGTCGGTGAGCACGTCCAGCGTCGACCCGTCCGGGTAGTACGCCCGGTAGGCGGGATCCAGCGGGGTGAGGTCGAGCCAGTCGGACACCTCCTCGCCCACCGCGCCGAGCGCCTCGGCGATCAGCTCGGGCATGGTGAGCACGGTGGGCCCGGTGTCGAACTCGTACCCGTCGAGGCTCAGCCGGCCGGCGCGACCGCCGGGGACCGGCTCCCGCTCCAGCACGGTGACCTGCCGGCCGGCGCCGGCCAGGTGCAGCGCGCAGGCCAGTCCGCCGAGTCCGGCGCCGACGACGACCACCCGGTCGGTGCGTCCGGTAACCGTTCGCACGCCTCTCACCTCCTGTGCGGTCGTCCGGCTCAGGCTCGCCGATGGGTCGCCGTCACGGCGAGATCGGTGAGCGCCTGCCGGGCGATCTGGTCCATGGGAGCGGTGTCCAGCGCGGTCAGCGCGTCGGCCACCCGGTCCTCGATCATTCTCTCGATCAGCTCGACCGCCCCGGTGGCGGCCACCACCTCGGCCACGCCCGCGACCACGTCGTTCCCGACCCCGCCGGTCGCGCCGGCTCCCGGCCCGGCCGCGCCGTCCTCGACCGGCCCCCCCGCGCCGGCTCCCGGCCCGGCCGGCCGGATCCGGTCCAGCACCGCCCGCTGGCCGGTGGTGGCCAGTTCCCGGGCCAGCATCAGCAGCGCCGTCGGCTTGCCGCTGCGCAGGTCGTCACCGGCCGGCTTGCCGGTGGTGGTCGGGTCGCCGAAGACGCCGAGCAGGTCGTCACGGAGTTGGAACGCCTCGCCCACGGCGATCCCGTACCGGCTGTAGGCGGCGGTCAGCGGTCCGTCCCGGCGCAACTCGGCCAGGGCCGCCCCGAACAGCAGCGGCCGTTGCACGGTGTAGCTGGCGGTCTTGTAGCGGGCCACCCGCAGCGCCCGGTCCAGCGACCAGCGCCGCGCGTCGGTCTCGCTGAGGACGTCCAGGTACTGCCCGGCGACGGTCTCGATCCGCATTTGGTCGTAGCACCGGCGCGCCTCCAACTGGGTGGCGGCCGGCACGCCCGCGTGCGACATCATCCGGTCGGCCCAGACCAGGCAGAGATCGCCGACGAGCACCGCGGCGGCCTCGCCGAACCGGTCCGCGTCACCGGTCTGGCGGGCCGCGATGTGCTGAGCGGCGAGGATGCGGTGTGCGGTGGGCCGGCCGCGCCGGGTGGCGGAGGCGTCCATCACGTCGTCGTGCACCAGCGCGAAGGTGTGCAGCAACTCCAGGGCGGCCAGGGCCGGCAGCACCGGGCCGACCGGCTCGTGCCCGCCGACCACGCCACGCCAGCCCCAGTAGGCGAAGGTCGGGCGGATCCGCTTGCCGCCGGCCAGCACGCAGTCGCGCGCGGTCCGGGCGAAGTCACCGGCCGCCGGGTCGATCTCGGCGAGTGCGTCGATCTGGCCGGACAGGAACGCGGCGAGGGTGCCCTCCACGGCGGCCCGCAGGTCGCCGGTGAACGTGGTCAGGACCTGCGGGCCGACCTCGCCGATCCCCGGCGGTGGCGTCCGCGCCTTGGGGAGCGCGTCGCCCGCAACTGCGTCGTTGGCCACGCGGTCGAGCGTACCCTAAGGTAATCATTGCGTCGATTGGTGCGTCGAATTCCAGGGAGGGGCCGGTGGACACCGATCTCACCGAGGCTTATGAACGCTGCCGTGAGCTGCACAAACGGCACGGCCGCACCTACTATCTCGCTACCCGGCTGCTGCCCGCATGGAAACGCCGACATGTGCACGCCCTGTACGGCTTCACCCGGTACGCCGACGAGATCGTCGACCGCACCGAGGACCTTCCCCCCGCCGACCGGGCCGCCCTGCTCGCCGACTGGTCCGACCGGTTCCTGGCCGGCCTGCACGGCGAGCCGGTGGACGACCCGCTGCTGCCCGCGGTGCTGCACACCATCGCGGTCTTCGACCTGGACCGGGCCGACTTCGCGGCGTTCCTGCGCAGCATGGCGATGGACCTCACCGTCGGGTCGTACGCCGGCTACGACGACCTGCTCGACTACATGGAGGGCTCGGCCGCCGTCATCGGCACCATGATGCTGCCGATCCTGGGCAGCTCCGACCCGGCCGCAGCCCGGGAGCCGGCCCGCCAACTCGGCTTCGCCTTCCAGCTCACCAACTTCATCCGGGACGTCGCCGAGGACCTCGACCGCGGCCGCACCTACCTGCCCGACGAGGACCTGGCCGCGTTCGGCGTCACCCGGGACGACCTGGTCGCCGCCGCCGCCCGGGGCGCGGCCACCCCCCGGATCAAGGACCTCATCGAGTACGAGGTGACCCGCGCCCAGGCCCACTACGCCGCCGCGGCCCCCGGGATCGTGCTGCTCTCCCCCGCCTCGCAGGCCTGCATGCGCACCGCGTACGCGCTGTACGGCGGCATCCTGGACGAGGTCGCCGCCGCCGACTACGACGTGTTCGTCCGGCGCGCGGTGGTGCCCCGGGCCCGTCGGGCCGCCGTCGCCGGTCGGGCACTGGTCACCCCGACGGGCACCCCGGTGGTCGTACCCGGGCCGGCGATCGCCCCCGACGACCGGGCGGCGGACCGCGCGCGGCGCCGGACCGCGGACCCCCGGCCCGAGCCGACCGCCGACCGGTCCGGGTCGGTCGTCGAGCCGGCCGTGAAGCGCCGCGACGGCCGGGAGTTGTCGGGATGACCGGTCGGACCGCGGTCGTGCTGTTCACCCGCGACCTGCGGGTACGGGACAACCCGGCACTCGCGGCGGCCTGCGCCGGCTTCGAACGGGTGGTGCCACTGTTCGTGCTCGATCCCGGCCTGGCCGGCCGGTCGGCCAACCGGGACCGGTTCCTGCACGAGTGCCTGGCCGACCTGCGCGCGGCGCTGCGCGACCTCGGCGGCGACCTGGTGCTGCGGCACGGTGACCCGGTCGCCGAGACGATTCGGCTGGCCCGGGAGTTCGACGCGGAGGGCGTGGCGGTGGCCGGGGACGTGAGCCGCTACGCGCGGGCCCGGGAACGGCGGCTGCGGGCCGAGTGCGACCGGCACCGGATGTCGCTACGGATCTTCCCCGGGGTCACCGTGGTCGACCCGGGCGCGCTGCGCCCGTCCGGCGGCGGCGACCACTTCAAGGTCTTCACCCCGTACCACCGGGCCTGGTTGGCCGCCGACTGGCGGGCCGAGGTGGCCACGCCGGACCGGATCCGGCTGCCGGCCGGGATCCGCGTCGGTGACCTGCCCGCGCCACCCGCCGGCGACTCTCCGCACGTGGTGCCCGGCGGCGCGGGGGCCGGCCGGGACCGGTTGCGCCGCTTCGCCCGGCTGGCACCCGGGTACGGCGACCGGCACGACGACCTGGCCGGCGACGGCACCTCGCACCTGAGCCCGTACCTGCGGTTCGGCTGTCTGTCCCCGCTGGCCGTGGCCCGGGCGGTCGGCGACCGGGACGGGCCGTTCGTCCGGCAGGTGTGCTGGCGCGACTTCTACTACCAGGTGGCACTGGCCCGGCCCGGCCTCGCCACCGAGGCGCTGCGCGCCCGGGCGGCGGACGACTGGCGCACCGACGACGACGCGTTCACCGCCTGGGCGGATGGCCGGACCGGCGTGCCGGTGGTGGACGCCGGGATGCGGCAACTGCACGCCGAGGGCTGGATGCACAACCGAGCCCGGTTGATCGCCGGGGCCTTCCTGACCAAGTACCTGCGGCTGGACTGGCGATCGGGGCTGCGGGTGTTCGACCGGTGGCTGGTCGACGGGGACGTGCCGAACAACTCCGGCAACTGGCAGTGGGTGGCCGGTGCCGGCTTCGACACCCGACCGCACCGCGGCTTCAACCCGATCCGGCAGGCCGAACGCTACGACCCGGACGGTGACTACGTCCGCCGGTACGTCCCGGAACTCGCGGCGGTCGCGGGCAAGGCGGTCCACCAGCCGTGGCGGCTGCCTCCGGCGCTGCGCCGCACGCTGGACTACCCGCCGCCGCTGGAACCCGCCGGCGCCGAACCCGCCTGGCTCCGCTGACCGGGACCAGCAGCCCTGGTCGGTGGCGATCTTCTGGGGAATGCTGGGCGGGTGACTGAGGCGCAGCGGGTGGACGTGGTCGTCGTCGGACTGGGTGTCGGCGGCGAGGAGGTGGCCGGGAAGCTGGCCGAGGCGGGCCTGTCGGTGGTCGGCATCGAGGGCAACCTGGTCGGCGGCGAGTGTCCGTACTGGGGCTGCATCCCGAGCAAGATGATGATCCGGGCGGCCAACGCGCTGGCCGAGACGCGCCGGGTGGACGAGCTGGCGGGGCACGCCGCCGCCACCCCGGACTGGTCGATGGTGGCCACCCGGATCCGCGAGGAGGCCACCGACGACTGGGACGACAAGGTGGCCGTGGACCGGTTCACCGACAAGGGCGGCCGGTTCGTCCGCGGCTACGGTCGGTTGGTCGGCCCGGGCCGGGTGGCCGTCGGCGACCAGGTCTTCCAGGCCGGCCGGGCGGTCGTCCTGGGCACCGGCAGCGCACCCGCGGTGCCGCCGATCGACGGCCTGGCCGGCACGCCGTACTGGACCAACCGGCAGGCGATCGAGGTGACCGAGCTGCCGCGCTCGCTGCTCGTGCTCGGCGGCGGCGCGATCGGGCTGGAGCTGACCCAGGTGTTCGCCCGGTTCGGCGTACGGGTCGAGGTGATCGAGGGCAGCGACCGGGTGCTGGCGCTGGAGGAACCGGAGTCGTCCGCCCTGGTCGCCGCCGCGTTGACCGACGACGGCGTACGGCTCCGCACGAACGCCCGCGCCGAGCGGGTCGAGCACGACGGGCAGACCTTCACCGTACGGCTGGCCGGCGGCGGTTCGGCCACCGGCGAACGGCTGCTGGTGGCCACCGGGCGCCGGTCCGACCTGACCGACCTGGGCCTGGACACGGTGGGCCTGGACCCACGGGCCCGGACCCTGACCACCGACGACCGGATGCGGGTGGCCGACGGGATCTGGGCCGTCGGCGACGTCACCGGACACGGCGCGTTCACCCACGTCGCGATGTACCAGGCCGGCGTGGCGATCCGGGACATCCTCGGCCGGGGCGGGCCGGGCGCCGACTACCGGGCGCTGTCCCGGGTGACCTTCACCGACCCGGAGATCGGCGCGGTCGGGCTGACCGAACGGCAGGCCCGCGACCGCGGCCTGACCGTCCGGATCGGACACACCGACCTGGCCAGCTCGGCCCGGGGTTGGATCCACAAGGCCGGCAACGCCGGGTTCGTCAAGCTGATCGTGGACGCCGACCGGGACGTGCTGGTCGGCGCCACCTCGGCCGGGCCGGTCGGCGGCGAGGTGCTCGGCTGGCTCACCGTGGCCGTGCACGCCGAGGTACCGCTCGACAGGCTGCGCAACATGATCTACGCGTACCCGACCTTCCACCGGGCGATCGAGGACGCCCTGCGCAACGTCAGGTGACGGCCCGCCCGGTCCGGCCGGATGACCGGCCGGACCGGTACGGCTGGGCCGGTCAGTCGGTCGCGCCGGCGGGAGCGCCGTGCCGACCCACGCCGGACGCGAACCGGGCAGCACCGTCGGCCGCGTCGGCGGCGAGCGAACTCATCCCGTACGCCAGTTCGGCGGTCATCGCCTCCCCCTCGGGCAGGCCCTCGCCGGCCAGCACCGCGAATCGGTCGTTGCGCAGGCAGGTCTGCGGGAACGCGGCGATCTCGGCGGCCAACTGCTCGGCCGCCGCACGGGCCCCGCCGGGCGGTGCCAACCGGTTGACCAGCCCCATCCCGTACGCCTCGACCGCCGGCACCGGACGCCCGGTGAGGATCAGATCCATCGCCCGGCTCTGTCCGATCAGGCGGGGCAGCCGGACCGTGCCACCGTCGATCAACGGCACCCCGAACCGGCGGCAGAACACGCCGAGGACGGCGTCCGACTCGGCGACCCGCAGGTCGCACCAGAGCGCCAGTTCCAGCCCGCCGGCCACCGCGTACCCGGAGATCGCCGCGATCACCGGCTTGCCCAGTCGCATCCGGGTCGGCCCCATCGGGCCGTCGCCCTCCGGCTCGACCCGGTTGCCGCGGGCCGTGCCGATCGCCTTCAGGTCGGCGCCGGAGCAGAAGGTGCCGCCCTCGCCCCAGAGCACGGCGACGCTGGCCTGGTCGTCGGCGTCGAAGGAACGGAACGCGTCCGCCAGGGCCCGCGCCGTCGCACCGTCGACGGCGTTGCGACTCTCCGGCCGGGAGAGGACCACCGTGGTCACCGGCCCGTCGTGCTCCACGCGTACGGTCACCGCTTCAGCATGCGCGCACCGGCCACTTCCCCGCCAGTCATCGGGACGGAGTCCAGAAATGCGAATGCGCGTGTGGCCGCCGGGCAGCCGCCGTCGACCACCGAAATCGGCCGCGGCCTGCCGAGACACCGATGCCCCCGGTTCCGGGCGGAACCGGGGGCATCGGTGTTCCTCGTTACCTGCCGACGGCGTAGCCGCGCAGCACGGTCTGCTCGACCGGGCGCCGGAGCCGGGCGGACGGCAGAATCACCGGCGGGCGGGCCAGGAGAACGGCACCGCCGCCGACGGTGTCCCGCCCACCGTCGGCTCCGACGGCGCCGGACCCGTCGCCGCGGCGGTGGCGGTCCCGCCGTCGGGCTGCTCGCCGCGGCAGGATCCACCGTCCGGGCTCCCGGTGTCGAAATAGTCGACCAGATGCCGCGCGCACTCCGGCACGAACGGCAGGGAACCGTGGATGAAGTCGTCGACGGTGAACACCTCACCGCCGATGGCGTCCCGCATCTGCCGCACCCAGGGGTACGGCGTCGAGGCCTCGTACCGGTGCCCGGACATCTGCAACGACGCGCCGTTGCGACGGAGCGGGAACGACTGCACGGGCAGCGTCCACCCGGCACAGGTCGGGCGTAGCGCGGTCAGGTCGCCGGTGACCGGATACCGGTCGAGGTTCGTCCGGTACCCGCGCCACAGCGGCTCGAAGTCACGGGAGCTGGTGTCCTCGTTGCACAGGTACGCCTGGCCCGCCGTGGCGTTGTCCCGCTCCGGGGCGCCCGCCGGTGGGGGCGGCGGCGGACCGGACGGACCGCCCACGACCTCGCGCACCGGTTGCGGCGCGGGACCACCGTCCACCGCGGTCCGCATCGCCACGAGGATCTGCCCGGCCTGTTCCCAGTGCAGGTTCGGGGCCGAGGCCAGGAACGAGATGAAGCTGCCGTCGAGCGGCACGGGCAGGTCCGAGAACCGCCAGGGTCGGGCGTCCGCCCGCTGTCGCATCCCCAGCACCGTGGCCCGCACCTTTGCCGGGGTGTCCCCGAGGCCGTACCCGTCGTTGCGGGCGGCGAGCCACCGCGCGAAGAGCGCGAAGCCTTCCTCGGTCGCCCGGGCCGACGCGTCGAACCGGTAGGCGAGGTCGTACGCGCGCGGGGACACCACGCTGTCCAGCCACATCCGGCCGATCGTCGCCGGGAACATGCTGCGGTACACCGCTCCCAGCTGGGTGCCCCACGAGACCCCGAAGTAGCTCATCCGCCCCTCGCCCAGCGCCTGCCGGATCCGGTCCAGGTCCCGGGCCACGTTCGCCGTTGTCAGCTGGGACAGGAACGCGGGATTGGCGGACGAGCACCGGGCCGCCTGGGCCGCCCATTGGTCGTACGCCTGCCGCAGCGTCGCCCTGGTCCATCCGCCGACCGGCGACGGCCCGGCCCCCGGCCCGTCCGACGGGCAGTCGTACGAGGTGCTGTAGCCGATGCCGCGCGGGTCGAAGCCGATCAGGTCGTACCGCTCGCTGAGTCGGGCCGTCGTCGCGTTGGTGAGCATCAGCTGGGCCGGCATCAGGTAGCCACTGCCGCCCGGCCCTCCGGGGTTCATCGCCAGGCTGCCCAGCCGGTGTGCCTGGTCGCTCGCGCGCAGCCTGGTGAGGGCGATGGTGATCTGCTCTCCGCCCGGGGCGCGGTAGTCCAACGGCACGCTGACCGTGCCGCAGTCGGTGCGCGCCCACAACTCACGGAACCTCGCCCGGTCCGCCGGGCGGATACGCAGGTAGTCCAGCACCTCGTCGGAGTACTGCGGGCACTCCTGCCATTGGATCGTCGCCGGTGGTGCGGCCGGGTTCGCCGTCGACCCGGCCTGGGCCGTGGCAGTGGGCACGAGACCGGCGATGACCAGGCCGACCCCGGACACCACCGCCAGCACCCTCGCTCGTCTGCTGCGACTCATGTATGGCCTCCTTCGCGCGGCGGGATGCCGCGTACCCGTCTGTCTACGCATCGGCGGGAAACAACAGCGTCACAGCCCTCGTTATCGTCGTGTTACCGACCAGCGGCGATACTCGGGGCCGGACAGGGTCTCGACCGGAAGGCGATGGAAGTTGTCGATCCGATGGCCACCGCAGACGATCCGCGCGCGCCTGACGCTGCTGTACACCTCGCTCTTCCTGGCCTCGGGGATCGCGTTGCTGGTCCTCGTGGCGGTCCTGGTGTTCCGCCAGCCGATCCTCGTCACGTTCGAGCCGAAGCCGGGATTCCGCGGCCCCGACGTTCCCGGGCTGGCCCCGCTACCGCCACCGGCCCCGGCCGAGCTGTCCGTGACCCCCACCTGGCACACCGTCCAGGCGCTGCTCGTCACGTCGGGGATCGGGCTGGCCGTGATGGCCGTCGTATCGACCGCGCTGGGCTGGGCGGTCGCCGGCCGGGCACTGCGTCCGCTGCGGATCATGACCGTGACGACCCGCCGCATCTCGGAGCGCACCCTGCACCAACGGCTGGCCGTGGCGGGCCCACGGGACGAGCTGACCGAGCTGGCGGACACTGTCGACGAGTTGCTCGCCCGGCTGGAACAGGCATTCGAGGCGCAACGCCGGTTCGTCGCGAACGCCTCCCACGAACTGCGTACGCCCCTGGCGATGATGCGGACCTCGGTGGACGTGGCGGTCGGCAAGCCGGCACCGGTGCCGAAGCAGGTCACGGTGCTGGCCGGCAAGCTGTACGAGGGCCTGGACACGGCGGACCGGCTGCTTGAGGGACTGCTGCTGCTCGCCCGCGCGCAGAACAGCGCGGCCACGCCGGTGCAGGTGGTGCGGCTGGCCGATCTGGCCGACGCGGCCGTCGGCGCCCGGGCCGAGCCGCTCGCCGCGAAGCGGCTCGTCGTCGACTGCCGGGCGGATCCGGTCACGGTGGTGGGCAACGCGACCCTGTTGCGCAGCCTGGTCGACAATCTGGTGGAGAACGCGATCCGGCACAACGAGCCGGGCGGTTGGCTGCGGATCAGGGCTGACGCCCGTGGTGGCCGGCCGCGGCTCACCGTGGAGAACGGGGGACCGGTGCTGGACCAGGCCGCCGTCGACCTGCTCGGGCAACCGTTCCAGCGCCTCGGCTCCGCCCGGACGTCGCGGCCCGGCAGCGGACTGGGGCTGTCCATCGTGGCGGCGGTGGCGGCGGCGCACGGCGGGACGCTCGTTCTGCGCGCCCGACCCGAGGGCGGACTGTATGCGGAGGTGCGGTTGTGAGAATCCTGGTCGCGGAGGACGTACGCCGCCTCGCCGACGACATCGCCGAAGGGCTGCGGGACGAGGGCATGGCCGTGGACGTCGCCTACGACGGCCTCGCGGCGGCCGAGAAGGCCGCCGTCACCGGGTACGACGTCGTGGTCCTCGACCGCGACCTGCCCGGTCTGCACGGCGACCTGGTCTGCCGGCAGGTCACGCGGTCGGCCGACCCGGCGATGGTCATCATGCTCACCGCCGCCGGCTCACCGGACGAACGCGTCGCGGGCCTGCGACTGGGCGCCGACGACTACCTGGCGAAACCGTTCCACTTCTCGGAACTGGTGCTGAGGATCCGGTCCCTGGCCCGGCGTAGGCCGTCCGCGCGGCCGCGACTGCTCAGCCGCGCCGGTATCGAACTCGATCCGGTGCTGCGCACGGCGACCCGGCTCGGCCGACCGCTGCGCCTGTCCCGCAAGGAGTTCGAGGTGCTGGCGGAGCTGATGGCGGCGGCACCCGCGCCGCTGAGCGCCGAACAGCTCCTGGAGAAGGTCTGGGACGAGTACGCCGACCCGTTCACCAAGACGGTCGCGGTCACCGTCGGCCGGCTGCGTCGCCGGCTCGGCCCGCCGGACGTCATCACCACCGTCGCCGGTGCGGGATACCGCATCGGCGACGGTCCGCCGGCCCCCTGAGGTCTCCGGCAGCTCGAGAAGTTCCCGGAGCGCCGTTCGACACTGTTCTACTCGTCGTTGCTGAATACTCGGGCGTCCGTACCCTCACCTTTCCTCGACGCGATCACTCCTCGTCGACGAGCGGCGGCCGGTACTTCGCGGCCCAGGCCCGGATGTCCTCACCCCGCCAGATCTTCCCCACGGCCAGCACGGTGGCGGGTTCCGGAAAGCATGGATCCCGTTCGGCCATCTGATGGACCCGCTGGCGGCTGACCCCGAGAAAGTCCGCAATCTCCGGCATGGACATCAACTCCACGACAGGGACTTTCCGGTTGAGCAGCTTGATCCGGGGCAAGAGCCCTCTTGACCGGGGTAAAACGGCAGGCAATCAGCATCGGTCCATGCGCAAGCAGAAAACCCTCAAACCCGTACCTCTGGCTCTGGTCCACCGGTCGGTGTGGCGGCGATGGCGGCGGTGGTGTGTCTGCGGCCTGCGGTGGCGGCGGTGTCCCGACCGGCGGCTCACGGCGCTCAACACCCGGAACGAGCGGCTGCCGCCCTACTGGGTGTCGGCGACCACCGACGAGTACGACCAGCTCGCCCGGGCCCGCGTCTGGCGTCGGCGGAACGCGGGGCACTGGTGAATCTGCCGCCCCGGCTGCGGACGCACGTCCCGCTGCGGCCGCTGTGGCTCTGCCGGAACTGCGGCACGCCCTGGCCGTGCGCCGTCGCTCGGCTGTCGCTGAAGTGCGAGTACTGGGACCGCCGGGCGGACCTGCCGGTCCTCATGGCCGAGGTGATGCACGAGGCGGTCACCGAGTTGATTCGGATCAACCCGGTCGAGCTCGACCCGACCGACGTGTTCATCCGCTTCATCGGCTGGACGCAACGCATCCCCGACCGTCCCTCCGGCTGACAACGCCGCCACGCCGTCTCACCGCCCCGACTCGTATCGAGTCTTGGACAAGTAGCGTTCGACGCGAACGGAACCTGTCCAAGACTCACCGCGCCTGGCCGGCCGGCGGCGGCGGGTCTCGGCGGCGCGGGCGGTGGGCCTCGGGGGCGGGTGGGCCGGGGCGGAACGGGTGGATGAGGGCAGGACGGTCGGTCAGGCGGGATTGAAGCCGAGGCGACGGCGGGTCCGGCTGCTGGCCGGGCGCAGCGCGGCGCTGGTCGTACCGGCACCCTCGGCGATGCCCGTCATCAGCTCGCGGACCGTCTGCTGGGCGTCCCGGCCGGGGCGCCAGCCCAGCTCGCGTTCGGCCCGGGAGCAGTCGACCAGCGGTACGGCGGTGGTGAGGTCCAGCCAGGCCGGTTCGGTCCGCACCAGATGCAACCGCCAGGCCAGCCGGGTCAGCCCGCGCAGCAACATCAACGGGGTGCGCACCACCGTGGCGCCCACCTCCTCGGCCACCATCCACGGGTCCAGCACCGGATCGGTGGCGATGTTGAACGCACCGCGCGCCGAACTGCGCAGCGCGCAGACGTACGCCCGTGCGGCGTCGTCGGCGTGCACCACCTGGCCGCGCAGCCGCCGGTTGCCGGGCAGCAGCCGCACCCGGCCCGGCCCGAGCAGGGCGCGCAGGGTGTGCCGGCCCAGGAAGTACCGGGTGACCTGGGCGCCCGCGTCGTGCTGGAACACCAGGGCGGTACGCAGCCGGATCAGTTGCAGGTCCGGCTGGTCCCACTCGCAGCCCTCCAGGAACGCCTCCACGGCGGCCTTGTCGGCGCTGTAGCCGGAGACGCCGATCCCGGTGGTGGGCCAACCCTCGTCCACCCGGCGGTCCTTCGGCCCCGGCGCGTACGCCGCGACGCTCGACGCGTAGACGATTTTGCGGACACCGGCGTCCCGCATCGCGCACATCACCCGCCGGGTGCCGGTCAGGTTGGTCCGGCGCAGCCGGGCCCGCCGCTGGCTCGGCTGGATCTGCCAGGCCAGGTGCACCACCGCGTCGACGCCCTTGAACACCTCGGTCAACGGTTCGAGGCTGCTCGGTTCGCCCAGGTCGATCGAGTGCCACTCCACCCCCTCGTACGGGCTGGTGTCGGCCGGGGGAAGACGCCGGGCGATCCCGACCACCTCGATGTCCGGCTCGTCCGCCAGTTGCCGAAGCAGGGCGGTGCCCACGTTGCCGGTTGCCCCGGTGACGGCGATCCGCATGGCCGTGACTACCCGCGGCCCGGGCCACCATGCCGATCCCCAGGCTCGACCGATTAATCGGGTTTGGGTGGTTTGTTGTCACGCCGGCGTGACAACAGGCGCCGGGCGACCCGTTCGGGACATCGTCGCCGTCGAACCGTTTACCGGCCGGATCCGGGGGAACCCGTTAGGGATGCGACAACTGCTGACCAAGCTGGAGCAGGCGTCCGGGCTGGACCGGACCGGCGACCGACTGCAAGAGACCGTCCGCTCGGTCCTGCGCCCGCGCGGGCTGCGCGACCTGCTGCACGGGGTGTGGCTGGGGCATCCCCTACACCCGGCGCTGGTCCAGCTCCCGGTCGGCGCGTGGCTGAGCGCGGCCGTGCTCGACCTGCTGCCCGGCAACCGGCGGTCGGCGACCGTACTGGTGGCGGTCGGCACCGCCGGCGCGCTGCCGGCGGCACTGTCCGGCGCCAACGACTGGGCCGAGCTGACCACCGAACAGCGCCGGGTCGGGCTGGTGCACGCGATCGCCAACGGGATCGGCACCACGCTCTTCGTCGGCTCGCTGGCCGCCCGGCTGGCCGGGCGGCACCGCGCCGGCCGTACGCTGGGATTCCTCGGCCTGGCGGCGGCCGGCGGCGGCGCCTACCTCGGCGGTCATCTCGCCTACAAGCAGGGCGCCCAGGTCAACCAGGCCGCGCCGGACCTGCACCGGATGTCCGAGGGCTGGCGCCCGGTGATCGACGTGGCGAGCCTGCCGCACGAGAAGCTGGTTTCCCGGACGGTGGACGACGTCGCGCTGGTGGTCTACCGCGACGGCGACGACGTCTCGGTGCTGCTGGACCGGTGCCCGCACCAGAGCGGCCCGCTCAGCGAGGGCGACCTGGTCCGGGTGGACGGCCACGCCTGCGTGGTCTGCCCGTGGCACGGCAGCACCTTCCAACTGGACGACGGTGCCGTGGTGCACGGCCCGGCCGGCACCGACCAGCAGGTCCTGCCGACCCGCGTGGTCGACGGCGTGTTGGAGACCCGCCTGCCCTGATCGACCCGGCACCTCGACCCGGCATCTCGCGACCCGGCACCGACAGATCATCATTTTTGCCGCTTCATGATCTGCAAAGGTCCGCGAGATTTGATGTCGGTGAATTCGACCGGGCTCGGTCCATTGACACCGCCCATAGCCGGTTGCCATGCTCCTGGGACGCATCGGCACCGCATGGCCGAGGCGCATTTCTTTCCAATCCATTACGGGGGAAAACATGCGCATGTCCCAGACGAAGCGCGCCTACCTGGCAGCCACAGTGGCGGGATTCACGATCGCGTTGTCGGTCATTACGCCGGCCAGCGCCTACTCGGACGTTCTGCAGTCGGACTGCCAGTCGTCCAAGACCAATCCGACCATGACGTTCGACAAGGGGACCGCGCCCTACGGCAACCTCTACACCTACTACTCGTCGGCGGCCTACTGCGGCTCGCAGCTCATGGCGACCCGACGGAAGGTGACGATGAAGGCCGGCTCCGGCGACGGCACCAGCAACGACTGCACCAGCAACAAGGGATGGCTGCCCAACGGCTCCTACACCCCGCGCTACGAGGTGAACCACCAGACGAGCAGCACCGTGGTCAAGGGCTCCGTCTGGAACCTGGGCAACAAGCTGTGCTCCGCGGGCACCGTGACCCGGACCGAGTTGTTCATCCACTCGCAGGGCGGCAACGGCGGCAGCTGGACCGAGTCCAACTACAAGTCGGCCGGCTGCATCAAGATCAACCAGACCGACCGCACCTACCTGAAGAGCCTCTACGACCAGCCGGTCTACGGGTCGTCGAGCACCAAACTGACGGTGACGAGCTGAACAGGATCAGGCTCATGTCCCCATTCTGATCCCGGAGTCTCACATGCAGATCCGTAAGGTTCTCGTACTCACCGGAATTGTCGCCGCCGTCGGCCTCGCGGCATTCGCGGGGGTCGCCACCGCCGACTCGACGCCGGACCCGACCGTCCAGGCCGAGAAACTGCTGGCGTCCTACGGAAAGACCAACCAGAAACTGGCCGCCTGCATGAAGGAGAAGGGGCTGCCCTTCAACGGCGGCCTCGCGAAGTCGGACGTCGTCGACGCGTTCGGCACGATCGACCAGGGGGCACTCACCGCCAAGGTCCGCGAGCGCATCGCGGCCCGTACGGCGGCGACGCCCGACGATCCCAACGAGGCACTGTTCGCGGGGATGTCGGTCGAGCAGCAGGGCGTGTGGGGTGACGCCCTGAACGACTGCAGCGCGAAGGTCGACTTCGAGGCGTCGGGCGGTGCGGCCGGCCAGGCCAAGACCGCCGAATTGCAGCGCGCGGCCCTGAACAGCCCTGAGGTCAGGGCCGCATCGGCGACGTACGTGACCTGCATGCGGGGTGCGGGCTTCGCCGTGGACAGCGACCCGTTCGTGATCCCGCTGCACGTCGCCGAGGCCGAGCGCGGCACCACCGCGACCGACATGGCGACTGCCGCCAAGTACGACGCCGCCTGGCGCGGCTGCGTGCAACCGTGGCAGGCGGCACTCGACAAGAAACTGTTCGGCTGACCCGCTCGATCCCGTCAACCGCAGTGCCGGGTCCCTTGGCCCGCCGTCCGCCTCGTCGGGGGACGGCGGCCAGGGGACCCGGCCGTTTCAGGACGTACCGCCGCGGCGTACGTCCCGCCGGCCGGGACGCCCACCGGTCAGCGTCGGCCGCGGTGCCGCCCGCCGTCCGGGCCGCGGCCGGTGGCCGTCCGGCGCAGACCCAGCGCGGCGCCGACCTGGGCGCCGAGAATCCCGGCGAGGGAGAGCACCGCGGAGATCGCCAGCGGCCGGTTGACGCCGTCCGACGGGCCCTGCCGGGCGGCACCGACCCCGATCGTGGAGCCGTCTTCCACGGGCTGCGCGGGCACCACGTCCGGCGCGGGCCGCGCGGGAACGACGACGGGCGGATCGGCCGGCTCGGACTCCGGCGGTGACCCCGCCCGCCCGCCCGGGGCCGGCGGGACCGCGACCAGGCCGGTGGCGTGCTCCCGTACGCCGTGGTCGGCCGCCCGCGGCGGCAGGCGCAGCAGCTGGCCCGGCCGGATCCGGTCCGGGTTGCGGATCTTGTTCAGCTTCGCGAGTTCCGGATAGGAGTTGAAGTCGCCGAGGTACCGGCCGGCGATGTGGCCGAGATAGTCACCCCGCTCGACCCGGTACACCGGCACCGGCTCGTCGGCCGGCTCCGGCCCGGCCAGCCAGCCCGGGGCCGGCGCCGCGTGCACCGCCGGCCCGACCGCCGGGGCGACGGGCGCCGAGTTCTCCATCGACGAGGCGTACGGGGTGGTCGACTCCGAGGCGTACGACGCGACCGGCCCCGAGGCGTACCAGGCGGCGTGGCCGACGCCGTACGGCGCGGTCGCCACGACCGGTGCGGCGGCCGTCACGGACGCGGTCGCGGCCGGGCTGGCCGCCAGGATCAGCGCGACCGACCCGACCAGCGCCGCCGCGGCCCGCTGCTGGCGGCTCAGACCGGGCAGCCGCAGCGCCGGTCGGCGCATCGCCCGGGCCGGCAGCTCCACCAGTACGGACAGGGCGAAGGTGGCCCAGCCGGCCCAGCCGAGCAGGGCCAGCGCCCGCAGGAAGAGCTGCCCGTCGTCGCGGCTGGTCAGCAGCCTGCCCAACTCGGCGAGGCCGGGCAGGTGGTCGGGGAGTGGATTGCCGGCGAACGCGACCAGGGCCACCGGCGCGCCGCCGAGCAGTCCGATCAGGACGACGAGCGCGGTCAGGCCGGTGACGACCTGGCCGGTGCGCCGTGCCACGGAAACACCCGAGCCAGACATGACAGTCCTTCCTAAGGGGTCGGGGCGTCGAGGAGTCGAGCCGTCGCCGTCTCCCGGACGACGATCTCCCGTTGCCAACCGAAGAAGCGGAGCATGACGGGCTGGTAGACCAGGTCGACCTGCACCGTGATGGCCTGACCGTCGGGATCGACCACCGGTTCGGCACCGGTCGCCCCGGCGGCCTCCCGGTACGCCTTGGCCGCCGCCACGGCCGCCGCCGGGTCGAGCACCTTCCGGCCGCCCTCGATCGCCTGTCCCTCGTCGATCGACTGGCCGCCGGCACGGGCCGCCTCCGCGGCGATGTTGTGCGCCCGCTGCATGGCGAAGAGCTGTCCGGCACCGTCGACGGACAGACCGATGATCATGAAGACGGCGAACAGCCCGATCGCCAGGAACACACTCACCCGACCGGACTCGCGGCCCGGGACGGACTCGCGGCCCGGGACGGACTCGCGGCCCGGGACGGACTCGCGGCCCGGGACGGGCCCGTGCCCGGTGCCGGGGATGGGCGGGCGGCACCTCACCGCCGGCTCCGGAAGCGGTCCATCGGCGAGACGAAGCTGCGTCGCACGTCGATCGAGCCGGGCGTACCGGGCAGGCCCAGGTCGGCCAGAGCCACCGTGCAACGGACCGTGGCCACCACGAACACCAGTTCGCCGACCCGCTCCGGCGCGAACGCGTAGCCGAGGTCGACGTCGGTCCCGCCGGGCAGTTCACCGGTCAGCGTCACCGAGGCGGCCGGGTCGCAGGCCAGTCCCTGCTGGGCGAGCGCCTGCTCCACCGCCACCTCGCCGTCAGCACGCGCCTGTTGCTCGGTACGGGCGATGGACGCCGCCCGGGCCGCGTCGTGGGCGGCCAGGTCCACCGCGTTGCGGGCGATCACGGCCCGCCCGCCCACCACCGCCAGCCCGAGCAGCAGCAGGAACGCCGGGGCGAGGATCGCCACCTCCACCGACATGGAACCGCCGTCGGCGGGCCGGCCCCGCCACCGCCCGACCGACCGGCCCAGGCGACGCCGACCGGTGGAGGTGCTGCGTCCGGCCACGGCTCAGTCCTCCGGCACGAATCGCTCGACCGGGCCGCTGGCGCTCTGCCGTACCTCGATGGTGACGCCGGGCAGCAGGGTCAACGCGGTGCCCCGGACGGTGGCGGTGACCTGCCCACCGTCGGCCGGCTTGTCCACCTCGACCGAGGTGAGCACCAGCCAGCGTGGGGCGTTCGCGACGAATTGGCGGGCCGCCGCCTCTCCGTCGGCCGCCGTGCCACCCCGGTACGTCCGGCTCTCGGTCACCGCGATCTGGGCGGCGTTCAGGGCCAGTGCCCGGGCCAGGTAGTAGGCCGCCGCCTGGATCGAGATGATCAGCAGGACCAGGATTGTCGGCAGCAGGATCGCCAACTCGACCGGGCTCGCGCCGCGGTCCCGTTCGGCGGGCGCGCCGAGCCGCCGGACCGCTGCCACGGCCCGGCGCCGGACCCGGTTCGGCCGGCGATCCTCGGCGATCCGACCCGAATCGACGATCTGGCTCACCGGGGTCAGGGCGCCACGGCGGGCGGGATCAGCGCCGTCCAGCCATCGATCGCCGTCGCCGCCACGGCGAGGATCCCGGCCGCCAGCACGGCCAGCCCGGCGATGATGATCGCGGTCGGCACCGGGCTGTCCCCCCGGTCCGCCGGGTCGGTCCGGCGCAGCTCGTCGATCCGGCGCAGCGCACTCGCGTAGAGGTAGCTCAACAGGGCCATCGGGTTGCCGCCTTTCGGTCTACGGACGGGGGTCAGATACGGCTGACGAACGGGTAGAGGACGAAGCCCATCAGGACGAAGACCAGCAACGCGCCCGGTACGTCCAGCCGGGCGGTCACCGCCTCGGCCCGGGCCAGGTTGTCGGTACGGATCTGGTCGCGCAGCGAGTCCGCCCGCTGCCGCAACGTGTCGTGCACCTGGGCGCCCTCCGCGCCGGAGGACTGCATGATGGCGCCCACGTCGCCCAGCTCCGGTACGCCGATCTCCTCGGCCAGGTCGCGCAGTTCCTCCCACGGCGAGTGCATCTGCAACTGGGCCAGCCGCAGGGCCTCCCGGATCCGTTCGAAGACCCAGCCGTCGCAGACCTGGGCGGCCCGTTCCAGCGCCTGCACCGGACCGTGCGCGGCGGACAGTTGCAGCGCGACCAGGTCCAGATAGGTGCAGACCGCCCGGCTGAACTCCCGGCGGGCCCGGGCCGCCCTGGTCAGCACGTCCTGGTGCGCCACGACGGCGAACAGCACGGCCAGCCCGAGTCCGGCGACGGCCGGGACCGCCACCGGCAGGGAGATGCCGACGACGGTCAGCACCAGCCCCGACACCGGCGGCAGGGCCAGCCCGATGAGGCCGGAGAGCAGCACCGACAGGGCGTACTGCTCGGGTGAGCGGTCGAGCAGCGCCAGGTCCCGGGTGGGTGGGCGCAGCCACCGGGCCGGGCCGCCCAACCACTGCAGGCTGTTGCCGGTCGGCCGGCCGGGCGGCCGGGCGGGTTGGTGCAGCCGACGCAGCGCCGGACCCAGCGCCGGGGTCACCGGCATCAGCTCGCGGACCAGGACGAACACGCCCAGCCCGACGGTCGCGCCGCCCACCACCGCGATCGCGAGCTGCCAGTTGAGGATCACGCGATCATCTCCTCCGGATCCGGCGCGGCGAGGAACCGGGCCGGTCGCGGCGGTTGGCTCATCGCCCGTACCCAGACCAGCAACGCCACGAAGGCCGCGCCGAGGCCGACCATCACCAACTGCCCGACCGGGGTCCGGTACGGCTCCATGTACGTCGGGTTGACCAGCCCGTACGCCAGCACCAGCAACGTCATCGCGGTCAGGAACCGGACCGCGAACCGGGGCTGGGTCCGCTTCGCCTCCACCTCGCGCCGGGTGGCCACCTCGGCGGCGGCGCCGGCGCTGATCGCGGCGAGCACGTCACCGAGCCGCTCGCCGCGGTCGGTCAGGTGCAGCAGCAGGGCGGCGACCACCTGGTCGCAGACCGGGTCGGCGATGTCCTCGGCGAACGCGAGCAGCGCGGGTCGGCCCAGCCAGCCGGCCTGCAACCGGGCGGCGAGCAGGCGTACCTCCTCGTCGATCTCCTCGGGCGCGGTTGCGACGGTGCCGATGATGGCCTGCTGCAGGCCCTGGCCGGTGGACGAGACGTCCTTGAGTCGGCGGGTCCACTCGCCGACCGCCTCGATCCGGGCGATCGCCCGTTTCTCGGCCCGACCGACGGTGAACAACCACGGCGTGCCCGGCACCGCGACGGCGACCAGCAGGCCGACCACCGGCAGCCCGGTGAGCAGGAAGGCGAGCGCGCCGGCCAGGCCCGCGAAGAACAGCAGCAGCCGGTAGCGGCGCCGCTCGCGGCGGCTGGGCCCGACGCCCGACCACAGCGTCCGCAGCCACCGTCCGGCCGGGCCGGCCGGCCGGCCCGGCCGCCGGGTGCCGACCACCGCCAGCACCGTGAGGACCAGCCCGGCCACGCAGGAAACCCCGGAGAGTACGGCGATCAGCTCGATGTTCGACGGCAGAGTCATCCGGATCGCCGCCCGAGCCGGGTGTGCCGGGGACGACGCCAGGCGCCCACCCCGGCCTCGATGTACCGGGACAGCAGCCGGGCGTCGTAGCCGACCCGCAGCAGCTGGTCGCGGATCCGCTCCGGCAGGTGCCGCGGCACGGCCCGGCCGTCCGGTCCGGGGCCGAACACGGTGGTGGTGGTGATCCGGCTGCTGTCGCCCACGCCGATCACCTCCTCGACGTGCGAGACGAACCGGTGCTTGCGACCGCCGATCGCGGTTTCGTCCTCGACGGTGACGTAGACGATCAGGTCCAGCGCGTTGCCGGCCATCCGGCGGGCCTGGTCGACGGTCATCTCCCGGCCGTGCGCCAGCGCCAGCTCGATGATCCGCTCACCGACCCCGGCCGGGGTACGGGCGTGGATGGTGCACATCGACCCCCGGCTGGTGGTCATCGCCTGGAGCATCGGCACGATCTCCCGGGACCGCACCTCGCCGACGATGATCCGCAGTACCCCCATCCGCAGCGCCAGCGGGATCAGGTCGGCGATGCTGACCTCACCGGCCGGCCGGCCGTCGGGGCCCCGCTCGCCGTGACCCTCCCGGGCCTCGAAGCTCATCACCGCGCGGTGCCGGTGCCCGCGCCGGGCGGGGAGCAGTTCGCGGCTCTCCTCCAGCAGCACGTACGGCTCGTCCGGCGGGATCTCGTCCATCAGGGCCCGGATCACGGTGGTCTTCCCGGCCCCGGCGAGACCGGCCACCATGATGTTCAGCCCGGCCCGCATGGCCGCCCGCAGGAAGTCGCGGATCAGCACGTCCAGCATCTCGTCCAGGTCGCCCCGACCGCCGGTGATCTCGTCCAGCGTCACGTCCAGCGTGTTGTGCTTGCGGATCACCGCGTACGGGCGGTGGCTGACCAGGAAGACCGCGGCCAGCCGGCTGCCGTCGGGCAGTTGCAGGTCCAGGGTGGGCTTGGCGGTGGACAGCGACCGTTCGGTGGCACCGGCCCGGCGGGCGGCGGCCTGCAGGATCTCCACCAACTCCTCGTCGCTGTCGGCGATCGGCTCGCCCCAGTCGACCCCGCCGCCGTGCCGGGTGATCCGTACCTGGTCGCAGCCCAGGATGTGCACCTCCTCGATCGAGGAGTCGACCAGCAGGGACTGCAGCCGGCCCAGGCCGACGAGTTCGGCGGTGACCTGGTCGAGCAGGGCGCGTTCGGCGCTGGCCGCCATCGGCGTACCGGCCCGGCGGACCGAGTCGGCGTACGCGGAGACCACCGCGGCGGCGAGCCGGGCCCGTTCGGCGTCCTCCTCGACGACGGTGAAGTCCCGGCCGCGTTGCCACTGGGTGAGCCGTTCACTGAGTTCCCGGCGCAGCTCCCGGACCACCGCGAAGTCCACCCGGGGTCGGGCCGGTGGCGCGACCGGACCCGGCGGGGGTGGCGGTGGCGGCGGCGCGCCGACCGGCGGCGCGGCGACCACTCCCGGCGGCGGGTGCGGGTACCGCCCGTTCGGGGCGATCGGCACGGCCGTCGAGGTGGCGCCGCGCGGGTCGTGGGACACCGGTTCAAACCGCATGGGGCGCCTCCGCGTCGGTCGGCCAGGTCAACCGGGCCCGTTGCCGGTCCAGCAGCGACCGCACCGGCACCTCCAACGCGCCGGCCGCGCGCATCAACGGCCGCCCGCCGCGCACGGTCCCGCCGTGGCTGAGCACCTCGGCGGTACGCGGGTCGTGCGGCAGGTGCGCGATCACCGGCAGCCGCAGCGCCTTGCTCACCTCGCCCCGGCCGTGCCCGTCACCCACCAGCAGCAGGCGCAGCGACCCGGGCGGCACCCGGTGCTCGGTGAAGTCGCGTTCGATGGCCCGGACCGTGGCCCGGGCGCTGGACAGGTCCGGCAGGTGGGCGGCGGTGACCACCAGCACCACGTCCGCCGCCCGCAGCAGCGGCCACGGCGGCCCGACGACGTGCAACCGGCCACAGTCGACGATCACGTCGTACGCCGGTCGGCCCCGGCCCAGGCCGGCGAAGAAGTCGGCGAACCGCTGCCAGAGCGGGCTGACGCTGCCCGCCTGGACCGGGTCGACCACGCCCGGCAACAGCAGCCGTTCCCGCCTGGGCGCGTCCAGGTCGACCAGTTGGGACCAGAACGCCGTCTCCAGGTTGCCGTCCCGCAGTTCGCCGACGGCCAGTTCACCGATGCCGCGCGGGCCGTCCAGCACCCCGCCCAGGTAGCCGGCCAGGACCGAGCCGCCGGCCGGGTCGCACTCGGCGAGCACCACCCGGTGGTGCCAGGACAGCGTGCAGGCGAGCGCGGCGGTGGTGACACCGGGCGACCCCTTCGCGGAGACCAGGGCGATGACGGCCACCGGTCAGGCCGATCCGACGAGGACGACGGCGAGCCGATTGTCCGCGGCGAGCGCCACCACGGCCGGCACGTCCCGCACGGCGAGCGCGACGTAGACCACCACACTGGTCTTGTCCGGGTTGACCGCGTCGATGACGACGCCGTCGAACCGGGTGCTCGTCGTGCTGCCGTTGCCGCCGCCGGTGGCGTTGCGCTGCGGGGTGCTGATCAGCAGCACCCGGTCGCCCGGGTTGAGTTTCCGGGCCGGCACCTGACTCGGCTTGAGGCCCACCGCGACCTGCTGCTGGCCCGGGCCGAGCAGCGGCTTGTCGGTGAGCTGCCGCATGGTCAGCAGCGTGCCGGGGACCAGCGCCACCGCCGCGCGCTTGCCGATCACCTTGTCGAGGTCGGCCGCCTTGACCGGGCTGAGGCCCTGACCGCCGGCCACCTGCACCCGGGACAGGTCGTCGGCGGTGAGCGCGGTGCCGACCGGTACGGCCCGGGCCACGGCCAGATAGCTGCCGGTGGCCCGGACCGACGCGACGGCGAACGCCGAGCCGAGGCCGCCGAGCGCGACCAGCAGGACGGCCAGCCCGAGCAGGCCGGGCCGCATCCGTCGCTGCCGGACGACCTTGGGCGGCGCGACCGGCGCGTCGACCGGCCCGGAGCCGGCACGGGTGGTGGATACGGTCACTGGGTCACCACCTGGAGTTCGGTGATTCGGATCGGAACGGTGGGACTGGTCCGGGTGATGTCGGGGAAGCCGCCGGTCACCCCGCTGCCGGTCACCCAGGTCACCTGCCAGTGGGTGGTGGCGGTGACCCGGTAGCCGCCCGGGCCGCTGGCCCTGCCGTACCCGTCGTAGCCGCAGGTCGGTGAGCGGCCGGCCTGGCCGGTGTGCTTCGTACCGGGGTTGTCGCACTCGACCGTGTCGCCGTTGCCCATGTCCCAGACGGCCTTGACCACGGCGGCGGTGATGGTCACGGTGAGCCCTCGGTCGCTGGCGCTCCTGCTGATCGGCCCCCAGTGCCCCCGGTCGCCGCTGGTCCACAGCCAGACCGGCAGGCCGACCAGGCCGGCCGCGCCGTCCCGGGCGTGCGGCGCGATGCCCACCGGCGGTTCCTCCAGGGTGATGCTGGCCAGCAGCCGGGCGGCGATCTCGCCCGGGTCGGGCGGCGCGCCGAACCCGTCGGGCGGCCCGTCCAGCAGGACCGGCTCCTGGGAGCCGATCCCGTCGCCCGCGCAGCTGCGCAGGTACATCTGCTTGCCCGGCGGCACGTCGGCCGGCTGCGGCTCGGCGAGCTTGTAGTAGCAGCCGTCGCTGGGGTTGAACCAGCCGAGCAGTTCGTCGTAGCAGGGCACCGGCTGGCCGGCGCGGGTGCACTTGGCGGCGCTGCCGCCGCCACCGCCGCCGGGGTTGCCGGGGTTCCCCGGCTTGCCCGGCGTGCCGGGCCGGCCGTCCCAGACGTCGCAGTTGGTCTGTCCCGGCGGGCAGTCCGCCCCCGGACCGTCGGCCGCCGCGGCGCCGGCCGGCCCGACCACGCCGACGGCGAGCAGGAGCACCAGTACGGCCGCCCGGATCAACATGGCTGGTCCGGGTGCGCGGCGCCGGCGCTGATCAGCCAGCGACCGTCCGGGTAGCGGGTGGCCGTGGCGGTGGCCAGGAACCGCCCGTTCTCCGAGCCCGGTACCACAGCCTTGGTCTTGCGGTAGACCAGCCGGTAGCCGGTGGCGTCGAGGCAGTCCTGGATCGCCACCGTCGGGGGGACGGCGTCGAGGTTGACCTCGGTCACCGTCGGGTCGGACCTGAGCGTTCCGGTACGCATCGCACCGTGCTCCTTCGCGTCGCGAATGGCGAGCCGGACCCGGGTGAGCAACGGATCCGCGAGGTATTTCTTGAGTTCCGGGTGCAGCGGATCGGCTGATCTTTCCGCTTCCCGGGAGGCGGCGAGATATCCGGCGTACGCGTCGAGCGCCGATTTCCGGGCGGCGTCGGCGGCCGGTCCGACGTTGGACCGGTCGGCGGCGCCATCGGCGACGGGTGCCGTGTCGTCCGGCCCGGGTGGGGTCGAACAGCCGGCACCGAGACCGAGCGCCAGAATGGCGACGGGGACCGCTGTGCGCCGGCACCTACGCTGTGCTCGCAACGGCACGACCTCCCCTTCCGGAGAAGGATCTGCCCGATCCCATTTCCGTCACCACAAGCAGCTCAAGGCGGTTGTACATCGTCCAGGGGGCGAGCATAGGCTGACCGCCGGTAATGCGACAGGGGGCAATTTTCGCCAGTACTCACCGTTACGATCGTTCGATGATCTCGCTCCATTGATATTTCCACCCATAATTGATCAAGGCGGAGTCATGAAGGATGCGTCATCTTTTCGGCGTGCGAATCTTGGTACGGAGTCGGGCCCTGTCACGCGGCCGACCTCCACAATTGACCGACCGCATCCCGGCCGACCGACGACGACGGGTCAGGCAATTGATCGAATCGTGCCCGGCGAATCGTCCGTCAAGAATCCGAATCTTTCATACCGTGGATTCTCGCCGCCATCTTGCGGCAGGCTTGTCACTCACAGTATTCGGCTTTGATCTCCTGATCCGCGCCCACCCCTCGGAAGGTCCGATGTCCGACGTCGAATCCGTACCGCCCCCGCCCACCCGGCCGGCACCGGTCCGGCCGGCACCCGGCCTGGCTGCACTGGCGGTCACCCCCGTGCTGCGCCGGTTGGTCGCCGCCTGGTCGGTGCCGGCCGGGACGGCCCGGCGATCGGGCTGCCCCGATTGCGGGACACCGATCGGGTCGAGCCTCCGATCCCCCCTGTCGCCGCTGGCCCGGTGCGGGCACTGCGGCGGCCGGGTCGGGGCGCCGCCGTTCACCGTCGAGCTGGCGCTGGTGGCGGCCCTCGGGGCGGTGGCCCTGGCCGGGCGACCGGTCGCCGAGACGGTCGCCTTCGCCTGGTGGGCGGTGTGCGCGGTGCCGCTGGCCTTCGTCGACCTCGCCGTACACCGGCTGCCGGACCGGCTCACCTGGCCGGCGGCGGTCGGCACCTGGGCGCTGCTCGGCGTCGCGGCGACCGTCGCCGGGGACGGTCCCGCCTGGGTGCGCGCGCTGCTCGCCGCGTGGGCGGTCGCGCTGCTGTTCGCCGGTTCGACCCTGCTGCTCGGCCGCCGGGGCTTCGGCCTGGGCGACGCCAAGCTGGCCCTCGGCGCGGTGGCCGTGCTGGGCTGGCTCGGTTGGGGCGCCGTGCTGTTCGGCCTGCTGCTGGCCTTCCTCGGGGCGGCGGTGTGCGCCGTGGTGCTACTGGCGGCGGGCCGGGTGCGCTGGTCCGGCCACCTGCCGTTCGGTCCGTTCCTGGCCCTCGGCACCCTGGTCACCCTGGCCCTGACTTCCGTGGGATTCCCATGACCCGGCACGGAATCCGGTGGCCGAGGTCGGCTGGACGCGTCGAGCCCGCCGGGCGGCGTCGGCGACCAGCGAGCTTCACTGGCTCCAGCGCCGGTGAACGGCCTGTCGACCAGCGCGGCTGGCGTCAGGTGCCGAGCCGCTCACGTACGCCGGTCGCCCGAGGGTGGGCAAGCGTCTCGAAGATGGCCAACGCCTGCTGCCATCGGTGGACCGCTTCGGTGGACTCGCCGAGCCGCTGAAGCGCCGTACCCATGTCGTCCAACGTGATCGCGGCTGCGAGCCGGTCGCCGACTTCATCGTGCAGGGTGAGTGATTCGCGATAGGTGGCCACGGCGCTTGACCAGTCGCCGGCCGCAGCATGCGCCAGCCCAACGTCGTGTAGCGCCCATCCCTCGACCGCCCGGTTGCCCGTCTCGCGATGCAGCACACCGGCCCGGGTCAACAGATCGACAGCCTCCTGCCACTGGCCACGCGCCGACTGGACGCGGCCCAGGTTGCGAAGGGCATGGGCTTCTCCCCACTTCACGTCGATCTCACGGAAGAGGGTGAGCGAGCGATCGAGCGCGTCCTTCGCCTCGTCCCAGCGATGCAGCTTCAGATATGCCAGCCCGAGGTTGTTGCCGGCGAGGGCTTCGCCGAAGAAATCGTGCTCACGCTGGGTGGCGGCGATGGCCTGTGCGCAGTATGTGATCGCGTCCAACGGTCGGTCGGCCTCGACGCATGCCAGTCCCAGGTTGATGAGAATCCAGCACTCGGCTTGGCCGCCGAGGCGTTGCGCGGACGGCAGGACGACCTCGTGGACGGCGAGCAGCTCCGACCACCGATTGCGCAGGTAAAAGTATTCGCCGAGGGTGGCGGCCAGTTGCCAGGCAACGTCGTCGAAGCCGTGCCGGACGGCTTGGCGCGCGATCGGGATGAAGTTTGGACGCTCGGTGTCGCACCACGCGAACGCGTCGGTCGCGTTGGTCATCGCCGGGAGGGGGATGTCCTGGTCAACCTGGACCGGAACCCGTCGCCGCTCCGGGGCGAACAGACGATCCGTAGTGTCAGCGGCGGCAAGATACCACTGCAGCAGCCCGCGTACCGCCGCGTTGCGCTCGTCAGCGTCGATGTGCCGCTCGGCAAGTTCACCGGCGTAGATGCGCAGCAGGTCGTGGAAACGGAACCGACCGCCTGGCAGTTGTTCGATCATACTCGCGTCAACGAGGCCGCGCAGCAATCGACGGGCCGTCGCCGGGTGAACTCGGGCGATGACGGCCGCGATGGTGCTGCTCAGCTCCGGAGCCTCGTGCAGACCGAGCAGGGTCAACAGTTGTGCCTGCTCGGGGGCCAGTGACCCGAATGACCAGTCCAGGACCCGCCGGATGTCGGCGTGGTCGCCGGCGGCGAGACCATCTAGCCGTTCGCGTTCGTCGGCGAGCTCGGCGACCGCGTCGGAGACGGGAATCGCAGGCCTGGCGGCCAGGCCGTCACCGGCGACGGACAACGCCAGCGGAAGGCGTGCGCAGAGGTCGGCGAGCGCCACCACCGCTTCCGGCTCGGCGGCCGCACGTTGGACACCGATGGTTCCGGTCAGCAGCGAAGCCGCGTCCTCTCGGTCCAGGAGCCCGAGTTGCAACAGGTGCGCGCCCAGCCCGGGCAGGACGCGTCGACTGGTGATGATCGCCCGGCTGTTGGAAACGCCGGGCAGCAACGAGCGTACGTGGCTGGCATCGCGGGCGTTGTCGAGGATGAGCAGCAGCTGGCGGTCCGCTGTTTCGGTGCGGAACCGCACCTCGAGTTCCGCCTGACCGGTCGGGATCTCCTCGTCTGGAACGTCGAGGCTGCGTAGGAGTTGGCTCAAGGCCGCGGCGGGCGTGAGCGGCTCGGCCGCGTCACCGTAGCCGTGCAGGTCGACATACAGCTGACCATCAGGGAACCAGCGGGCGGCAAGATGCGCCCAGTAGAGAGCCAGAGTGGTCTTGCCGATGCCGGCGGTCCCGGTGATGACGACCGAGAGGAACCCGCCCGGGGCGCCGGGCAGGAGTTGTTCGAGCGTCGCCAGTTCGGCGGTTCGGCCGGCGAACACCCGGGCGGACGGCGCGGGCACCTCATGCGGCACGTGCGGCCGGGTGATGGGTGTGGGTAACTGCGCAATCTGCCGCCAGGCGTTCTGCCATCGGGTGACCTGAGCACTCACCTCGACCTCCGGCTCGCCGCGGAGACACGCGCAGACGAAGCAGCGAATGAATTCGTACACCTCTGCTTCCGTAGCGGGCTGCCGGATCCCGCATTCGAATGCCTGGATGGACTCACGGCGTAGCTCCTTCCAGCACTGCTTCGAGCGGGGATCGCGCATGCGGTCGATGGCCAGCTTCGCCCATCGTTCCCGCAGCGTCCGCAGAGCCTGCCCGAACTCCTTCGGCGACTGGGCGCCACCGGGGTCCGGTACGGGCTCCCGAGCGCCACCGGAGGCCGACGACGAGTCCATCAGAGACCTTTCCAGCGCTACGTGACCTCAAGCGCACCCTACGTCATCGGGCGGAAGCCGGCTATCGCCGCTCTGGATCGATCGTCTCCGGTAGCGGAGTCCGGCAGGAGCAGCACCGCCGAGTTCGCGGGCAGCGTGCCGGGCAACGCGACCGATCGCTCGCTGTGGATATGGCGAAGATCGACAGTTCCACTCTGGAAATGCGCGTTTGCGAAGTCCAGCGGCCCCGCGACGAGGCGGGCGCCGGTGAAGGTGACCGACGACCCGCAGAAGATCGCGCCGAAATCGACAGCACCGCCGGTAAATGTCACGTCGGTAAACGCGACTTCGCCGCTGGCGAACTCCGCACCGTCGAACGACAGCGTCCCGGCGGTCACCGCGGCGCCGGCGAAGGTGACCACACAGTCGACGAACTGCGCATCCTGAAACGACACATAAGCACCGGACATGGTCACGTCACGCAGTGACAGGTAACCGCCGGTAAATCGCGCGTTGCGGAAACAGACCCGGCCGGCACTGAACACCGCGCCGTCGAACTCGCCGTCGTCGAACACCGCCCCGGTGAAGTCGAGGTCGTGGCCCCACCAGCCGACACGCGCGTTGCGACGCAGGTGCGATGAGATCAATCTGATGATCGTCTGGCGGACCTGCCGCTCACCATGCCATGCCGCCTGCATGTCGGGCTGGTCGGGAGGGTCGACGGCATAGAACATCCGCAGGTATGCGCACAACACGTCAACGCAGGTCTGTCTGCCCGCCGGCCAGTCGTCCGCCAGTGACGCCATCGCGTATGCACCGGCCAGACGTACCGCGGCGGCCGGGTCGCCGAGCTGCCGCGCTGCGGTCGAGAAGCGCTCCATGCTCAGCTTGACCTTCTCCCGCTGCTCCTCCATCTCGCTGAAATGCTGCTTGCGGTACGCGACCACAAGGGCCACGATGCCGCCGACCCCACCTGTCACCGCGAGCGAGATCTTGGTCAGCTCAAGCCGATCCTGTAAGGGAACGGCCTCGCCGCCCCGGAAGGCCGGTGCACCGATCTCCCACCACAGCAGCAGCCCGGCGGCGAAGGCCACGACAGCCGCCAGGACGATCCAGCCGGCGATGTGCCAGCCGAGGCGAACCCGGGGCGACGTGAGGTTGTCCGGGGTCGACAGCCAGCCGAGAGCGCGCGGGGAGCCTACGGTCCGGCGAGGTCTGGGCATCCGGTCTCGGTTCACGAGTCGAGTCCTCGCACCCAGACGGCACGCACTGGGGACGCCGAGATCCCCCGGATCGGCAATGGTGCCGCGATCAGATGACCGCGGGTCGAGCCGACCGCTCCGAGGTTGGCCAACGGCGCCAGCAACAACGCGTCCGCCTGGAAGAATCTCCGCAGATGCCCCGACGGCGCAGCCGGGTTCTCGAAACGTGGGGTGTCACCGCCGAGCAGGCTGAAGCGCTGAGCAAGGGCCTCGTCGATGACGTCGTCGTCGAAGTACGGGCAGGCGTCCAGGTAGTCCGGCTCGTCCCAGTGGGTGTCCCAGCCGGTCGAAATCAGTAGCCCGTACCCCTCCCAGGGACCTGGTCCGATGCCGGCGAGCACCGCACGGACCTCATCTGCTCCCACCGCTTCCGCCGGCCCTTTCGGCACCTGTACGCAGACGACGGGCAACAGCACCGTGCGCTCCAGCGGGACATGGTCGAACCGCATACCGTCCGGACGTACATGCGCTGCCGTCTCTATATAGGTGCCGGTCTGCAACGGCATGCGCACCGCTTCGGAATAGATCGGTTCGGGTAGCCACGCAACGGGAGGAAGATCGAAGATCTCGGGCGCGAAATAGGGATCCGGGTAGTGCCACATACGCGGATGGATCGGTCCCGAAATGTCGATCATGCTGTACGAGTGGGAGGCGTTCATCCGTTCTCCATTCGTGGCCAGCTGGGCTGGTCTGATCGCGTCCCTTCGCGACGACTTACCAGACGCAGCTAGCACACTACTCAACGTGTCCAAGGGCTGACATCGACGGATCGGATGCCTTAGGGCCGCCGCCCCGGCCGACGCGGCCGGCCACCCGGCGGCGGACGAGCCGGACGCGGTGGCCGGGGCGGACGCTGCCCCTGAGCCCGCACCGGTGGGCCGGCTACGGGGCGGCCTCGGCCGGGACGAGATGGTTGACCTCGGGGGTGCCGGAGGCCAGCGTCCAGGCCCGTTCCTCCGCCACCTGGTCAGCCCTGGTCAGCCGGCCCCGGTGCTGGCGCAGGTGCTCGTCCCAGGACGGGACCTGATAGACCTCGACGAAGCAGTCCGGCGCCTCGCCCTTGCGGAACAGGCCCCAGCGCATCGCGCCGGTCCGCTGCCGGGCCGCCCGGACCGCCTCCATCGCCGCCACGAACTCCTCCTGCCGTTCGGGCGGCACGGTGAAGGTGATGGTGACCAGGATCGGGCCGACGGTGGGGTCCGGTTCGTGCACCACCTGCAGGTCCGGCCAGAAGGTGGCCGGGTCCCGTTCCACGCTGCGCAGGTCGGGCAGCGGCCACAGCCACGCGGTCAACGCGCCCACCACCATCAGCGCCGCCGCGACCAGGTGCGCGACGACCAGGCCGGCCAGGTCCGCCACCACCCCCCAGACCAGCGCGCCGATCGCCTGGCTACCGGCGAAGACGACCTGGTAGACGGCGAGCCCGCGGGCGCGTACCCAACCGGGCAGGAAGAGCTGGATCTCGGCGTTCAGGTTGGACAGCGTGGTCACCCAGGCCGCGCCGGCCGGCACCAGCGCCAGCAGGACCAGCGCCTCGCTGCGCACCAGGGCGACGACCAGCATCGCCAGGCCGTACAGGACGCCGGCCAGGAGCACGAACCAGGTGGGTGACAGCTTCGCCCGTACGGTCGGCAGCAGCAACCCGCCGACGATGGCGCCGACGCCCAGCGCGCCGAGCAGGACGCCGTACCCGCCGGAGCCCAGGCCCAGTCGCTTGTTGGCGATCAACGGCAGCAGGGCCCACAGCGCGCTGGCCGGCAGGATGAAGACCAGCGCCCGCAGCAGCAGGCGCTGGACCGTCGGCGAGTGCCGGACGTACCGGCCACCGGCCCGCAGCGCGGCGGTGAACCGCTCCGGCACGCCGGCCGCCTCGGCGGTGGCGGGCCGCCACCGCCACAGCGCCACCGCGAAGATCACGAAGGCCACCGCGTTCAGCGCGAAAACCACCGGCACCCCGGTACGGGCGATCAGCACGCCGGCCACCGCCGGGCCGATCGACCGGGCGGCGTTGACGCTGATCGCGCCGAGCGCCGAGGCGGACTGCAACTGCGACCGGGGCACCAGGTCCGGGATCACCGCAGCCCAGGCGGGCAGGGTCAACGCCTGCCCGACGCCGAACGCGAAGGTCAGGGTGAGCAGCAGGGCCGGCGGCATCCGGCCGGCCGCGGTCAGCAGGGTCAGCAGGACGGCCACCCCGGCCACGAAGAGCTGGACCACGATCAGCAGGTGCCGCCGGTCGAAGGTGTCGGCCAGCGCACCGGCCGGCAGGGCGAGCAGCAGGATGGGCAGCATGCTGGCGGTCTGCACCAGGGCCACCAGGGTGGACGCGCCCGGCTCGTTGATCAGCAGCCACTGGGCGCCGACGGTCTGCATCCAGGTGCCCAGGTTCGCCGCCAGCATCGCCAACCAGAGACTGCGGTACGCGGCCACCCGCAACGGCGCCCAGGCCGAGGGTGGCGGCTCGGCGGCGGCCGGTCCGGCGCTTACCATCTGCCGTCGGCGCGCAGCACCTTCTGCCCCGAGACGTACAGATCCTCGGGCTGAAGCGTCAACAGCCGTACCACCTCGGGCGCCACCTGCTCCGGCAGCGCGTAGACCTGGTCGAGGAACTCGGCGCCCACCCGCTCCTGCAGCCGGGTGTGCATCGGACCGGGGTGGATCTCCATCACCTTGATGCTGTTCGACCCCTGCGCCTCGGCCAGCGACTCGACCAGGCTGCTGCCGAAGCTCTTGGTGGCCCGGTAGAGCGGGATGCCGGGCCGGGGGATCTCGGTGGCGATGGCGCCGATGTAAACCAGGTTGCCCCGGCCCTGGTCGCGCAGCAGCGCGATCGCCTCGTGCAGGAAGTACGCGGTGCCCAGCACGTTCACCGTCACGGTACGTTGGATGGTCTCCGGCGAGTTGTCCTGCAATGCCCCGCCGGCCCAGACACCGGCGCAGTGCGCCAGCCCGTCGATCACGCCGTAGCGGGCCCGTACGCCGCCGAGCACCCGGGCGATCTGGTCGGGTTGCGAGACGTCGCAGACCTGCCCCTCGCAGTCCAGCGCGTCGGCGGTGAGCGCCACCTCCTCCGGCACGTCGCCGAGCACCACTGTCCGGTACTCCCGGGCGAGCAGGCGGGCCACCTCGAGCCCCAAGCCGCTGGTCCCGCCGTCCACCACGAAGGTCCGCCCGCCCATGCCGTCCGCCCTTCCTGCCGGAAGTCCCCTCTGCTTCGAGGTTGTCACCCCGGCGGGCGCGATGCGGCCATGATCGGCCAATCGACGTTCGGGCGCGGGATTCCTGACGGCGTTCACCTTGTCCCGGTTCGACCCGTCCTGATCGCCGCGCCGGATTGTTAGTTCACTCACCCGGGGCCACCACCGGACGGCGGGCCGGCGGGTTGGCCCTACTGTGTTAGTGAACATCGTTCACTTCCGGCAGTCGCTGCCAGAAGCCACTTGGTGACCCGAAATCACCACGACCAAGGGACCTGGCGTGTTCGCTTCCTGGGGATCTCTTGCCTTCCGCCTGCGATGGGGCATTCTCGCGGTGCTCACCACGGCCATCGTGGCCGCGGGGTTGTGGGGACTCGGGGTCTTCGGCCAGTTGACCGAGGGCGGCTACGAGGATCCGGGCAGCCAGTCCAGCAAGGCCGCCGCCGCGGTACAGGCCGCGCTCGGTCCGCAGGGCGGCGACCTGGTGGTCATCTACACGCCGCAGACCGGCACCGTGGACGACCCGGCGCTGGCCGCCAAGGTCGACGCCAGCCTCGCCGCCCTGCCGCCCGACGCGGTGCGCAGCGTCAACTCGTACTGGCGGACCAAGGCCCCGCAGTTCAGTACGCCGGACAAGCGCAGCGCCATCGCCGTGGTCAACCTGACCGGGGCCGACGACGGCGACAAGCTGACGTCGTACCGGGAGATCAAGGACCGGCTGTCGGTGGCCGGGGTGGACACCGAGATGGCCGGCAGCGCCGCGTTGCAGGACTCCACCTCGCAGCGCTCCAAGACCGACCTGACCCGGGCCGAGGCGGTCTCCCTGCCGGTGGTGCTGGTCCTGCTCGTGGTGATCTTCGGTTCCCTGGTGTCGGCGGCCCTGCCGGTGCTGGTCGGCGGCCTGGCGGTGTTCGGCTCGCTCGGCGTGCTGCACGCGATCGCCCTGACCACCAACGTCAACTCGTTCGCCGTCAACGTGGCCAGCCTGCTCGGCCTCGGCATGGCGATCGACTACGGGCTGTTCATGGTGGGCCGATTCCGCGAGGAGTTGGCGGCCGGCCGGTCCCGGGAGGCGGCGGTCCGCAACACGGTGGCCACCGCCGGCCGGACCGTGGCGTTCTCCGCCACCCTGCTGATCATCGCGCTCGCCGGCCTGCTGCTGTTCCGGCAGGGCTTCCTCAAGTCACTGTCGTACGGCGGAATGGCCGCCGTGGCGCTGGCCGCGATCATCTCGCTGACCCTGCTGCCGGCTCTGCTCGGCATCCTCGGCCCGCGCATCGACAAGCTCTCGGTACGCCGTCGCCGCCCGGTCGGTCAGGTGGCCGGTCCGGTCACCGGCGGCTGGGCCCGGCTGGCCCGGTTCACCATGCGCCGCCCGATCCTGGTGGCCGCCCCGATCGTGGCCGGCCTGGTGCTGCTCGCCCTGCCGATCGGCCAGGTCCGGTTCGGCGAGGTGGACCAACGGGTGCTGCCCAAGAGCGACCCCGCCCGGCAGGCGATCGAGACCCTCAAGGCGGACTTCCCCGCGATGAGCGGCACCGGCGTACAGGTGGTGTTGCGCGGCACCGGCGGCGGCGCCCCGGACCGGGCCGCCGCGCAGGCGTTCGCGGCCCGGGTGAAGGGCGTCGGCGGCGTCGCCGACGTCACGCCGGCCGGCGCCGGGGGCGACGTGGTCGCCTTCACCGCCACCCTGACCGGCACCGACCCGCTCGCCGACGCGGCCCGCACCACGGTCGAGGACATCCGCGCCCTCGACCCGCCGGCCGGGACCGAACTGCTGGTCGGCGGCACCACCGCCCGGAACGTGGACAGCCTGACCGCCACCGTCGACCGGTTGCCACTGATGGTGTCGCTGCTGGTCGGCGCGACCCTGCTGCTGATGTTCCTGGCCTTCGGCTCGATCCTGCTGCCGGTCAAGGCGGTGCTGATGAGCGCGCTGAGCCTCTCCGCGACGTTCGGGCTCCTGGTCTGGATGTTCCAGGAGGGCCACGCGTCCGGCCTGCTCGGCGTCACCCCGGCACCGCTGGAGATCGGCATCGTCATCCTGATGGCCGCCCTGGTCTTCGGGTTGTCCACCGACTACGAGGTGTTCCTGCTGTCCCGGATGGTCGAGGCCCGGGCCAAGGGCGCGACCACCGCCGAGGCGGTGACCA
Source organism: Micromonospora zhanjiangensis (assembly GCF_042650605.1). NCBI lineage: Bacteria > Bacillati > Actinomycetota > Actinomycetes > Micromonosporales > Micromonosporaceae > Micromonospora > Micromonospora zhanjiangensis. The sequence continues at coordinate 42,858 of NZ_JBHSBN010000027.1, read as the reverse complement.
CCGGGCTGGGTCGCACCGGCCGGGTGATCAGCGCCGCCGCGTTGCTGCTCATCGTGGTCACCGGCGCCTTCGCCTTCGCCACCGTGGCGATGATGCGGTTCATCGGCGTCGGCATGATCATCGCGCTGCTGCTGGACGCCACCGTGGTCCGGATGCTGCTGGTGCCGGCGGTGATGCGGCTGCTCGGCGACGCGGTCTGGTGGGCACCCGGCCCGCTCAAGCGCCTCCAACAGCGCGCCGGGCTGCAGGAGTCCGACGACGTCGAGCCGGCAGACGCGGAGCCGGAGCCGGCACTGGCCGGTCGACCCGGCTGATCGGGGCTCTGGCCAGCGGCGGGAGGTACCACTAACCTCCCGCCATGGGGAGATTCACGCGAGTCAGTGCCGCTGCCCCTCGGGTCGTCTGGATCCTCGCCGCCGGCCGGTTCGTCAACGCCGCCGGCTCCTTCATCGGATTCTTCCTCTTTCTCTACCTCACCAGCGGCACCATCCTGGCACCGCCGGTCGGCGCATTCGTCTACGACGTCGCACCGCGCCTGCTCTGACCCCCTGCACCGTGGCGGCGATCGGTGCGGCGCTGTTCGTCTGGCGAGCCGGCCGGACCACCCGGCGCCGGGTCGCACCGGACCGACCGGTACCCGACGAGAGGCCGAGTGCCGGCCTGGCCCGGAACTGACGATGTCCCGCCCACCGGCCCAGCCCGCCCTCGGGGATGGCAGGCTGGGCCGGTGGGACTGTTCACGACGGCGCAGGCGCGCGCGGAGTTGGACCGGCTCCGGCCGGTGCTGGACCGGATCGTCGCGGTCCGTGCCGACGCGGCGGAGCTGGCGGCGGCCCTGCGACCCGGCGGACCACCGACGGCGCTCGGCGGCGTGCCCGAGTGGAAGGCCGCGCAGGCGCGGCTGGACGAGCTGATGACCCTGGTCCAGCAGACCGGAGCCGAGTTGCGGGGACTCGCCCCGCTGCTGGTCGACTTCCCCGCCGAACTCGACGGCTCGCCGGTGCTGCTCTGCTGGCTGGAGGGCGATCCGGAACTGTCCTGGTACCACCGCCCGGATCCCGGCTTCGCCGGACGCCGCCGATTGCCGGACGACAATCGTCCGGTGTAGACGGACGCCGAGGCGCACCGATCCGCGAGTCGGTCCGGCCGGTCCGGAGTGGACGCCGTATCCAGATTTTGAAAAATGAGTTGACCTGCGGGTATGTTGGCCCGACATCCTCATGTCCGTCATTCCGACATGACCTCGGCGGGGCTGGTCACCGGGCGACGGCGACACACGTAAGGCGGAAACCCCGTGAGTTCCTACACCATCACCATCGCTCCCGACGATTCCAGTCAGGCCACCACCACGCTACGGGTGGAAAGCACCGACACCGGCACCCGGATCACCGAGCTGCTGGTCCGCGCCGGTGACGGCGAGGGCCTGGGCGTGAACCAACTCCCGGCCGTCGACCTCAACCAGTTGCTGCGGGCGGTCATCCCGGCGTCCCCCGTCCAGCACGAACTCGCCGGTGCGCCCCGTTCCGAGGACGGCCAACCGATCCAGGCCACCGTCGACCCGGTCGACGGTCCCGCCCGGTCCGTCGACGCCGCCGATGCCGCGATCGAGTCCGTGGACGCCGTCGACGACGAGCGCGTCGCTCCGCGGCCCACCGAAGCCCTGCCGGTCGAGGCCCCGGCGCACGCGGCGGCGTCGGTCGAGGCCGCGCCGGTCGAGGCCGCGGTGACCGGCAGCGACCCGGTCGAGGCCGCGGTGACGGTGCCCACCAAGGCGGCCACCAGGAGGGTCGGTTCGGCGCGGGCGGCGAAGGCGACCGCTCCAAAGGCCGCCGCGCCGAGGGCCGCTACCAGGAAGAACACCGGCTCGAAGAACACCGCACCGACAGCGGCCAGGTCCACGAAGGCAAATGCCGGCAAGGCCACGAGGGCGAGCGCGGCGAAGGCTGCCGACGCCAGCGCCGTGAAGCCAGCGAAGGCGAGCGCAGCGAAGGCGAGTACCACGAAGGCAGCGAAGGCAAGCGCGGAGAAGGCCACGAAGGCCGCCGTTACGAAGCGCACGGCCAGGAAGGCGGGCGGCGCGGCCAGTCCGACCACACGTAGGCCGGGCACCGCGACGAAGGCCACCGGCACCCGGCCGGCGAAGACCACAAAGGCCCCGGCCAAGAAGACCGCTGCGGCCAAGACCGCCGTAGCCAGGAAGGCCGGGCCGGCGCCAAAGGCCGGGCCGGCCAGGAAGACCGCCGTGGCCAAGAAGGCGGGAACCGCCGTGGTCGCGAAGGCCGGACCGACCAAGAAGGCCGAGACCGCCGCGACCAAGAAGACCGGACCGATCAAGAAGGTCGAGACCGCCCCGGCCAGGAAGGCCGCCGCCGGGCCGGCCGCCGCGACCAAGGTGGCGCCCGCCCGGAAGAAGGCCACCAGCAAGCTGGCGACGACCGGACGGTCGGCCACGGCTCGGAAGGCCGGCGCCGCCGAGAAGGCCGCCCCGGCCAGCGGGCAGCAGCGGGCGTACCGGCGGGCACCGGCCGACCTGGCGCCGGTGTACCAGCGGGTCGGTAACGCCACGGCGGTGGCCGCGCACTACGACGTACCCCGGCACACCGCGCAGGCGTGGATTCGCACCATGCTGCGGAACACCGCGGCCGGCGGCTGACGCCAGCGGCGCCGCCGGCTGACGTCACTGTTTCGGGCCCACAGCGAAAACGTAGTGGCTCTACGTCTTCGCTGTGGGCTCGAACTCGCCACCGCCGGACCGCCGGTCGGGGCGGCGCCACGCCCGGTACGGTCAGGGCGCGTTGGTCCAGCCGCGGGTGCTCAGCACCAACCGGTACCCGTCCGGGTCGGCCAGGGTGACACCCCATCGGTCCCAGTACGGACCGCCCGAGACCAGGGTGCCACCGGCCCGTTCGAGCCGGGCCACGAGCTGCCCGTCCACCGGAGCGTCGAGGTACACGACGAGAAGATCCTCGGCGGTGGGACTGGGTTCGGCGGTGAGCTGCCGGCCACCGACCAGTTCGAGATGCCACCCGGCGTCCCGCCAGCCCAGCATGAGCAGGTCGTGTTCGCCGGGCCCGTCGGCGGATGCGCGGAACAACACGTCCAATCCGAGGCCGTCGGACCAGAACCGTTCGGCGGCGGCGAGGTCGCGGGACGGGCGGGCGATCCGGATGTGCGGCGCGGCGCCGCTCAGGGTGACCATGGGCGCAGGCTAGGACGTCGACTCCGGTCCAGGTCAACCCCCGGTCAGCGGGGTGGCTCGGCCGGTCCGCAGGCCGGTACCGCCCAGATCGGCGCGGCGGCCCGCGGCGGCGCCCAGCCCCAGGCCCCGCCCGAGCAGCCGGCGCGGGCCGGCGGTGCGCAGCCGCGGGTAGACCTCGGCCACCCGGCGATCGACCCGGTCCGACCGGTCGGCGAGGACCAGGGCCACCGACGGGACGCCGGTCGACGGGGCCGTACCCGCCGAATCCGCCGCCGCTGCCTCGGCGGCCCGCAGCCGGTGGGCCACCGCGGCGGCGAAGCCGGCCAGCCACGACCGCCGGAACGCCGCCGGGTGCTCGCCCGAAGGCACCGGTGTGCCGGCGATCCCGTGCGCGGCCTGGACCAGCAACGAGGTGAACAACAACTCGACCCGTTCGAGGTCGCTCGCGAAGCCGAACAGGTGCACGGCGAATCCCGAGCCGTCGCGCCGGCGGACCGACCGGCAGCGCAGCGCGTCGGCGATCCCGGCGAGCAGGCCGGTCTTGTCCAGTGCGTACGGTGCGACCACGTCGATCACCCGGTCGCCGATCGGGTCGCTGGTCGGTTCCCGGGCCGCCAGCAGCGCCCGGTCGACCCCGTACCGCGCGATCAGCTCGGTCGCCTTGGCGGTGAACGCCTCGGCCTCGGCCGGCGTACAGGCCGGGTCCTCGGCCTTGGCCAGCAGTTTGCGGACCTTACTCAGGATCGCGTCGGACATGCCGACAGAGCTATCACACCTGGCCTACGCTCGGCGGCAGCGCCCCGCCCGGCCGGGCCGCCGCGATCGCGAATTGTCCCGCCGGCCACGCGGGAGAGCCGCCGGGTCACGTCCGGCGGTTGCGCAGCGTCGCCACCGCCGAGCCGGCGAGGGTCAGCAGACAGTCGGGCAGTTGCCCGTCGGCCAGGGCCGCACCGAACAACGCCTCGGCGGTGTCGACGTCGGAGTTGGCGTACGCGCTGACGAAGCGGGCCACCCACCGCGCGTCGTAGTCGGCCTCGTCGATTCCCGGAAAGTCCAGTGTGCAACCACCCCGGGAGGCGTTGTCGCCGACCATCGCTGCGGCCAGGCACCAGGCGACGTCGTACGCCCCCACCATGCCCGACCGGTCGAGGACGGCGTCGAAGGTGTCGACCACCGCGTCGCTGTCACCGGCCAGCGCACAGTGCAACACCGCGGTCGCGTCGTCGAGGATCTGCTGCGGAACGTCCGTCACGTGCCAGAGCGTATGCCGCCAGGTCAAGAGACATCTCAAAGTCCGCGGATCCGTCCTGACCTGGCCCTGAACCGGTCGTACGGCCCTGAACAGCGGCCCGGCCATCGCCAGGGTGAGGGCCGGCACGTTAGGGTGCGCACGGACCCTCGGGGAGAGAGGACAGACCCCATGCTCGTATCACGCGGCCCGCGCGGCGTTGCACTGGCCGCCTGCACGGCGCTGCTGTTCACCGTCAGTGCCTGCGGTAACGACACGGCGCAGCCGGAAACACCCATCGCGGTGCGGCTCTACGGCAGCGACGGCAACATGCAGAACGGCTTCGGTAAGGAGTTGAAGGACCAGGCCGGCCTGCTGAACGGCATGAAGGGGACGATCCCGCTCACCCAGCTGCCCCAGAGCTTCAAGAGTCGGATGGTGGCGCTCAACAACAAGCTCACCGACTACCTGTACGCGGGCGAGACCTACGACGCCGTCGTGATCAGCGCGCTCGCGGCACAGTTGGCCGGCTCGACCGCGCCGGCGGACATCGCCGCCCAGATCGACGGGGTCACCAACGGCGGTGAGCGCTGCGAGAGCGCGGCGACGTGCCTGGAGCTGGCCCGGGAGGGCGTCGACATCGAGTACCGCGGGCCGTCCCTCACCCGGGGTGGCTTCACCGACGCCGGCGAGCCGTCCACGGCCAGCTACGCCACCCTGCACTTCAACCTGAACGGGCAGATCGACGACGGCAAGACCGAGTTCGTCGGGGCCGGTGACGAGTCCGCCGCCAGCAAGAAGGCTCCGCCGCCGGCCAAGAAGCAGCAGGGCGGCAAGAACGACAAGAAGGACGGCTCACCGCTGAAGATCGGTGGGCTGCTGCCGCAGACCGGCGACCTGGCGTTCGCCTACCCGCCGATGAAGACCGCCGCCGACCTGGCGATCAAGGACATCAACGCCGCGGGCGGCGCACTGGGCGATCCGGTGCAGTGGGTCGACGGCGACGACGGTACCAACCCGGCGGTCGCGAAGGCGACCGTCGCGAAGCACGTCGGCGCCGGGGTCAGCGTGATCATCGGTGCCGCCGCGTCCGGCATCAGCCGGGCGGTGCTGCCGGACGTGGTGGCCGCCGGTCTGATCATGTTCTCCCCGTCCAACACGGACGCCGGGCTCAGCACGGTCGAGGACAAGGGTCTCTACTTCCGGACCGCCCCGTCGGACATCCTGCAGGGCCGGGCCCTGGCCGACGTGATCCTGCGGGACGGGCCGAAGAAGATCGCCATCGTGGCCCGGAAGGACTCCTATGGCGAGGGTCTGCAGGGCAACGTCCGCTCCGAGCTGGAACGGGTGGGTGTCGGCGGCGACCGGGTGAAGCTGCTGACCTACGACCCGCCGGCCGACTCGAAGGCCCCACCGGTCAACTTCACCGCCGGCGCCGAGGAGATCAGGAACTATGGCGCCGACGCCGTACTGGTCATCGGCTTCGCCGAGTCGACCGAGGTGATCAAGGCGCTCGCCGCGGCCAAGGTGGAGTTCGTGAGCTGACCGACGACGGGCTTCCGTACCGGCCGGGCATCCGCGGGGTGCCCGGCCGGCGTCGTCCCGGCTCACCGCCCGGACCGGCTCACCGTCCGGCAGTGCTCACCGTCCGGCAGTGCTCACCGTCCGGAACGGTCCAGGAACGCGGTCATCCGCCGGCGCTTCTCCTCGTCCTCGAACAGCACCGCCTGGCTGACCAGGTCGAGTTGCGGGTGCGCCGCTGCGGGCGCGTCCACCGCGAGCTTGGTCAGCCGCAGCGCCAGCGGGGACCCCTTGGCGATGTCGTCGAGCAGCTCGTGCGCGGCGCCGAGCAACTCGCCGGGCTCGTCCACCACCCGGTTGACCAGTCCGATGCGCAGCGCCTCGGCGGCGTCCACCCGCCGGCCGGTGAACAGCAGTTCCTTGGCGCGCGCCTCACCCACCAGCGCCGGCAGCCGGTGAGTTGCCCCCGCGCCGGCGATGATGCCGAGCCGTACCTCCGGCTGGCCGAAGAACGCCCGCCCGGTGCAGACCCGCAGGTCACAGGCGTACGACAGCTCGGCGCCGCCACCCAGCGCCGGGCCGTCCACGGCGGCCACGGTGGGCAGCGGCAGTGCCCGGACGCGGGCGAACAACGCCGAGTTGATCGCCGCGAGGGCGTCCGACCGGTCCCGCTCCCGCAACTGGGCGATGTCCGCCCCGGCCGCGAAGATCCCGTCGGTGCCGCCGGTGAGCAGCAGCAACCGGGGCTCGCGCTCCAGCGCGCCGCACAGGTCGTGCAACGCGGTGATCATCTCGGCGTCGATCGCGTTGCGCTTCTCCGGCCGGTCCAGGGTCACCACGACCCGGTCGGCGCGGTGTTCGATCCGCAGGCTCACCGCCGTACGCCGCCTTCCCAGTGGTAGAAGCCCCGGCCCGACTTCTTGCCCAGCCGGCCCTGTTCGACCATCGACTCCAGCAGCGGCGGCGGGGCGAACCGGTCTCCGTAGGCGCGTTGCAGGGTCCGCGCGATGTCCAGCCGGACGTCCAGCCCGACCAGGTCGGTCAACTCCAACGGGCCGACCGGGTGCCGGTAGCCGAGCACCATCGCCTTGTCGATGTCGGCCGGGCTGGCCACCCCGTCGGCGACCATCCGGATCGCCTCCAGCCCGAGCGTCACCCCCAGCCGCGAGGTGGCGAAGCCGGGCAGGTCGCGGACCACGATCGGATCCTTGCCGAGCCGGCCGGCGAGGGCGACCGCAGCCCCGGTGGTCTCCTCGGTGGTGGCCGGCCCGACCACCACCTCGATCAGCGCCATCGCCCAGACCGGGTTGAAGAAGTGCAACCCCACGAACCGTTCCGGTCGGGCCAGGCCGGTCGCCAGCTCGGCGATGGGGATGCTGGAGGTGTTGCTGGCCAGCAGGGCGGGCCGCAGCGCCTCGGCGGCGGCCAGCACGGTCCGCTTCAGGTCCGCACGCTCGGGCACGGCCTCGACGACCACGTCCGGGCCGTCGGCCACCGCGGCCAGGTCGGTCCGGACCACCACCCGGGTACGACTCTCCGCCGCCTCGCCCGGCGTCAGCTTCCCGCGCCGGACGGCCTTGTCCCACAGCCCGTCGAGCGTCACCGCGGCCGATTCGGCGCGGGCCACGTCGACCTCGACCAGGTCGACCCCGTACCCGGCACCGGCCGCCACGTACGCGATGCCGAGGCCCATGGTGCCGGCGCCGACGACGACGAACCGCTCGCCCACCATCGGCATTCCGCTTCGCTCGTTCATGCCGCCGACCCTATGCAGCGGCCCGCGCACCTGTTTGCATGGGTCCCGGGTCGGCCGTCGGGACGCGTGTTCCCGGTGCGGCCGCACCGGGTAGTAAGCAACGCCTGCCAAACCTTCCGCCAACGATCAGACCCCCCGCAGAGAAAGGCCAGCCGATGACCGAGGCACCGGAGTCCCAGGAGACCGTCGAGACCCGTGGCGACGAGCGCGTCGACCTGATCCGGATGGACACCAACAACGACGGCAAGACCGACGTGTGGGTGACCGACACCGACGGGGACGGCAAGGCCGACCTGTTCCAGTTCGACACCGACGGCGACGGCAAGGTCGACATCACGATGGTGGACATCGACGAGGACGGCACTCCGGACGAGGTGGTCGACGGGGACGGCGGACTACCGCCGGCTCCGCTGCCGCCGACCGCCTGAACCCCGTACGGTCGCGTGCCCGGTCGGTCGCGCAGCCGGCCGACCGGGCGGTCGGCCGGCGTGCGCGCACCGTCACATCGGGTGCCCGACCGGTACGGCCGGGCGTCGCCCCGTGAGACGATGACCAGGTGACGACGTCCGAGATCGGCGTCTCCGTCGAGTTGCCCACCAGCCGCCGGGAACGCAAGAAGCAGGAGACCCGGGCGGCGCTGGAGCGGGCGGCGCTGCGCCTGTTCGCGGAGAAGGGGTACGAACACACCACCGTCGAGGAGATCGCGGAGACCGCCGACGTCGCCGTCCGCACCTTCTTCCGGTACTTCTCGTCCAAGCAGCACGTGCTCTTCGGTGACGTGGCGCACCAGCGGATCAACCACCTGCGCGCCGCGTTGGCCGCCAGTCCGCCCGACGAGTCACCGTTGTTGGCCGTCGGCGCGGTGCTGGACGCGCTCGACTTCGACCAGGACGAGCAGGTGCAGATCATCACCCGGCTCCGGCTGATGGACCGCCAGCCGTCGCTGACGGGCATGTACCTGTTGCTCAACAACGAGCTGCGCCAGGTCTTCCAGGATTTCGTCGCCGAACGCACCGGGCTGCCCGCCACCGACCCGTACCCGTTGCTGGTCGCCACGGCCGCCGTCTCCTCCTGGGACGTGGCGTTGCAGGCCTGGTCGGCCGGCGACGGCACCGGCTCGCTGGCCGCGCTGCGCCGGCGCGCGTTCGCCGCGCTGACCGCCGGCATTCCCGCCGAACCGCCGTTCCCGTCCGGCTGACCGGTCGGGTCAGCCGGACCCGTCAGGCCAGCCGCAGGGTCGCCAGGTAGTACGGGGCGTCGGCGGTGTCCACGTCGGTCAGCCGCCACGGGGTGCCGTGCACCAGCTCGGCGAGTTCCTCCGGCGTGCAGACCAGGTAGTCGAACCAGTCGGTGCCCAGTTCCCGGTAGCGCAGCCGCAACCGCAACTGGCCGCCGAGCCGGCCCCGGCGCCGGTTCGACTCGTGGTAGCCGACGTGCACCGGATCGGTCGTGCCGTACGGGTCGGTGCCGTGCGCGATGATCCGGGCGCCCGGCCGGGCCAGCGCCGCCAGCGCGCCGAGGAACCCGGCGGCCCGGTGCCGCCCCTCGATCAGTCCCAGGTTGTTGCCGAGCAACAACAGGGTGTCGTACCGCCGGTCGCCGGTCGCGTGCTCGTCGACGGTGCCGAGCACCAGATCGCGTACGCCGCGCCGACGGCACACCGCGAGCGCGCCCGGCGACACGTCCAGGCCGGTCACCGGCACCCCGCGCGCCTGCAGGTGCAGCGCGATCCGGCCACCGCCGACACCGATGTCGAGGACGCTGCCGGTCACCCGGTCCACGGCCCGATGGTCGTACGGCTGCCAGTCGTCCGGGCCGGCGAGGTAGTGCGCGGCCGGCGCCCCGTTGATCAGTCCGTCGTCCCGTTCGATGATCTCGATGACCGGTCGGGGCAGCCGGCCACCGACCAACGGGCGCGGCCCGATCCCGGTCTCGACGGCGTACGCGTCCCGCAGCAGTTCACCGAACACGTCGCCGATCCGCGGCTCTCCCAGCATGCGGCAGACGCTATCCGGCGGTGCCACCGGGCGCGCACCGGCCGTACCCTGGTCCGCATGTCCGACCTCGATCGACTCGGCGCCGGGAAGTACCTTCTCCTCACCACGTACCGCCGGGACGGTCGGGCGGTGGCCACGCCGGTCTGGGTGGTACGCGAGGGTGCGGCACTGATGGCCTGGTCCGCCGCGGACGCCGGCAAGGTCAAGCGGATCCGCCGGGACGGCCGGGTGAGCGTGGCCGCCTGCGACGTGCGGGGCCGGCCGCTCGGCGACCCGCCGGTGGAGGGTCGGGCGGCGATCTGCGATCCGGAGACCACCGAGCGGGCCCGCGCGCTGCTGCGCCGCAAGTACGGCCTGATCGGCCGGCTGACCCTGCTGGGCAGCCGGCTGCGGCGCGGATCCGCCGGCACGGTGGGGATCCGGATCGAGCTGACCGACTGACCCGCGCCGAGACGGACCGGCGGGCACGGATCAGGGGCGGAGCCGCCCGGTCGTCCGGGTTGCTCCGCCCCTGATCTAACGTATTGCTGCGGTGCTCAGTCGCCTTGACGCTGCTGGGGAATCTGCCCCTGCAGCAGAGCGCGAACCTCCGACTCGCGATAGCGGCGGTGGCCGCCCAGCGTGCGAATGGCGCTCAGCTTGCCCGCCTTCGCCCACCGGGTCACGGTCTTCGGGTCGACGCGGAACATCGACGCCACCTCGGCCGGTGTGAGTAGCGGCTCAGGTTCGTGCGTACGCGATGCCATCGGTCACTCCTCCACAGGTACCTATAGACATCGGCCGGGGTCCCGCCGGCCGACGCGTCTCCCATGGTCCGGCTAGTCCCCGATGTCCGACATGGGCCGAACGGCCGAACGTCCCTGGATAGACGGATGAACTAAGACCGATTTATGGCTATTTTGTACGCCACAACCGGCCTTATTCGGACTCATGATCGCGTTTGGTGACCCGGTGGCTACGAGCAGGCCTCGCCTTGGAAACGTTCCCAGAGGCTGGAACGGCAGGTCTGCCCTAATTGCACCGCTCCAGCAACTGGACCGCCCGCCAGCGAGCGACCAGCTTCTCGTAGGCCTCGGTGGCGGCCTCGGCGTCGCCCCGGGAAAGCCCGGCCAGCCCGGTCGCGACCAGCTCCGGGGAGTCGTCCTCGGCCAGCGCATCGTCCGACAACAGGTCGACCAGACCGCCGTAGTCCAGCTCCAGCACCGAGCGCGGGTGGAACTCCTCCAGCCACCGCGCGCCCTCCTCCACCGCCTCGGTGATCGGCGCGTCGCCCACCGACTTGCGCAGCACGGCCAGGCCGCGGGAGGCCCGCCGCCGGGCCTTGGAGATCTCGGTGCGGTAGCGCAGCACCCGCCGGTCCGGTCGGGTGGTCAGCTCCCGCTCCTCGGCGGCCACGAAGACGAACCACCGCAGCGGTACGCCCCAGGTGGAGACCTGCTCGTGCAGCCTGGGCACGCCGTGTTCGAGCACCCGGGCGCCGCTGCGCCAGTCCTCCACCACCGCCTTGGCCTGTCCGGCCAGCACCGGCGGCACGAACGCGTCGGCCAGCACCGAGGGCACCCCGTCCCGGGCACTGAGCGCCGCCTCGGCCACCCGGATCCGCAGGTTCCACGGGCAGACCAGCAGCGTCTCGTCCGCCTCCAGGACGTACGCCTCCTCGGGCAGGTCGGGCAGCCGGGTCCAGCCGGCGCCGAGGGCCTCGATCACCGACGTACGTTGCCGGCCGGGACCTTCGGAGGGGGCGATCGGCCGCCCTTCGGTGACGTACTGCCGCCAGTAGACCTGACGGTCCCGGTCGAAGGCGGCCAGGGGCTCGTACACCCGCAGGTAGGAAGCGAAAAGCGACGGCACGGCGCGATCCTCCCACGAAACGGATGCCACCTCCCAGCAGCGGGTCCGATCATCTGGGATCGACAGGTGCGTGGCAGCCGGTCGCGAACGATCGAGACTAGGCTCACCAGCACCGGCAGGACCCCGCCGGCCAGACGCAGGTCCGCACCCCACAAGGGCGCATCCAAAACAGGAGCAGCCATGGGCGTTTTCGCCAACACCGACGCACCCGCCACCGGGCATGAGCAGGTCGTCTTCTGCCAGGACAAGCACTCCGGCCTGAAGGCGATCATCGGCATCTACTCGACCGCGCTCGGTCCGGCACTCGGCGGCACCCGGTTCTACCCGTACGCGACCGAAGAGGACGCGCTGCACGACGTCCTCGACCTGTCCCGGGGGATGGCCTACAAGAACGCGCTCGCCGATCTGGACCTCGGCGGCGGCAAGGCGGTCATCTGGGGCGACCCGGAGCAGATCAAGAGCGAGGCGCTGCTGCGCGCGTACGGCCGGTTCGTGCAGTCGCTGGGCGGCCGGTACTACACCGCCTGCGACGTGGGCACGTACGTGCAGGACATGGACGTGATCGCCCGCGAGACCCGGTACGTCACCGGCCGCAGCGTGGAGCACGGCGGGGCCGGTGACTCGTCGATCCTGACCGCCTGGGGCGTGTTCCAGGGCATGCGGGCGGCGGCCGAGCACCTCTGGGGCTCCCCCACCCTGTCCGGCCGCCGGGTCGGCGTCGCCGGTCTGGGCAAGGTCGGCAAGCACCTGACCGCCCACCTGCTCGCCGACGGCGCCGCGGTGGTGGCCACCGACGTCAACGAGCGGGCGGTGGACTGGGTCCGGAGCAACCACCCCGAGGTCGACCTCGTGCAGGACGCCACCGCGCTGGTCGCCGCCGACATCGACGTCTACGCGCCGTGTGCGCTCGGCGGCGCCCTCAACGACGACACGGTCCCGGCCCTGCGCGCCAAGATCGTCGCCGGGGCGGCCAACAACCAGCTGGCCCACCCGGGCATCGAGAAGCTGCTGGCCGAGCGGGGCGTGCTCTACGCGCCGGACTACGTGGTCAACGCCGGCGGCGTGATCCAGGTCGCGGACGAGATCGAGGGCTTCAACTTCGAGCGGGCCAAGCTGCGGGCCACCCGGATCTTCGACACCACCCGGCAGATCCTCCGGCTGGCCGACGCCGAGGGTGTGCCGCCGGCGGTCGCCGCCGACCGGCTGGCCGAGCGGCGGATGGCCGAGGTGGGGCGGCTCCGGACGATCCGGCTGAGCTGAGCCGCACCGACGCTGATCAAGGGCTCTTCGCGGTGGTTTGGGTCATTTACGACGGAAGAGTCCTTGATCGCGTCGATCACCGGCACCGGCGGGTGCCCGGACCGGCGCGGACAGGTAACGGTTGATTGGCGAACAGTTCGTTACCGGCTACAATCTGTTACGACCGGGCGCCGCGAAACGCGGACGCGCGGTCGACCGGAACCCGAGGTGCCGAACCGGGGCCTCCCCATGTACCGTAAGAGCCACGAGAGATGCCTAACGTCATCGGGGCCCGCCTTTGGGCTGCCCCGAATTCTGTGCGAGGGGGTCGAGCCATGGGGCGCGGCCGTGCTAAGGCCAAGCAGACAAAGGTGGCCCGGGAGTTGAAGTACCACTCCCCGAACACCGACCTCGCCGCCTTGCAGCGAGAACTCGGCGGCAGCGGCAAGTCGGACCACGACTTCGACGACGACTACAAAGAGTATGTCGACGACGATGACGAGGATCATGATGAGGACGGCCCAGGACACTGGGCTCCTCCGGCCCGCTGACCTCAGGCATATTTGAGCACGCGGTAACACCCGCGTGCTCACGCATGTCCGAGTGGTGCGACGCGCACCGTCGAACCGTCTTACATCCCCGAAGCGAGGTCAGGGACCTGACCGGGGTGGATCGTCCGATTCCACCTGGCACGGCAGGTCCCTGAGCTCACTCCACGCCTCATGCTGCGGGCGATCCGGTCAGCGCGGCCGGTTGTTCCAGTTGTAGAACGTCGGGATGTTCTCGAAGTGGTTCCAGGCACACACCGCCGTGCCGTCACCGGTCGCCTCGGCCCGATGCCGGCGCGCGTCGTCGGCCTCGCGCAGCAGCGCCTCGAATCCGGTCCTGGCCCCGCGCACGCGCGCGGCCACGTGATTGCCGGTGGACTCCTCGACGTCGATCCCGTACGGGCGGTCAGGCCACTGTCGGCTGGTGGTCTCGGGCATGCGCCAACACTCCCTCCAATAGGCGGATCTTGCTGTTCCGGCAGTGGTCGGTCTCCGTACCGTCGAACCGCCCGTGCTCGAAGTACCGGTTGGCCGCGTGGCCACCTCCGCAGAAGCTGAAATACGGACACTTCACCCGGCACGCCTGCACCCCGGCCAGGAACTCGGCCACCCAGGGCGTGCCACCGGGACGGGCCAGGATCTGCGCCAGCCCGTCGGTCAGCACGTTGCCGCTGCTGAAGTCGCCGTAGCGCGGGTCGGAGAAACCGGCCAGCTCGGGTGAGAGCAGGACCACCGAACCGTCGTGACCGACGGTCGGGATCGGATCCAGGTGACGCGGCAGCAGGTCGTCCTCGGTGCCGTCCAGCACGGCGGCGGCGTACCGCAGGCTCCACTCGATTTCCCGGAGATGGATCCGCGGGTCGCTGCGCCAGGCCGCGGTCAACTCCGACCAGAACGCGGTCACGGCCGGCGCCGGATGGCGGTTCCCCCGGGTGTTCACCCCCTCCATCTCCTCGATGTTCAGCCCGAGCACGTCGCAGCCAAGGTCGAGAAAGTAGGAATAGAGCTCGGCCGCCAGGCCGGGCTCCGGCCGGGACACCACGCAGAGCGCGGAGAAGCCGATCCCGTGCCGCCGCAGCGCCTCCACCCCCCGCAGGACCCGGTCGTACGACGGGTGGCCACCCCGGGTCACCCGGGCGTCGTTGCGCTCCCGGGGCCCGTCGACGCTGACGCTCACCCGGATCCGGTGCTCGGTGAAGAAGTCGCACCAGTCGTCGTCGATCAGGGTCGCGTTGGTCTGCACGTGGTGCTCGACCGCGTCGTCGAACGGGGCGACCAGCGCGGCCAGATGCTCCCGCCCCGCCGCCAACGGCTCGCCACCGTGCCAGACCACCGAGAACCGGCCGGCACCGGCCCACCGGTTCACCGGGCCGGCCACCGCCTCGGCGACCTCGACCGGCATCCGCCGGTCGACCGCCCGCAGCGGCAGGTAACAGTACGCGCAGTCGAGGTTGCACAGGGTGGTCGGCTGCATCACGACGTACGACGGCACGTCGGCGATGCCCCGCATCCCGGCAGGCTCGTACGCCTCCGGACGCACCTGCGCCGCGGAACGTGCCGAACGGACAACCGCCATCGGACCTTCCCCCGTGCCTCGGTTCTCTCCAGGCTAGGTGGCGACGGCTATCCGGGTGAAGTCCGAAGGGGTAGGAAAATGATCAACAGATTGCGATCAACCCCGGGTGTGCTGACCGATCATCTGGACCGTTCCGGTGCCCTCGATGATCTCGCCGGCCTGCCACGCGTCCACGCCGCGACCGGTGAGAGTCGCCAACGCCCGGTCGGCGTCCTCGGCCGACACGACGGCGAACATGCCGACCCCCATGTTGAAGGTCGACTCCATCTCGTGGTCCTCGATCCGACCCTTGGCCTGGATCAGGTCGAAAATCGGCTGCGGCTTCCACGTCGCCCGGTTGACCACCGCGTCGACGTTCTCGGGCAGGACCCGCACCAGGTTGCCCGGGATCCCGCCGCCGGTGACGTGGGCGAGCGCCCGGACCTCGGCCTCGGCGATCAGCTTGAGGCAGTGCTGGGCGTAGATCTCGGTCGGGGTCAGCAGTTCCTCACCGAGGGTGCGCTGGTCGCCGAAATCCTCGATCACCGTGTCCAGCCGCATCCGTCCCGCACCGAGCAGCACGTGCCGGACCAGGGAGTAACCGTTGGAGTGCAGCCCGGACGAGCGCATCGCGATGACCACGTCACCGACCTCGACCCGCTCCGGGCTGAGCAGCTCGCTCTCCTCGACCACACCGACGCCGGTGGCCGACACGTCGTACTCGTCGGGACGCAGCACACCCGGGTGCTCGGCCGTCTCGCCGCCCAGCAGCGCACAGCCGGCGTACCGGCAACCGTCGGCGATGCCCGCGCCGATCTCGGCGACCTTGTCCGGCACCACCTCGCCGCAGGCGATGTAGTCCAGCAGGAAGAGCGGCTCGGCACCGCACGCCACCAGGTCGTCCACGACCATCGCCACCAGGTCGATGCCGACCGTGTCGTGGATGTTGAGCTGTTGGGCGATCACCAGCTTGGTGCCCACCCCGTCGGTGGACGAGGCCAGGATCGGATTGCGGTACTTCTTGGTGTCCAGCCGGAACAACCCGGCGAAGCCGCCGAGGTCGCCCAGCACCTCCGGTCGTCGGGTGCCGCGCACCTTCGACTTGAGCAGCTCCACGGCCCGGTCGCCGGCGTCGATCGAGACGCCCGCGTCCGCGTACGACACGCTGCGCTTACGGCCGGTTCGACCCGTTCCCGCGGTCCAGGGCCGGCGGTCGCCGCCTCCGGAACCCTGACCACCGGTCGGGCCGCCTCCTGCGCCACTGCGCTCGGTCACGTGCGTCACGGTTCTCCCCTTTGGTTCTCGCGGACGGCCGGTCGGGTAGCGGTCGGGGGTGGCCCGACACTCGGGGCTGCCACTGCTGGCCGGGCGGTCGGTGCTATTGACGGTGCGGTGCCTCGACGCCGCCGGGAGTGGCGACGAGCGGCCGGGTCGCGGTGCCGGACCGGTCGGTCCCGGCGCCGCCCTCTCCGGATCGGGCGGCCGGGTCGGTGACCCGGCGACCCACCCCTTCGAGCACGTGCTTGCCGATCAGGTTGCCAGCCGGAAGCTCGATCGGATACTCCCCGTCGAAGCACGCCCGACACAACCGGGTCTTCGGTTGTTCGGTGGCCGCGATCAGCCCGCCGAGCGAGACGTAGCCCAGCGTGTCGGCGCCGATGGAGCGCCGGACGCCCTCGTTGTCCAACCCGTGGGCCAGCAACTCGGCACGGGTGGCGAAGTCGATGCCGTAGAAACACGGCCAGCTGACCGGCGGCGAGGAGATGCGTACGTGCACCTCCAACGCCCCGGCCTCCCGCAGCATCCGGACGATCGCCCGCTGGGTGTTGCCCCGCACGATCGAGTCGTCCACCACGACCAGCCGCTTGCCCCGCACGTTTTCCCGCAGCGGGTTCAACTTGAGCCGGATGCCGAGTTGACGCAGCGTCTGGGACGGCTGGATGAAGGTGCGCCCGACGTACCCGTTCTTCAGCAGGCCGGCGCCGTAGGTGATGCCCGACGCCTCGGCGTAACCGATCGCGGCGGGCGTACCGGACTCCGGCACCGGGATCACCAGGTCGGCCTCCACCGGGTGCTCCTTGGCCAGTTGCCGGCCGATGGCCACCCGGGCGGCGTGGATGTTCCGGCCGGCGATGGTGGTGTCCGGCCGGGCGATGTACACGTACTCGAAGAGGCAGCCCTTCGGCTCCGGAGCGGCGAACCGGACGGACCGCAGGCCGTTCTCGTCGATCGCCAGCAACTCGCCCGGCTCCACCTCGCGGACCACGCTGGCGCCGACGATGTCCAACGCGGCGGTCTCGCTCGCCACCACCCAGCCGCGCTCCAACCGGCCCAGCACCAGCGGCCGTACGCCGTGCGGATCGCGCGCCGCGTAGAGGGTGTGCTCATCCATGAAGACGAAGCTGAACGCCCCGCGCAGCATCGGCAGCACCTCGACCGCCGCCGCCTCGACCGACAGGTCCGGCCGGCTGGCCAGCAGCGCCGTCACCAGCGCGGTGTCCGAGGTGGAACCGTCCGACTCGACGTCCCGCTCGGTGACCTCCTGGGCGAGTTCGGCCGTGTTGACCAAATTTCCGTTGTGCGCCAACGCGATCGTGGTGCCGGCATTGGTGGCCCGGATGGTCGGTTGGGCGTTTTCCCACGTCGATGCACCGGTGGTGGAGTAGCGGGCGTGCCCGATGGCGAGATGCCCGCGCAGGCTGGCCAGGGTCGGCTCGTCGAAAACCTGCGCCACCAGGCCGAGGTCCTTGAAGACCACCACGCCCGTACCGTCGCTGACGGCGATGCCGGCCGCCTCCTGCCCCCGGTGCTGCAGAGCGTAGAGACCGAAATAGGTGAGCTTGGCCACATCCTCGCCGGGCGCCCAGACACCGAACACGCCACACGCGTCCTGCGGGCCGGGCCGTTCGGGATCAAGGTCGTGGTTCAAGCGGCCGTCGCCTCGGGGCACCTGACGCTCCCTCTGCTGATCAACCCGGCCGTCGAGTCGCGGGATGGGTAGTGCTCGACACCGGGACCACCGTCGCCGTCAGTGTACGCGAACACCGGGCGGCACCTGGTGTGAGCCGACGGCCGCCACGTCACCGGTCGTCGATCCGGTCCAGCTCCGGCAGCGGCAGGTAGGCGGACAGGTCGGCCCGGTTCCCACTGGCCGACACCCGACCGGCAGCCAGCGCGTCGGCCCAGCTCAGCCGCCCGGTGACCAGCTCGACCCAGGTCACCGGATCCAGCTGGACCACGTTCGGCGGGTTGCCCCGGGTGTGCCGGGGACCGGCCACGCATTGAACTGCGCCATAAGGTGGGACGCGGACCTCCACCGTTCGGCCGGGTACCCGCCGGGCGAACTCGGTCAACAAGGCCCGGACCGCAGCCCGCAACGCGTCGGCCTGGGGAGTCCGGCCGTCGTCGAGCGCCGCGATCACCGCGGCCACCGCCGCGGACTTACTGTACGGAGAGGACACGACGGGACGATACGACCCGTCGTGTTGACGACGGCCGCTGCCCCTGGGTCGCGCAGATCCGGCCAGACAAGGCATAGTTGCCGACGGTGTATTCGTACGGTGGCAACTCGATCCGGTCTCCACGTATCGACCGGACAGGTCAGACCCGGAAGGCGGTGGCCGTGACAACACACCGACATGCCTGGCTGCAGCGGGCCGGTGTGGTCGTGGCGCTGGCGACCAGTGCCCTGCTCGCTCTGCCGGCCGTGGCCGCATCGGCCCAGCCCCGCATCGACGTCTCGCCCGGCTCGGTGACGCTCCAGGCCGGCAGCGACGCGACGGTGACGGTGCGGATCAACGGCAGTGCCGGCGACGGGCCGGTCACGATCAGCCTCACCGGCCTGCCGAACGGGGTGAGCTGCGCCAGCGGCTGTGGGACCGTCCCGCCGAACGTGGGCACCACCACCCAGTTGCTGACCCTCAAGGCGGCAGCGAACGCGCCGGACGCGAACTCGCGCGTGACGGTGCGCGCCGAGGCCAACCCCGGCGGGCCGGACACCGGCGACTTCACCCTGATCGTCAAGGGTGCGGCGCCGCCGGAGGCCCAGACGGTCAAGGAGGTCTCCGGGCGGGTCGTCGACGCCGCGACCGGCGACCCGGTCGCCGACGCGGACGTGGGCCTGCAGGACTCGGCCGGGCACAACTACCCGGCCAGGACCAACAGCAACGGCGCCTACCGGTTCACCGGTTCGAGCGGCCAGCCGATCGCCCCGGGCCAGATCAGGATCGGCGCGGCGAAGGGCAACGTCACCAACACGAAGACCGTCTCCGCCAACGCGGGGCAGGTGCTGAACAACCAGAAGATCACCCTGAAGCTCACCGCGGCCACCCCGAGCGCCACCCCGTCGGCGTCGGAGCCGCCGACCGAGGAGCCGCCCGAGACGCCGGGTGACGCCAACGAGACGCCCGGCGACGCCACCGGCCAGCCGGCCGCGAGCGACAAGAAGTCGGACGAGGGCGGATTCAGTTCCTGGCTGCTGATCATCGTCGGCGGTCTGCTCGTCGCCCTGGGTGTCGGGGCCATCGTGCTGCTGGTGATGCGCCGCAAGGAGAACAACGACGACGAGCCGGACGGCCCGGGAGCCGGCGCCGGTGGCCCGCGTGGCGCCGTACCGCCGGGCGGCGGGGGTTACGGCGGCGACGCGACCCGGGTGGCCAACCGGGCCGGCATGGGCCCCGATCCGACGATGGTCGGCGGCGCGGCCCTCGCCGACGCCCCGACGATGATGCACAACCAGCCCCTGGTCGACGAGTTCCCCGACCCGTACGGCGCGCCGCTGCCCAACCAGCGACCGGGCTACGGCGCCGCCGGGGGCCAGGACTGGGCCGGCGACGGTTACGGCCCGTCCGCCGACGCACCCACCCAGATCGCCGGATACGGCGCCGACGGCTACGGCAACGCGCCGGGCTCGGGTGCCGGCTACGGCGGCAACGCGCCGGGCTCCGGTGCCGGCTACGGCGGCAACGCGCCGTCGTCCGGCAGCGGATACGACAACCGGCCCGGCTCCGGCGCGGGCTACGGCGGCCGGGACTACAACTCGGCCGGTGCCCCTGGTTACCCGACCCGCGGGACGGGCGGCTACGACCAGCGGTACGACGAGCCGACCGGCCGCTACACCGGCGGCGGGGGCGCGGGTGGCGACGACTACGGTCAGCCGGCCGACCCGTACGAGACGGGCGCCTACCAGCCGTCCGGCGGTGGCTACGGTGGCGGGCAACAGCAGCCCGGTTACGACCAGGGTCAGCGGGGCGGCTACGACCAGCGCGGCGGCTACGACGACCGGAACGCGGGCGGCGGCTACGAAGCCGGCGACGGTTACGGCGCGGGCGGCTACGACCAGCAGGGCTACGGCGGCCAGCAGGGCGGCTACGGTCAGCGCGACGAGGGCTACGACCAGCGTGACGGCTACGGCGGCCAGTCGGGTTACGACCAGGGCCAGCGGGGCGGCTACGACCAGGGTCAGCAGGGTTACGGCGACCGGGACGGCGGCGGGCACACCCGCCAGGAACGACCGGAGCAGGCCAACCGGGGCAACAACCGCCGGTCCCTGGACTGGTTGGACGACTGACCTCGACGAACCTGCCCGCGGCGCCCCCGATCCCGTCTCCGGACGGACGGGGGCGCTGTCGTTCCGCCCGGCCGGCGAGGCCGGTCAGGCCGGGGTGAACACGCCGTTGCGCAGCAGGGGGACGGTACGGGAGGCACCCACCTGGGTCGCGATCTCGACGTCTGCGGCGAAACCCCGGTCGGCCAGTTCCCGGCCCGAGACACCACCGCGGACCGCCGGCACCACGCTCGGCACGCCGGCGAGGGCGGCGAGCGCCACCGCCGCCTCCACCGACAGGCCGCCGGTGGCGACGGCCAGCGCGTCGAGCACCAGGGCCGCACCGAGCTGATCCTCCACGCACGGTCGCAGCGTCCCGTCGCTCCACCGTTCCCCGGATGCGACGACACCGATCGGCGTGTCGGCGGAGCCGTACCCCTGGCGGAGCAGCCACCGTCCAACGGCGGCCGCGTTGCGCAGGCCGGCCGCCAGCACCGGTAGTCCGGTGGCGCTGGCGGCGGCGCAGATCGTGGCTCCGTTCGGCGACGGCAACACCAGGTCGGGGACGACCGGCGCGGCCCACAACGCCGCCGGGGACAGCGACCACGGATGGTCGGCGGTCACCGCGTTCCGCCCGACCGCGGCGACGGCCCCGACCCGCAGGGCGTACTCGGCGGCCTGTGCGCCCCACGGGAACGGGTGCACCCGGATCCCCCGGCCCACCGCGACGTCGACCGCGGTGGTGAAGGACAGGACGTCGACGACCACCAGGGCGGCGCAGACCCGGCCGAGTTCCGCCGCACCGGCCGGACCCCAGTCGAACCGGACGCCGGCTCCGGGCTGAGCGAAGACGTCCTCGGTCAAGGCGTCAGTCCGGATCTCGATCGGACGCGGCGTCGGTGCCGGTACCGGCGTCGGTGCCGGTACCGGCGTCGGTGCCGGACGATGGGACGGGCTTCGCCGGGTCGTCCGACGATCCCACCGTGCCCGGCGCGGCCGACGCCACGGCTCCGGCCTCGCCGGTCGGCTCCACCGGTTCGGCCCCGCCGGTCGGCTCGACCGACCCGGGCCCACCGGTGGGCACCGCGGTTCCGGCTTCGCCGGATGCCGCCGGCTCGGTCGACCGCTGGGTGGGGTCCGCCGCCGGCTCGTCCTCGGCCGGTGCCGGTCCCGCCGGCTCCGGCGTCTCCCCGGTCGTCGATTCGGCGACAGCCGGCCCCGCCGGGGAGCCCGACGGCTCGTCCGCCACCCCGGCGGAGGCCGAGGGCTGTGCCGGAGCCGCGACATCCGCCGGGGTCGGAACCTCGGCCGAGGTCGAGGGCTGCGCCGAGGCATGAACCCCGGCCGGAGCCGGGGCCTGAACATCCGCCGGAGTCGCCGGTCCGGTCGGTCCGTCAACCGGCCCCACCGGGGCGGCGATATCGCCGAACAGTCGCGGCAGGGTCGACGTGGCCGCCGACCGCAGCTCGTCGAGGCCGACGGTGAACTGCCCGCGTACCTCGAGTTCGCCGGCGCCGGGGTCGGTGACCCCGATCGGGGTCCACGGCACGCCGCGCTCGGCACACAGGCCGGTGAAGGCCTTCTCGTGGCCACGCGGCACGGCCACCACGACCCGACCGGCGGACTCGCTGAACAGGAACACGAACGGCATGGAACCGCCGGCGAACGCGTCCGGGAGCACGATCCGGGCCCCCACGCCGCGCCGCAGGCACGACTCGACCAGAGTCTGGGCCAGTCCGCCGTCGGACACGTCGTGCGCGGCCCGGACGTGTCCCACCCGGGCCGCCTCGGCGATCAACTCACCCAGGGCACGCTCGCGGGCCAGGTCCACCCGGGGCGGCTCGCCGCCCAGGTGCTCGTGCGTCACCCAGGCCCACTCCGACCCGGACAGCTCGACGTGCGTCTCACCGAGCAGGAAGATCACGTCTTCGGCGCCGTTCTCGGAGCGGCTGAAGCCCATCGGCACCCGCTCGACGACGTTGTCCAGGATGCCCAGGACGCCCACCACCGGCGTCGGGTGGATCGCCGCGGCGCCGGTCTGGTTGTAGAAGCTGACATTGCCGCCGGTGACCGGGATGCCCAACTCGGCACAGCCGTCGGCGAGGCCGCGGACGGCCTCGGCGAACTGCCACATCACCGTCGGGTCCTCCGGCGAGCCGAAGTTCAGGCAGTTGGTCACGGCGACCGGACGCGCCCCGGTCACGGCCACGTTCCGGTACGACTCGGCGAGCGCCAGCTTCGCCCCGTTGTACGGGTCCAGGCGCGCGTACCGGCCGTTGCCGTCGACCGAGAGCGCCACGCCGAGGCCGGTCTGCTCGTCGATCCGGATCACGCCGGCGTCCTCGGGCTGGGCCAGCACGGTGTTGCCGAGGACGTACCGGTCGTACTGCTCGGTGACCCAGGTCTTGTCGCACAGGTTGGGCGAGGCGACCATCCGCAGCAGGGTCTCCCGGAGCGCGTCCGGGGTGACCGGGCGCGGCAACGTCTCGGCCCGGTCGGCCCGCAGCAGGATGAGGTCGGCCGGCTCCCGCATCGGGCGGGCGTAGACCGGCCCGTCGTCGACAAGCGATCCGGGCGGCACGTCGACCACCGCGTGATCCCGCCAGGTGATCAGGAGCCGGCCGCGTTGGCCCTCCGCCGGCGCCGGGGTGACCTCGCCGATGGCCGTGGCCAGCACGCCCCACCGCTCGGCGGTGCCCAGCACCGCGTCCAGCTTCTCCGGCGAGACGATCAGCAGCATCCGCTCCTGCGACTCGCTGGCCAGGATCTCGTGCGGCTGCATCGACGGCTCGCGCAGCGGCACCCGCTCCAGCCAGACCCGCATGCCGGTGCCGGCCGCGTCGGCGGTCTCGGTCAGCGCGCAGGTCAGGCCGGCGCCGCCGAGGTCCTGGATGCCGACCACCAGGCCGGCGTCGTACAGCTCCAGGCATGCCTCGATCAACAGCTTCTCGGTGAACGGGTCGCCCACCTGGACCGACGGGCGGCGCTGCTCGCTCCCGTCGTCGAAGGTGGCGCTGGCCAGCACCGAGACCCCGCCGATGCCGTCTCGGCCGGTCTTCGCGCCCATCAGCACGACGACGTTGCCGGGACCGGCGGCCGCCTTGTTCTGCAGCCGGTCCACCGGGAGCACGCCCAGGCACAGCGCGTTGACCAGTGGGTTGCCCTGGTAGCAGGGGTCGAAGACCACCTCGCCGCCGATGTTCGGCAGGCCCAGGCAGTTGCCGTAGCCGCCGACGCCGGCCACCACGCCGGGCAGCACCCGGGCGGTGTCCGGGTGGTCGGCCGCGCCGAACCGCAGCGGGTCCATCACCGCGACCGGTCGGGCGCCCATCGCCAGGATGTCCCGGACGATGCCGCCGACGCCGGTCGCCGCACCCTGGTACGGCTCCACGAAGCTCGGGTGGTTGTGCGACTCCACCTTGAAGGTGACCGCGAGCCGGTCGGAGACCCGGACGACACCGGCGTTCTCGCCGATCCCGGCCAGCATCAGGTCGCTCGGCGGCGCCTTCTCGCTGAACTGCCGCAGGTGCACCTTGCTCGACTTGTAGGAGCAGTGCTCGCTCCACATGATCGAGTACATCGCCAACTCGGACTGGGTCGGCCGGCGGCCGAGGACCTGCCGGATCCGGTCGTACTCGTCCTCCCGGAGGCCGAGTTCGGCGTACGGCTGCAGCTCGTCCGGGGTGGCCGCGGCCCGCTCGACGGTGTCGGGCTCCGACTGGTAGCTGTCGATCGAGAGGTCCGTGCCGGCGCGGGCCGGTACGCCCACCGGGGCCGTGTCGGGCTGGGTCGTCATGCCGGCGCTCCCGCCAGGTGCTTGAGGATCGAGGTGAAGAAGCCGAGGCCGTCCAGCGACGGGCCGGTCAGCGCCTCGACGGCGTGCTCGGGGTGCGGCATGATGCCGACCACGTTACCGGCGGCGTTGCTGACCGCGGCGATGTCCCGCTGCGAGCCGTTCGGGTTGCCATCGACGTACCGGGCGACGACCCGGCCCTCCGCCTCCAGTTGGTCGAGGGTGTGCCGGTCCGCCACGTACCGGCCCTCGCCGTTCTTGACCGGGATGAGGATCTCCTGGCCCGGCTGGAAGGCGTTGGTCCAGGCGGTGCCGGTCGCCTCGACCCGCAGCACCTGGTCCCGGTTGCGGAAGTGCAGGTGCTCGTTGCGGGTCAGCGCCCCGGGCAGCAGGTGCGCCTCGCAGAGGATCTGGAAGCCGTTGCAGATGCCGAGCACCGGCAGGCCGTCACGGGCGGCGCCGACAATCGTTTGCATCACCGGGGCGAAACGCGCGATCGCCCCGCAACGGAGGTAGTCGCCGTAGGAGAAGCCGCCGGGCAGCACCACGGCGTCCACCCCGCGCAGGTCCGCGTCGCCGTGCCAGAGCCGGACCGCCTCGGCCCCGGCCAGGCGTACGGCCCGGGCGGCGTCGCCGTCGTCGAGGGAGCCCGGAAAGGTCACCACCCCGATGCGGGCACTCATGAATGCGCTTCCGTCGGTTCGTCGGCCTTCACCAGCCGGACCGTGAAGTCCTCGATGACCGGGTTGGCGAGCAGCTTGTCGGCGATCTCCCGAGCCCGCTCCAGGTCCGGTTCGCCGGTGAACTCGATCTCGATCCGGCGCCCGATCCGGACGGCGGAGACGTCGCTCACGCCCATCCGCGGCAGCGCATTCGCGACGGCCTGGCCCTGAGGATCAAGGATCTCCGGCTTGAGCATGACGTCGACTACGACGCGAGGCACGGGGCACTCCTGACTGTGTACGCAGTTGGGTGCCGGCCCCCGGGTACGGGGCGAGCGCAGCCAGCGTACCTGGCAGAGCGACCGGTCGGCGCACCGCCCGCCTGTGGAAAACCCTGTGGACAACCCGTGGTCGTCGATGCTCGGCGGGCCGGCTCAGGCGAGCGCCGCGACGGTGGTGACCACGGCCAGCACCGCGCACGCCGCGGCACCCAGGTAACTGATCACCGAGAGCCGGATCCGGCGCTGCAACCACCGCCCGAGCAGCACCGCCGCGCCGGAGACCACCGCCAGCGCCGCCCACGACCCGACGAAGACCGGGACCGCCGGTCGGCCGCTGGCCACCAGGCCGGCGGTGAGCAACTGCGACAGGTCGCCCCACTCGGCGGTGAACAGCACCAGGAAGCTGGCCCCGGCGGCCCGCCAGCCGCGGCGGCCCACGGCCACCTTGTCGGCGTACTCCCGCTCGTTCTCCGCCCCGGCGACGTCGGCCTGCCGCGCCCCGCGGACCAGCAGCACCGCGCCGATCGCGAACAGCCCGGCGGCGAGCAGCGCCACCGGCTGCCGGGGCAACCTGCTCAGCAGGGCCCCGGCGGCCACCGCGACCAGGCACTGGACGAAGAACGCGGCGATGACGCCGAGCCAGACCGGCAGCGCGGGGTAACGCGTGCTGAGCACCAGGGTGGCCACGAAGGTCTTGTCCGGCAGTTCCACCGGCACGGTCAGCACGAAGGCGGTCAGGGCGACCAGGACCGCTGTCATCCCGCTCGTCCCCGCCGTACCGTTTCGCAGCATCCGCTGATGTGAACACTCCTCGCATTGCCGCCGGTCCCGCTCTGCCAGCATCAACATCATGCTGGTCGTGACGACGGACAGTCTCCCTGGATACGAAATCCGGCAGATCCTCGGCCAGGTCGTGTCCTCCCAGGCCCGTACCCGCAACCCCTACCGCGAGGGGGTGAAGAACCTGCGCGGCGGCGCGTACGACCCGGCGGCGCCGGAGAACCTGACCCGGTGGCGTACCGACGCGGTGGCCCGGCTGGGTGAGGAGGCCCGCCGGCTCGGCGCCAACGCGGTGCTCGGCATGCGGTTCGAGCACCGCGAGGTGGGCGAGATGTGGATGGAGGTCTGCGCGTACGGCACCGCGGTGGTCGTCTACCAGAGCCCCGCGCTCGTCCCGCCGGACCAACCGCTGATGGCGGCCGAGACGGCGCACGGCGCGGAGCCGGTCGACTCCGGCGCCATCGCCGAACCGCCCACCGGCCCCACCCTGCGCACCGCGGGCGAAACCCCCACCCGGGGGTCGTGAGTCCGTCCGCCGCGCGCGCCGGTCAGAGGATCGGTTCCGGGTGGTAGGCGGCGGCTTCCGGGTGCGCGGCCAGGACCTCGGCGATCCGGTCCACCACCGCGCGAACCTGGGCGCCCGCCGCGCCGACGAAGGCCGTACGGTCGGCCACCAGCGCGTCGATCTCGCCCCGGGACAGCCCCAGCCGGGTGTCCCCGGCCAGCCGGTCGAACAGGTCGTTGTCGGTCAGCCCCTTCTCCCGCATGCCCAACGCGACGGCGACCGCGTGTTCCTTGATCGCCTCGTGGGCCTGCTCCCGGCCGACCCCCCGGCGGACCGCGCCGACCAGGATCTTCGTGGTGGCCAGGAAGGGGAGGTAGCGGTCCAGCTCCCGGGCGATGACCGCCGGGTACGCGCCGAACTCGTCCAGCACGGTGAGGAAGGTCTGGAACAGCCCGTCGGCGGCGAAGAAGGCGTCCGGCAGTGCCACCCGGCGGACCACCGAACAGGACACGTCGCCCTCGTTCCACTGGTCGCCGGCGAGTTCGCCGACCATCGACAGGTAGCCCCGCAGGATCACCGCGAAGCCGTTGACCCGCTCGCTGGACCGGGTGTTCATCTTGTGCGGCATGGCGCTGGAGCCGACCTGGCCCGGCCGGAAGCCCTCGGTGGCCAACTCCTGGCCGACCATCAGCCGGATCGTGGTGGCCAGCGAGGACGGCGCGGCGGCGGTCTGCGCCAGCGCGGCCACCACGTCCAGGTCCAGCGAGCGCGGGTAGACCTGACCGACGCTGTGCAGCACCCGCCGGAAGCCCAGGTGCGCGGCGACCCGCCGCTCCAGCTCGGCCACCTTGTCCGGATCACCGTCGAACAGGTCGAGCTGGTCGGCGGCCGTACCCACCGGGCCCTTGACGCCGCGCAGCGGGTAGCGGTCGATCAGCTCGACCAGCCGCTCGTACGCGATGAGCAGCTCCTCGGCGGCCGAGGCGAACCGCTTGCCCAGCGTGGTCGCCTGCGCCGCCACGTTGTGCGACCGGCCGGCCATCACCAGGTCGGCGTGTTCGGCCGCCAGCCGACCCAGCCGGGCCAGTGTCGCCACCACCCGGTCCCGGACCAGTTCCAACGAGGCCCGGATCTGCAGTTGCTCGACGTTCTCGGTCAGGTCGCGGGAGGTCATGCCCTTGTGCACGTGCTCGTGCCCGGCCAGCGCGCTGAACTCCTCGATCCGCGCCTTCACGTCGTGCCGGGTGACCCGCTCGCGGTCCGCGATCGAGGCCAGGTCGACGGTGTCCAGCACCCGCTCGTACGCCTCGACGACGCCGTCCGGCACCGGCACGCCGAGATCCCGCTGGGCGCGCAGGACGGCGAGCCACAACCGGCGTTCCATCCGGATCTTCTCCTCCGGCGACCAGAGGGCGACCAGTTCCGGGGACGCGTAGCGGTGGGCGAGCACGTTGGGGATCTGCGGGCGCTGGGTCACCCCGGCATTCTCCCGTACCGCGTTCCCGGCCCCGCACGGGCCGGCCGGCCCGCACGTCGAGCGGACCGGCCGAGTCCCGGCGGTCGGCGGCTTCCCGGCGGGCCGGCGGCGCGGCGCGGCGCCGACCCGGCGCGGTCCGGTCCGGTCCGGGTCAGGCCGGCGGCTCCGGGGTGAACTCCCGCGGCTCGACCAGGACCATCCAGTTGCCCGAGTTGTCCCGGGCGACGGCCTCCACGCCGTACGGGCGGTCCTCCGGCTCCTGGACGAAATCGACCCCCTTGGCCCGCAGGTCCTCGCAGGTCTTGCGACAGTCGTCCACGTTCATGCCGAGGCCGAACATGCCGCCCTCGTCCTGGGCCCGGTTGATCGCGGCCACCATGTCGGGCGAGATCGGCGGCCCGGGGATGGTCAGGTGCACCTGCAACTCCGGCTGGCTGGGGTGCTTGACGGTGCACCAGCGGTAGTCACCGAGGGTGATGTCGGTGTGCTCGGCAAACCCGAGAACATCGATGTAGAACGCCTTGGACGCATCGACGTCCTTGACGAAAACGCTGGCGATGGAGATGTTGGTAATCATGCGAGCAGCCTAAAAGTCGCCGCTGACCTGCGACTTCTCCTCGCTTGCGGATCCCTTTCGCCGCTCGGCCAGGCCCCACATGAAGACGAAGCAGCCCGGGATGTGCGGCGCACCGGCCGCCGCCCACCGGCGCTGGAACTCGCTCGGCGACTCGCCGACCACCTCCCGGAACCGGCTGCTGAACGAGCCGAGGCTGGTGAACCCGACGGCGTGGCAGACCTCGGTGACGGTGAGGTTGGTGGCCCGGAGCAGATCCTGGGCCCGCTCGACCCGGCGCCGGGACAGGTGCGCGGCGGGCGAGACGCCGTAGGTCACGGTGAACAACCGCTGGAAGTGGAACTTGCTGATCCCGGCGACCGCGGCGAGCGTCGCCAGGTCCAACGGCTCGGTGTAGTGCCGGTCGATGTGGTCGCGGGCCCGACGCAGGTGCACCAGCAGGTCGCCGGGGGCTCGACGCGGTGCGGCGCTCACAGTGGGTGAGTCTAGGACCGGCGACCGACAACGCCGTGGCGTACCGGTCACCGGCCCGCTGAGCCCCGCTGTTGTCGCGGCCCCGCTCGCGCTCACCGCTCCAGGATCGCCGTGACGCCCTGCCCGCCGGCCGCGCAGATCGAGATCAGGCCGCGCCCGGAGCCACCCTCGGCGAGCAGCTTGGCCAGCGTCGCCACGATCCGGCCGCCGGTGGCGGCGAACGGGTGCCCGGCCGCCAGCGAGGAGCCGTTCACGTTGAGCTTCGACCGGTCGATCGCGCCCAGCGGCCCGTCCAGGCCGAGTCGCTCCTTGCAGAACTCCGGCGACTCCCAGGCGGTCAGGGTGGCCAACACCTGGGAGGCGAACGCCTCATGGATCTCGTAGTAGTCGAAGTCCTGGAGGGTCAGGCCGGCCCGGGCGAGCATCCGTGGCACCGCGTACGTCGGCGCCATCAGCAGCCCCTCGTCACCGTGGACGAAGTCGACCGCGGCCGTCTCGCAGTGCGCGAACCAGGCGAGGACCGGCAGGTTCCGCTGCCGGGCCCAGTCCTGCGAGGCGAGCAGCACGGTGGAGGCGCCGTCGGTGAGCGGCGACGAGTTGCCGGCCGTCATCGAGGCCCGGTCGGCGTCCGCGCCGCGGGTGCCGAAGACCGGCTTGAGCGAGCCCAGCTTCTCCAGCGTGGTGTCCGGCCGCAGGTTCTGATCCCGCTCCAACCCCAGGTACGGCGTGACCAGGTCGTCGAAGAAGCCCCGCTGGTACGCCGCGGCGAGCCGCTGGTGCGACGCCAGGGCCAGTTCGTCCTGGGCCCGCCGGTCGACGCCCCAGCGCAGCGCCGTGACCGCCGCGTGGTCGCCCATCGACAGCCCGGTACGCGGTTCCGCGTTGCGCGGGATCTCCGGCTTGAACGGCTGCAACGGCCGGATCATCATGGCCGCCCGCAGCCGGCCGCCCAGCGTCTTCGCGTTGTTGACCATGATCAGCGCCCGGCGCAGGTCCTCGTTGAGTGCCAGTGGGGCGTCCGAGGTGGTGTCCGTACCGCCGGCGACGCCGACCTCGATCTGGCCGAGGGCGATCTTGTTGGCGACCAGGATCGCGGCCTCCAGGCCGGTGCCGCAGGCCTGCTGGATGTCGTACGCCGGGGTGTGCGGGTCGAGTTTCGAGCCGAGCACCACCTCGCGGGTCAGGTTGAAGTCCCGGGCGTGCTTGAGCACCGCCCCGGCCACCACCTCGCCGAGCCGCTCACCGGCCAGGCCGAACCGGGCCACCAGGCCGTCCAACGCCGCCGTGAGCATGTCCTGGTTGGACGCGTGGGCGTAGCGACCGTTGGAACGGGCGAACGGGATCCGGTTGCCCCCGACGACCGCGACCCGCCGGACTTCCTGCGCCATCCCGCCACCTCCAGGTTGATTTCGGGCTTGCGTCCAACCTACTCGCCAGTAGGCTACGCCTATGACCGACCGGTACGCGAGCTTCGCCAACTCCGGGCCCGGACGGGCCCTCGTCAAGCGGCTCGGCCTGCCCGACCCGCCCCGCCTGCGCCGGTACCGGCCCGGTGACCCGGTCACCGACGGCCCGGTGCTGCTCGGCGCCGCACCGGGTGGCCGGCTCCGGGACGCCGTCGGCACGCTGCTCACCGGCATGGGCGTCGAGCTGCGCGACCCGGCCGCCGCCGGGGCCGACCCGGTCACCGGTCGGACGCCGCAGGGCGCCGCGCTGGTCTTCGACGCGACCGGGATCACCGACTCGACGAAGCTGCACGCCCTCTGGGAGTTCTTCCATCCGCAGGCCCGGGCGCTGCGGCCGTCCGGCCGGGTGATCGTGCTGGGCACCCCGCCGGGATCCTGCGGCAGCCCGCGCGAGGCCACCGCCCAGCGGGCGCTGGAGGGTCTGACCCGCAGCATCGGCAAGGAGTTCGGCCGGGGCAGCACCGCCCAACTCGTGTACGTCGCACCCGGCGCCGATCCGGCCGGCGACGGCACCCTGGTCAGCCTGGAGTCGACGCTGCGCTTCCTGCTCTCCGGCCGCTCGGCGTACGTCTCCGGCCAGGTGATCGAGGTCGGGCCCGGGAAGGCCACCGCGCCGGACGACTGGGACCGGCCACTGGCCGGCCGGGTCGCGCTGGTCACCGGGGCGGCCCGGGGCATCGGCGCCGAACTGGCCCGGGTGCTGGCCCGGGACGGAGCCACGGTCATCGCGCTGGACATCCCGGCCGCCGGCACCGAACTCGCCGCCGTCGCCAACGCCGTCGGCGGCGAGGCCGTGCAGCTCGACCTGACCGGCAAGAAGGCGCCGGACCGGCTGGCCGAGCACATCGCCGGCCGGCACGGGCAGGTCGACGTCGTGGTGCACAACGCCGGCATCACTCGGGACAAGACCCTGGGCCGAATGGACGCCGAGCGGTGGGACTCCGTCCTGTCGGTCAACCTCACCAGCCAGGAACGGATCAACGACGTACTGCTGGAGCGGGACCTGATCCGGCCCGGCGGGCGACTGATCGGCGTCTCCTCGATCGCCGGCATCGCCGGCAACCGCGGCCAGACCAACTACGCCACCTCCAAGGCCGGCGTGATCGGCCTGGTCCGGTCGATGGCCCCGGTGCTGGCCGACCGGGACATCACGGTCAACGCGGTGGCGCCCGGCTTCATCGAGACCCGGCTGACCGCCCGGATCCCGATCATGCTGCGCGAGGCGGGCCGGCGGATGAACAGCCTGGCCCAGGGCGGCCTGCCGGTGGACGTGGCGGAGACCATCGCCTGGTTCGCCAGCCCGGCCTCCGGCGGCATCACCGGCAACATCGTCCGGGTCTGCGGCCAGAGCCTGCTCGGCGCCTGAGCCGGCGCCGCGTCCTGGCCACATCGGAACGCCGGCCACATCGAGAACGGAGAACAGCCAATGTCCGTCATGGAGCTGCCCCGGATGCCGGCGGCCGGGCCGCTGTACCGCAGGGCGGCGCTGAGCATGGTGCCCGGCCTGGGCGGCAGGCGCCGGGCCGGGGAACTGCCCGACACCGAGCTGGCCGTCCGCGGCGTCACCGTCGACCGGGCGCACCTGGCCGCGTACGACCGGGTCTGCGGTTTCCGGCTCGGCGACGTCCTGCCGACGACGTACCCGCACATCATGGTGTTCCCGCTGGCGCTGCGGCTGATGACCGCGCCGGACTTCCCGTTCCCGATGGTGGGGCTGGTGCACCTGGCCAACCGGATCACCGTGACCCGCCCGGTGCGGGCCGGGGAGACCCTCGACTTCACCGTGCGCGCCGAGGACCTGCGCCCGCACGACCGGGGTCGGCAGGTCGACGTGGTGGCCACCGCCACCTGCGACGGGGCGGAGGTCTGGCGCGGCGTCTCGACGTACCTGAGCAAGGAGCCCACCGGCGCGGGCGGCGAGCGGCGCGGCGCGGGTGACCGGCCGGCGCCGCCGGCCGCTTCCGCCCACTGGCGGGTCGAGCCCCGCATCGGTACGGACTACGCCCGGGTCTCCGGCGACCACAACCCGATCCACACCTCCCGGATCGGCGCCCGGCTGCTCGGCTTCCCCCGCCCGATCGCGCACGGTATGTGGAGCAAGGCCCGCTGCCTGGCCGCACTGGAGGGCCGGCTGCCCGACGCCCACACGGTCGACGTGACCTTCAAGCTGCCGCTGCCGCTGCCGTCCACGGTCGCCTTCAGCGCGGCCCGGACGGCGCCGGACGAGGGCGGGTCGTGGAGGTTCGCCCTACACGCCGCCCGCTCCGGTAAACCCCACCTGTCCGGCACCGTGGTCTGACCTCGGCGGCACCCTGGTCGGCTTCTGGCGACCCGAGCAACCCGACCGGGCGATCGCGACGTCGGCGGGCGATCGGGCCAGCCGATCCGCTGGACCTCCGAGGTACCGCTCACACCGTGGGCGGTCGGTGGTTCAGCATCCAGGCGGCCATGATTCGGGACGAGGCAGGTAGCCAGGAGTAATCGCGGATCTCGGTCAGCAGGTCCCGGTGCCCGTCGGTGCCGATGCCGTAGATGATGCCGGTCAACGTATGCTCGCCGAGCCCGCCGGGTGCCCGGTGCCAGGTCGAGCGCTGGGCGGCGAGGATGCGCCGCCAGGCCGGTGCGGATTGCCGGCCGGCGCAGTGCGGCGTGGCCCAAGCGGCCGCGTGCCGGACCTTCGCGTCGAATCCCGGCCCGGTGAGCACCTCCCGGATCAGTGGCCGGTGGCTGTCGACCCCCATCCGGGTCAGGGTCTCGAACACGGTGCTGGCGGACGCCGCCCCGGCCCTCGTGCCCAGCCCTTCCTTCAGGTCGGCCACCAACAGCCGGCCCACCGGCTCCCGGTACGGAGAAACCTGGAGCAACAAGGCGGCGGCCAGTCGACGGTCCGGGTTGCCGCCGTACACCGCCTCCCAGATTGCCGTGGAAAGGATCTCGTCCGGCGGACCGGGCTTCTCATGCAGCAGCGCCTGCGCCTGCGCCGCGACCCGCCGGCTGGCCACCGTGGTCGCCG
Source organism: Micromonospora zhanjiangensis (assembly GCF_042650605.1). Classification (NCBI taxonomy): domain Bacteria; kingdom Bacillati; phylum Actinomycetota; class Actinomycetes; order Micromonosporales; family Micromonosporaceae; genus Micromonospora; species Micromonospora zhanjiangensis. Next base: position 9,394 of record NZ_JBHSBN010000027.1, on the reverse strand, counting down.
GGTCCACGTCCGGCCGGTCGTATGCGGCCGCCAATGCTGGTAGCCGCCGGCACAACCGCACCCTCGCGTCCGGGCTCAGCCGTCGAAGCAGTGTGCGTGCCCCCTCAATCGCGAGCAGGCGTTCGGCCTGCCCAACGGTTCCGTCGTCCAGCGACTCCGCGATGATCACCGCCAGTCGCGGTAGCTCGACCGGTAGGAAATGTCCCCGTCGCACCTTCTGGACAGCCGCCAACATCGCCCCGAACCGTGCCCGTCCGCTGCTGGGATGTTCCATCTGTTGCAGGACGTAGCGGTTCGCCGCCGGCAGGCCGCTGGCGTCCAGCAGAGACAACGGCTCGATCACCGCGGCCGAGGACTGATCCTCGGCGAGCGCGATACAGGTGGCGATCGCGTACCGAGCTCCGACCGGATGTTGGAGCAGTCGACTGATGGCCGACTGACGCTGCGTCCAGGCGATCCCCTCGGCGAGGACCAGTTCATTGAGCAGTTGCTCGCTGAGCGTCTGCCAGAGACGAGGTGGGTACGGCACCAGATGCGGTCGGGCGGCGATGATTTCGGTCAACTCACCCCACGCCGGACCACTCATCGCACCGGGCGTCTCGGCCCGTCCGAGCAGGTCGTACAGGCGATCGAGTTGACTGTCCGGATCAGCGACCGAGCCCTGCCGCAGTGGGGTGTCGGCATTGGCCAGCAGATGGGTCACGGAGTCACTGACGGACATGATGGAGTCGGGCGGCAGTCCGAGTAGGTGCTCGTATCGGCGTACCGTCGACCGCTTCAGCGTCAGCTCGCCGTTTTCCCACCTGGTGATGTGCGACGCCGCGAGAGGGCGTGCGCCGTCCCGCCGGTACACCTGGGCAAAACCCTTTCCGGACCGCAATTTGGGATCCAGGCAATGCCGACGATTCACCCGTAGCAACCATGCGACGTACTGTGAATTCGATACCACTTAACGTCACCTTCGCTGAGGATCTCCGGTTTGTTGTTTCCGCAATGATCGGTTCACCCGCGCCGACAGCCCAATGAATCAATCCTCATTCACTATCACTCGTCCGGTCTCGCAAAATTGAACCCGGCACCATCTGGATCGTCCCGCAACACCGCCGTTGCAACTCACAAGGGCGCTTGCAATCGATCTTCCCGGGATCCACCCGGCTCCCTACCGTTCAATCAGCAGCGCAGATGGCGCGCCCGACGCCCGTCCACTCGGGGTCGGCGTTGAACAGGAGCGACGGCCATGACCCCTCACCCTCGGCACCGTCGAACCGGAACGGCACGCCCGAATGTCGAAGAATGGAAATTCCACCAAACAGCGGCCTCCCACGGCGTCAAGAAATGGCGATCTCTACTCGCGGCCCTGGTGGCGGCCGTGAGCGTACCGTTCCCGGGTGGCTGGTCACTGCAGATCGACCCCCGGAACGGCTACCTCTGTGTCGGCTCGTGTCAGCACGACGAGGCATCCGTGGTGCAACAGAATCGTTGCGCTCGGACGCGCACTGTCCGGAGCGCCGTAGTTGATGACCCGACCCCGCCCGGTGTCCCACCTTCGGGTTCCCCTGTCCGGCAACACGATCGGAGTTCTCTCCGAGATCGAAAGCGTGCTGATCAGGATACGGGATGATCGTAGTCGTTACGGTGACCGATCCAGCCGCCCCGGCCGGGCAGCCGCGGAGGCCACGCGTCTTCGACGCTTCCGCGATCATCGCCCTCCACAAGGCCCATCCGCCCGTCTTCAGCCTCTTGAACAGGGCGGATGCCGGAGAACTGATGATCGTTGTTCCCGCTTCCGCCTTGGCCGTGGCGAACACGACCATTCAGGCGAGCACCAACGAGTGGGAGGCGCTGCTGCTGATCGCGGGGTTCACCGTCCTGCCGTGCCGACGACCAGGAGGGTTTTTCCGAGGGTGGAGCGGGAGCCGATCGCGGCGTGCGCGTCGGCGGCCCGGTCCAGCGGGAACCGCTGCCCGATCACCGGGCGCAGGCGGCCGGCGGCGGCCTCGGTCAGCGCGCTCTCCGTGTGGGCGCGCAGTTGCTCCGGTGTCGGTGTCGGCCGGAGCACCGTGACCTCGCGCGCCGCCGCCGTCTCCTCCGGAATGCCCGCCCACTCGCCACTGGCCAGCCCGTAGCTGAGCATCCGGCCGCCCTTGTCCAGCAGCTCGAAGGCGGCTCGACCGATGTTCCCGCCGACCCCGTCGAAGACCACGTCCACGCCGCCTGTTCCGGCCCGCACCCGATCGGTCCAATCGGGGTCCGCGTAGTCGACCACCAGGTCGGCCCGCAGATCGCGGACCAGTTGCCCCTTGCGCGGGCCACCGGCCGCGCCCACCACCGTCGCACCGGCCGCCCGGGCCAACTGCACCAGCAGCGTGCCCACGCCACCGGCCGCCGCCTCCACCAACACCCGCTCGCCGGGGCGCAGACCGGCCGCGGCCACCAGCATCGTCGCGGTACGGCCGTCGGCGAGCACCGCGACCGCAGTGTCGAGGTCCAGGCCGGCGGTCACCTCGAAGAGCCCGGCCGCGGGTACGGCGACCCGCTCGGCGTACCCGCCGGAGCCGCCGGTGCTGGTGACCACCCGGCGGCCGACGACGGCCGGGTCGACCCCGGGACCGGCGGTGACCACCGTGCCGCCCACCCCGTTGCCGGGGATCATCGGCAGCTCGCCGGTGAACGGCCCGAAACCGGTCGCCCGGAACTGGGTCTCCACGAAGGTGATGTTCACGAACGCGACCTCGACCACGACCTGCCCAGGGCCCGGAACCGGGTCCGGCGCGTCCCCCGCGACCAGCACCTCCGGTCCACCGAATGCCGTCAGCCACACCGCCCGCACGCCGTCCCCCGATCCTCGAACGCTGTTCGCCGGACCAGGTTGCAACCTCAACCGAGGTTCAGGTCAACCGCTCGGGTGCCAGGTGTTGCCGCGGAGTAACTCGGCGGCGCCGAGCCAGGCGACGTTCATCATCCGGGTGGCGGTCCGCTCCGGGTCGGCCTCCGGGTGGTCGGCCAACCAGTCGGCCAGCGACTCGGTCGCGCCGACCAGGGCGTACGCCATGACGTCCAGCTCGGTGGCCGGGACCTCGCGGCCCTCGGCGGCGGTCGCCCGGCCGAGCATCCCGGCGACCACCTCGACCATCCGGGTACGCATCTGGGCGAGCTGGCCGGCGAACGGCTGTTCGCCACGGGCCTGCCGGTAGAGCACCGCCCAGCCGTCCCGGTGCGCGCCGACGAAGCCGAAGAAGGCCCGCAGCCCGCGCCAGAGTTGCTCGTCCGGCGGCAGGTCGGGGTCGACGACCGCGGCGATGGCCTCCATCAGCCTGGTCCCCTCCCGGTGCAGGCAGGCGATGAACACCTCCTCCTTGGCACCCAGGTACGCGTAGACCATCGGCTTGGAGATGCCGGCGTCGTCGGCGATCTCGTCCATGCTGGCCGCGTGGAAGCCGCGCCGGGAGAAGACCCGGACGGCGGCGTCGAGCATCTGCTGCTCACGGACGGCGCGCGGGAGGCGCTTGAACGCTGGCGTGGTCGACACCCTTGCCACCTTATCTACCCGTGCGTAAGGTTACGCATCAGTAACCTACTACGTCTGCCGCTCCGGAAGGTATGGCTCATGACTGACTTCGATCCGGCCAATTTCGCCTCGGTCGATCCCAAGCAGTTCGCCCAGCTCGTCAAGTCCACCCCGGACGACAAGATCGCCGAAGTGATGTCCGGCGACGCCCGCGGCAAGATCCTCAGCGAGGTCTTCGGTCGCATGCCGTCACTGTTCCGCGCCGATCGCGCCGGCTCCACGAACGCGGTCATCCACTGGAACATCACCGGACGCCCGGACGGCGGCACCGACACCTACGAGGTGGTCATCGACAACGGCACCTGCCGCGTCTCGGAGACCCCCGAGCACGACCCCAAGCTCGCGCTGACCATGGGCCCGGTCGAGTTCCTCAAGATCGTCTCGGGCAGCGCCAACCCGGTGATGATGTTCATGACCGGCAAGCTCAAGGCCAAGGGCGACCTCGGCCTGGCCGCGAACATCGCCAACCTGTTCGACATCCCCAAGGCCTGACATGACTGAGTTCTCGCTAGACCTGAACGAGGAACAGCGGGACCTGCGGGACTGGGTGCACGGCTTCGCCGCCGATGTCGTGCGCCCGGCCGCGGCCGACTGGGACGCCCGCGAGGAAACCCCCTGGCCGGTGATCCAGGAGGCGGCCAAGATCGGCCTGTACGGTTTCGAGTTCGTCGCCAACTGCTGGGCCGATCCCACCGGGCTGTCCCTGCCCATCGCCAGCGAGGAGCTCTTCTGGGGCGACGCCGGCATCGGCATGGCCATCTTCGGCACCTCGCTCGCGGTCGCGGCGATCTACGGTTCCGGCACGCCGGACCAGCTCGTCGAGTGGGTGCCGCAGTGTTTCGGCAGCATCGACTCCCCGGCCGTGGCCGCGTTCTGCACCACCGAACCGGAGGCCGGCTCGGACGTCGGCGCGATGCGGACCCGGGCGGTCTACCACGAGGCCACCGACGAGTGGGTGCTGAGCGGGCAGAAGGCGTACGCCACCAACGGCGGCATCGCCGGCGTGCACGTGGTCACCGCGTCGGTGGAGCCGTCCCTCGGCTCCCGCGGCCAGGCCGCGTTCGTGGTACCCCCGGGCACCCCCGGCCTGAACGCCACGAAGAAGCTCAAGAAGCTCGGCCTGCGCGCCTCGCACACCGCCGACATCTTCCTCGACGACGTACGCCTGCCGGGCAGCTGCCTGCTCGGCGGCCGGGACGCCCTGCTGGAGCGGCTGGACCGGGCCCGGTCCGGCCAGCGGGCCAGCTCACAGGCCGCCATGCGGACCTTCGAGCTGTCCCGACCCACCGTGGGCGCACAGGCGATCGGCATCGCCCGGGCCGCCTACGAGTACGCCCTCGAATACGCCAAGGGGCGGGTCCAGTTCGGCCGGCCGATCATCGAGAACCAGGGGATCGCCTTCGCGCTGGCCGACATGAAGATGGAGATCGACGCCGCCCGACTGCTGGTCTGGCGGGCCGCCTGGATGGGTCGCAACAACCGCCCGTTCACCGCGGGCGAGGGTTCGATGTCCAAGCTCAAGGCCGGCGAGGTGGCCGTCGCGGTCACCGAGAAGGCGGTGCAGATCCTCGGCGGCGCCGGTTTCCTGCGCGAACACCCGGTCGAGCGGTGGTACCGGGACTCGAAGATCTACACCATCTTCGAGGGAACGTCGGAGATCCAGCGGCTGGTCATCGCCCGGGCCGTCTCCGGCACCCAGATCCGCTGACCGGTTTTCCTCGACCGGTTCGTGCCCGGCGTGAAACGTTCTGATCAGCGATTCCGATAGACGGAGCGGGAAGGGGAACCCGGCGGCCCCACCAGGGCCGCCCCGGACGACCGGTCCGGTCCGCGATCCGGCGACACCGGGTCGCCGGACCGGACCGGTCGTCGGACCAGCAGAAAGGGCGTCAGTCGTGGAACTGCCGTTCATGGTCGCCACGTTGACCCGTCGCGGGATGCTCAAGCCCGGGTCGCCGATCCGACTCGTCTCCCAGCTCAACGCCCTGCGCCGGTGGGGTTTCAACCTGGCCGGGGAGCTGCGCCAGGCCGCCGCCCGCGATCCCGACCGGATCGCCCTGGTGGACGAACAGTACGGCGAGATCAGCTACCAGTTGCTGCTCACCCGGTCCGAGCGGTTGGCCCGGTCGCTCCAGCGGACCCACGGCGTACGGTCCGGTGACCGGGTCGGCGTGCTGGCCCGTAACCACTGCGGCCTGATCGAGGCGATCGTCGCCATCGCCCTGCTCGGCGCCGACAGTGTGCTGATCAACACCGGTCTGTCCGGCGCCCAGCTCGCCGTCGTCGCGGAGGAGCAACAGCTCGGGGTGGTCATCCACGACACCGAGTTCACCGACCGGATGGTCGGCCTGCCGGCGGACGTACGCCGAGTCGACGAGCGGGGCCACGAGGAGCTGGTGGCCGGGGCGCCGGACACCGAGCTGACCCCGCCGCCCCGGGACGGTCGGACCATCGTGCTCACCTCCGGCACCACCGGCGTACCGAAGGGCGCCCAACGCCGCGTCCCGGGCGGGTTCGGCCCGCTGGCGTCCATCATCGACCGGATCCCGCTGCACGTCGGGGACCGGATGATGATCGCCGCCCCGATCTTCCACACCTGGGGGTACGCGGCCCTGCAGTTCGCCTTCGCCATGCGGTCGACCGTGGTGCTGCAACGGCGGTTCGACCCCGCGGACGTCCTGCGGGCCCTGACCCGGCACCGGTGCACCGTCCTGTTCGCCGTACCGGTGATGCTGCAGCGGATCCTGGAGGTGCCACCGCCGGCCGACCGTCCGCCGCTGAAGGTGGCCGCGGTGAGCGGGTCCGCCCTGCCCGGCGCGCTGGCCACCCGGTTCATGGACCTGTACGGCGAGGTCGTCTACAACCTGTACGGCTCGACGGAGGTGTCCTGGGCGTCCATCGCGACCCCGGCCGACCTGCGCCGGGCGCCCACCACGGCCGGTCGCCCGCCGCACGGCACCCAACTGTCCATCCTCGACCGGTACGGCAACCCCGTCCCGCCCGGCAAGGTGGGGCGGATCTTCGTCGGCAACGAGATGCTGTTCGAGGGCTACACGTCGGGCACCAGCCGGGAGAGCCAGGGCGGCCTGATGGACACCGGTGACCTCGGGCACATCGACCCGGACGGCCTGCTCTTCGTCGACGGGCGACAGGACGACATGATCGTCTCCGGCGGCGAGAACGTGTTCCCGTCCGAGGTGGAGAACCTGCTCGCGGAGCTGCCCCAGGTACGCGAGGTCGCCGTGATCGGCGTACCGGACCACGAGTACGGCCAGCGGCTCGCCGCGTACCTCGTCCTGCACCCGGGCGAGCAGCTCGACGCCGAGGCCGTCCGCGAGTACGTCCGCAGGTACCGGGCGCGCTTCTCGGTGCCCCGGGACGTCATCTTCCTGCCGTTCCTGCCCCGCAACGCGACCGGCAAGATCGTCGCCCGCGACCTGCCCCGGCACCAACCCTGATCCGGCCGGCGAGCCCCCTAGGTGGACGGGTGCCGGGTCCGGTCGGGGAATCCGCCGGATGCCGCTCGGATCGACCGGCCGGCAGGGTGTCCCCATGGGGACCAAGAAGATCACAAATGCCAGCCGGTTACTCGCCCTGATCGCACTGGGCGGCGTACTGGTCACCGGGGTCGGCGCGCCCGCCGCCACCGCGGCCGGTCGTGCCGGGGCGGGGTCGGCCGCGGCCGTCCGGCTGGACCGGACCTGCCGGCCCGGCAGCCTCGACCCGGCCCCGATGCGGCAGGCGATCGCCGGACTGCCCACCGCGACCGCGACCAGCGCCCAGGTCCGGATCGTCACCACCGCCGGCTGTTGGACCGGCGCCTCCGGCGTCGCCGACCTGCGTACCGGCCGACCGGTACCGCCGGACGCCCGGTTCCGGATCGGCAGCGTGACCAAGGTCTTCACCGCCGCGATGGTGCTGCAACTGGCCGCCGAGGGCCGGGTCGACCTCGACGGTCCGGTGCGGCGCTACCTGCCCGGCCTGCTGCCCGCCGACTACCCGACCGTGACGGTCCGCCAACTGCTCAACCACACCAACGGGCTGCCCGACCCCGACCTGCCCGCCGCCGACAACATCGAGTGGCAGCTCGCCCACCGGTACGACCGGTGGACCCCGGAGCAGATCGTCCGGACGGCCCTGCGCAACCCGCGCCTGTTCGAGCCCGGCGAGAAGCAGCGCTACAGCAACATGGGACCGATCGTCGCGGGCCTGCTGATCGAGCGGGTCACCGGCCACTCGTACGCCCGTGAGCTGGACCGGCGGATCGCCCGGCCGCTCGGCCTGCGGGACACCTACGCGCCCGGCGACGACCCGACGATCCGCGGTCGGCACGTGCACGGCTACCAGGCGGTGGACCGGGACGGCCGGACCGAACTGGTCGACGCGACCGTGTGGAGCCAGACCTTCACCCCGGCGGCCGGGAACGTCATCTCCAGCACCGCCGACCTGGACGCCTTCCTGGCCGCGCTGTTCGCCGGCCGGGTGGTGCCGCAGCCGCAGCTCGAGGAGATGTTCACACTGCCGGCGGTGCACGACGTGGACGGCGGGCCGGCCCACTACAGCGCCGGGCTTACCGCGTATCCGCTGCCGACCGGCGAGGTGCTCTGGATCAAGACCGGCTCCCGGTTCGGCTACCTGGCCGCCGTGGCGGCGAGCCGGGACGGGCGGTTCCGGCTGACGTACTCGGTGACCTCGACCGACGCCAAGCTCGACGGCCGGCCGCCGATCGTCGACGCCATCATCGACGCGGCCTTCGCCCTGCGCTGACCACCTCGGCCCGGGAGGCCGGGGTCGCCCTTCTGCGGCCCCGCCCTCCCGGGCCGGCCCGCTTCCGAAGTCCATAAGGCGGGAACTCCGGCTGTTTAGGGCTGGGAGGAACGTCGTCACGAATTGGGATATTTCTGGTTGTCGATGTAGTCGTGGACGGCGGTGAGGGGTGGGCCGTCGCATGATCCGGCGAAGTACGACGGCGACCACGGGTGGCCGCCCCGCAGGTAGCGGGGTAGGTGTGCGTCGTGTTCTTGTCGCAGTCGCCGGGCAGTGACCCGCGTGATCTCGTTGCATCGGGTGAGGATCTGGCCGGTGAGTGCGTCACGCCGGTATGTGGTGGCGAAGACCACGTGTGCGTGCAGGTTGTGGAGGACACTCTTCCCGCGTCGTACGTCTGGGTCTGGTGTCCATCGGGTGTCGTGGGTCTTCGGTACGGTGATCGGCGTGAAGCTGGTCGTGCAGGTGAAACTCCTGCCGACGCCGCAGCAGGCGTCGGCACTCGAGTCCACCCTGCGCGCCTGCAACACCGCCGCCTGTGAGGTCGCCGCGACGGCCCGCCAGATCGACTGCTACCGCAACTACGACCTGCGCAAGCACACCTACCAGGGCATCAAGACCAACTACGCTCTCGGCGCGCAGGCCGCCCAGCACGTGATCAAGAAGGTGTGCGACGCGTACGCGACCCTCGCGGCAAACCTGCGGGCCGGCCGGTACGGCAAACCCGGCAGCAGGCGCCGCCGCAGGGTCGAGGCCAACCCGATCAGCTTCCGGTGGGACGCCGCGCAGCCGTACGACGCCCGGATGCTGTCCTGGCAGCACGACGCCCGGACCGTGTCGATCTGGACGGTCGACGGCAGAGTCAAAAGTGTTGCCTTCACCGGCTCACCCGACCAGGTCAAAGCCGTCGCGAGCCTGCCGGTCGGCGAGTGCGACCTGGTACACCGCGACGGCATGTGGTTCCTGTACGCCACCATCGACGTGCCCGAACCCGAACTGATCGACCCAGACGGGTTTCTCGGCGTGGACATGGGCATCGCCAACATCGCCTACGACTCC
>NZ_JBHSBN010000026.1:0-84223 GCF_042650605.1 Micromonospora zhanjiangensis | reverse complement strand
CACTCATGGTCGTTCCACCAACTCGGCACCTTCCTGACCTACAAAGCCCGCCGAGCCGGCATACCACTGGTCCAGGTGGATCCCCGGTACACCTCCCAAACCTGCAACCGGTGCGGACACCGCGACAAACGCAACCGCCCCGACCAGGAAACCTTCACCTGCCGGTCGTGCGGGGTCGTTGCCCACGCCGACCACAACGCAGCCCTCAACATCGCCCAACGCGGCGTCGAAGGCTGGGGCGCAGTCAACCGACCACACGTGGCCTGACCCCGCAGCCAGCGGGGGAAGAGACCCACAAGCCCACCCACTTCATGGGCGGGTAGTTGACAGCCGGCGGTACATGACGTGCAGGCCGACGTAGCCGTGCGTCGGGTGACGGAACGCCTCCGGCACGGTCGCCAGGACCTCGAAGCCGAGCGACTTCCACAACGCCACCGCCCGGGTGTTCGTCTCCACCACGGCGTTGAACTGGATCGCCCGGTAGCCGTCCCGGCGGCACTGCTCGACGACGTACTCGCCGAGCGCCCGGCCGATCCCCCGGCCGGCGCGGTCCGGGTCGACCATGAAGCTGGCACTGCCGACGTGCGCGCCGGGGCCCATCTGGTTGGGGTTCATCTTGGCCGACCCGACGACGGTCCCGTCCTCGTCGACGGCGACCAGGGTCCGGGCCGGCGGCGCGAGCATCCAGATCTCCCGGGCCCGTTCCTCGGTGATGTCCGGGTCGTAGGCGTACGTCTCCCCCGCGGCGACGATGCGCCGCAGGAACGGCCAGATGGCCGGCCAGTCGTCCGGGGTCGCTTCCCTGATTCGCATGCCACCGAGGATGGCCGCCGCGCCAGCCGGCCGCGACCGGATTAGGCCGGCGCGCGGGTCAGCCGGGCAGCCGGATCCGGCCCTCGGCGGCGGCCAGCGCGATGTCGCGCCGGTGCTGCGAGCCGGCCAGTCCGATCCCGTCCACCAGGGCGTAGGCGGCGTCCCGGGCGGCGGTCAGGTCCGCCCCCGTGGCGGTGGCGCTGAGCACCCGACCGCCGGCGGAGACCAGCGCGCCGTCGGCCGCCCGGCGGGCGGTGCCGGCGTGGATGACACCCGGCCGGTCGGCGCCGGTGATCACATCTCCGGTGCGGGCCGAAGCGGGATAGCCGGCCGAGGCCACCACCACGGTCACGGCGGCACCGTCGCGCCAGCGCAACGGCGGGTGCGCGGCCAGCGTCCCGGTGGCGGCCGCCCGCAGCAGGCCGGCCAGCGGCGTGGCCAACAACGCCAGTACGGCCTGGGTCTCCGGATCACCGAACCGGGCGTTGAACTCGATCACCCTTGGGCCGTCGGCGGTGATCGCCAGACCGACGTAGAGCAGCCCCACGAACGGCGTGCCGCGCCGACGCAACTCGGCCAGGGTGGGGTGCACCACCGACGCCATGACGTCGTCCACCAGGGTCGCCGGCGCCCACGGCAGCGGCGCGTAGGCGCCCATCCCGCCGGTGTTCGGGCCGGCGTCGCCGTCGCCGATCCGCTTGAAGTCCTGCGCCGGCAGCAGCGGCAGCGCCGCCTCGCCGTCGGTGACGACGAAGAGCGAGACCTCCGGCCCGGAGAGGTACTCCTCGACGACCACCCGGCCGCACTCCGCGGCGTGCCGCGCGGCCTCGGCCCGGTCGTCGGTGACCACCACGCCCTTGCCCGCCGCCAGTCCGTCGTTCTTCACCACGTACGGCGGTCCGAACTCGGCCAGCGCCCGATCGGTGTCGGCCGCGTCGAGGCAGGCGTACGCCCGCGCGGTGGGCACGCCGGCCGCCGTCATGATCTCCTTGGCGAACGCCTTGGAGCCCTCCAGCCGGGCCGCCTCGGCGGACGGGCCGAAGACCGGGATGCCCTTGGCGCGTACCGCGTCGGCGACCCCGGCCACCAGCGGCGCCTCCGGCCCGATCACCACCAGGTCCGCGGCGGTCTCCACGGCCAGCGCCGCCACCGCCTGCGGATCGACGGGGTCGACGGCACGCAGTTCGGCGACCTCGGCGATGCCCGGATTCCCCGGCGCCGCGATCACCCGCTCGACGGCGGAATCCGAAGCCAACCCGAGCGCGAGCGCATGCTCCCGCCCGCCACCACCCACAAGAAGTACGCGCACGAACGCCGATCCTACGCGCCGTCGCGCCCGGCGAGCCGGCTGTCCAGACCGGGCGGGTCAGTGCCGCAATGCCGCGACCGGCTCGATCCGGCTCGCCCGGATCGCTGGGTAGAGCCCCGAGACGAGACCCGTCACGCCGCCCACGACCGGCGCCGCCACCACCGTCCACGGTTCGAGGGCGGGAGTCCACTCCTGACTGACGGCCACCGCGACCACGACGGCGACACCGATACCGGCGGCCATCAGGCCGCCGATGGTGCCGAGGAAGGTGCTCTCGGCCAAGAACTGTGCGGCGACGTGGCGACGCTGCGCACCGAGAGCGCGACGTAGACCGATCTCGGGCACCCTTTCCAGGACCGCCACCAACGTGGTGTTGGCGATCCCGACCGCGCCGACCAGCAGGCTGATCGCCGCCAGCACGAGGAACAACGCGGACAACTGGGTATCCACCCGGTCACGCAGTTCACGCGGGTCGGGCGGCGCGATGGCCTTGAGGCTGTCGGGAACGTCGGGTCGCAGCGCGAGCGGAGCCTGCTGGGCGACCACGGCCGCGGCGCCGAGTCGGGTGTCGATGATCATGCGTGGCGGCTGACCCGGGTCAGCGGGGCCTGCCCAGTAACGTTCCGCGGTGCCGCGAGGCACCCAGACCGCCGCGAGGAGTTCCGGGTGACGGTCCACCCGGTCGACGATGCCGATCACGGTCACCGGAATGCCGTCGACCACGACCACCGGGCGGATGTCGAGACGGGTGATGCCGAGTTGACGCGCGACGACGCCACCGAGCACCGCCACCCGTTCGCCCCGCCCGTTCAGCACCGGATCGAAGGCGCGGCCCTGGACCAGGTGCGCCCGCACCGCGTCGGCCAGGCCGGGTGACGTCGCCACCACCGGGATCGTGGCGTCCGGCTGGGTGCCGGGCAACGGCACGCCGGTGACACCACCCATCCGGCTCGCCGGGATCGTCCAGTACGTGCCGGCGTATCGCACTCCGTTGACGGCCAGGATGCGCGCTTCGGCATCGACGGGAAAGGCCGTCTGTTCGACATTCGGATCATTGACCGTCAGGTCCTCGACGGTCACCTCGGTGGCCACGATCTCGGTGAACTGTTTGCTGATCTGGCCGGTCGCGCTGGAGGTGATGCCGAGCACCGCCACGAACGCACCGATCCCGAGCACGATGCCGACCAACGTCATCGCGGTCCGGCTCGGCCGCTGCAGTATTCCCGCGATGGATTCGCCCGCCAGGTCGACGGCGCGCAGTCGACTCGCGTCCGGATCTCGCCACATCCTCACGGGACCACCTCCGACGTCAACTCGGTCAACCTCCCGTCGGTGATCGAAACCTGCCGTTGTGCCCGTTCAGCCACCCCGCGGTCATGCGTGATCATGACAACGGTCAGCCCCGACCCGTGCAGTTCGGCGATCAACCGCAGGACGCTCTCCGCGGTGGCCGTGTCCAGGTTCCCGGTGGGCTCGTCGCAGAGCAGCAGGGCCGGCCGGACGACCAACGCCCGGGCGATCGCCACCCGCTGCCGTTCGCCGCCGGAAAGCTGCGACGGGGTGGCGTTCGATCGGTGAGCGAGTCCAACTCGGGCCAACGCATCCCGCGCCTGTTCACGCCTGCGGCCGGCGGGCAGGCCGCGGTAGAGCAGCCCGATCGCGACGTTCTCCTCGGCCGTGCGGTGCGGTAGCAGGTGGAACGCCTGAAAGACCAGGCCGATCCGCCGCGCCCGGAGCGAGGTACGCCGGGTCTCCCGCATAGTACCGGTGTCGACCCCCTCGAATAAGTAGGAGCCGACGGTCGGGCGGTCGATGAGCCCGAGGACGTTCAGCAAAGTCGACTTGCCGGATCCGGAACGGCCTACCACCGTCAGGTATTCACCGTGCCGGATGACGAGATCCGTGCTGCGCAGCGCCGGCACCGGCGGCGGACCGGGATAGGTAAGGGCCACTCGTCGAAGCTCGACGAGCGGCGCGGCCGGAGAATCGCTCATCCCGACCCGACGGTCACCAGGTCGCCAGCTTGGAGGCTCCCCGACCGTACCGTGATCGCCACCAAGCCCTGCGCGCTCATGCCCGGCTCCACACTGACCTGACTCTCCTCACCATCGCCGCTACGTCTGGTCACGTAGGTCGCACCGTCCGCACCGGCATAGATCGCCGACACCGGCACCACCAGTTCACTACCGCCGCTCGACGCGGTCTCGATGGTCAGTCGCACGTTCTGCCCGCTGGCCCGGGTTTCGAGCGGGGCAACCGGCGTGACGACAACCGGTACGCCCGACGGCTGCGGCGCGGCCCCCTTGTCATCCGCTGACGGCTGGACGGCCTGTCCACCGATCGAGGTGACCTCACCTTTCGCCGCCAGGTCGCCGTCGCCGGCAATCTCGACCTTCTGCCCTGGTTTGCAGGAGACGCGTTGCGCCTCGGTGAGGACGCCCTTGACGACGAGCGGACCTGCGGAGAACGTCACCAGCGGTGTTGCCACCTCCGCGCCCACCACCGCCTTCAGCGCGTCGATCCGGGCAGGAAAGGACGGCAGGAAGGCGTACTCGCCCTGCGGAAGCATCGGTCCGGTGACCTGGGTGATCTCGTCGAGCTGCTGGCGGGCCGCTACCAGGTCTTCCCGAGCCCGGCTGAGCGCCTTGGCCGCCTCCCTCTTCTGCTGACCGCTCGCGTTTGCGTCGCGGGCCAGGGCGGTTTGGGCATCGCGTGCGTCCGTCACCGCGCGCTCACCGGCCACAACCTGCCGGCGGGCGTCGTCTACCTGTTTCTGGTCGTTGTCACTGACCGGAAGTGGCCGATATCCCTTGCTGTCGTAGAACCTGGTCAGCGCCCGTTTGGTGCCCGCACCGAAGAAGCCTGCCCGGTCACCGGTCCGGAAGCCCATCCGGTCCAGGGCCGACTGCAACTGGGCCACGTCCTTGCCGTCAGCACCCGGTTTCAGGTCCCGAAAGGCCGGAGTGGAGCCGGGTAGCACAATCAGCGGCCGGGCGCCTACCTCCAGCACCACGGTGCCAGCCGAGATCCGATCGCCCTGCCGGGCCTTCACCGCCGTGACGACGGCCTTGCCGTCACCGCGGACGCCGGGGGTGACGGAGAAGGACTGCAACGGTCCCACCTCGCCCCGCAGAATCACCGTGTCTCTGAGCACCCGTTGCTCGACCGGCGCGGTGAGGATGCTGCGCGGCGGCGGTTGCGCCTCGGCGGCGACCTGCTGCGGGGACTTGATCAGCATCGGCGAGACGGCACCGGCGACGGCGAGCAACACCGCGCCGGCGACCACCGCGAGAAGCCTGCGGCGGCGGCGTACGAGCGGCGCCGGCGTCACCTCGGACGGAACACCACCGGCGACGGGCGCCGTCAGCGTCGGATGGTCGACGGCCGGCTCGGAGGGCACCTCCGCCGTCTCCCACTCCTGCCGCCAGATCGGGGCGGTCACCCTTCCGCAATGATCTTGTTCGCTCGCTGCGCGACCGTGTCGAGCGCCTTCATGTAGGCCCTCAACTGCTCCGCGTTCCGTTCCACGAGCACCTTCTGATACGCGATGTCGGCGGCCAACCAGGTCCCGAGCAACCCTGTCGACTTCTTGCAGCCGACGTCGGCCAGTGCGCTGCGCTTCTCCTCGTCACTGACCACCGCGCGCGTCTTGTCCGCACCCCGACGGGTCGACCAGTGATCGAACGGCTCCTGCGGCGTCTTGTAGTCCCAACCCGCCGACTTCATACACGCCCGCCACGACGCCAGCAAGGGAACGACCCGACTGTCCTGGGTCGCCCTTGTGATCGCCTCCTGATCAAGATTTACCTGGAGGTGTCCGTCCACTTGGAGGGAACCTTTCGGCCCGAACACGGCCTCGAACTCCTTATTGGTACAACCGCCGGCTGGCACCGGTTTCCCCTGGTAGCTCTCGACCTGACCGAAGTACACGCTGTTGGCGTCCGCACCTACGAATCTGATCGGACCACTGTTCCCGTCGTTGACCTCTGCCGGAAGGTAGCCAAAATCCGCTGCCCGCGCCTCGTCCCAGAGGCCGTATCGAGCGGTGATGTCCCTGGGAACGGCGCCCTCCGGCTTCCATCCGGGCTCTGGCGTGAACCCAAACTCCCGCATGCATCGATCACCGACCAGCATCCGGGCACGGCTAACGACTCGGGCCCTTCCGTCCTCCTGCACGTAGGTTGCCAGAGGTGCCGACACCTTGCGAGGGTCGGCGGCTGAGACGATGGACGCGTCAAGTGGGGGCTCCCCGCCCGCCAACGGCGCCAGCGAAGGTGGCTTCTCACCTGCCGGCTGGGGCGCTTGACGGTCTCCGCTGCTGCTACAAGCAGTTGCCAGTAGCAGTCCAGTGAGAACCGAGGCCACCCGCATACTTCTGCGCACATTCTCTCCCGACGGTGTACATGATCGGACTGTTACCGAGTCCGTAGCAGCCATCGGCCGCTACGGACTCGGCAAGCATTATTACCGACAGGCGTTCCAGATGTCATTGAAGAGATTGTTCATGTTCTTCGAACCGTTGTCAGTACCAATCGGATTGAAGGTATTCTTCTTCTCTCCCTGCGAGATCGCCACCAGCGCCGTCGTCCGCGCCGACAGATAGGTGTCGGAGAGATACACGTACGGCCTTCCCTGGCCGACACAGTGAGAGTCGGCGTACTGCGCGTTGTAGCTCGATTCGCTGTTGTCCACCAGCGAGGACATCCGGGCCCATCCGCTCGTGTACTGCGTCTGAGATCCTCGGGTACTGCTCTGATTGGTCAGGTAGTACCAGCAGAAGGCGCCCGTGTAGCAGGTGTCCGCCGCTTGGGCGGCAACTGGTTGGACCACCAGTGCTGCCGTTGTAGCCAATAAGGTCGCCGTGGCGACCTGCGCTAGTCTCGCCTTCAGGCCCGTCGCGCTCATCCAAGATCCTTTCGTCGGGTCGAGGTGGCCGCGGTACTTGTCCTACCGCGGCCACCGCCAAGTTCAACCAAACGTTAGATCGATGAAGCGGAGCGTGCTGCCCCACGTGAATCAAATGGCTGAAAGTGCCAGACAAACACTAGGCAGCAAAAAGGTGGCATGTCGTCCATATCGGACAGACATACCGGGGGCATCTCGCAGGTACCGAACAGACACCAGGCCGGCCATTACCTCCCGGCTCAGAGCAGCGAATGCCGGACCACGTTCTCCTCGCGGCCGGGGCCCACGCCTACGACGCTGACCCGGGTGCGGCAGAGGTCCTCGATGCGGGCGATGTAGGCCCGGGCGTTGGCCGGGAGGTCCTCCTCGGTGCGGGCCTTGGAGATGTCCTCCCACCAGCCGTCCAACTCCTCGTAGACCGGCCGGGCGTGGTGGAAGTCGGTCTGGCTCATCGGCATGTCGTCGATCCGCTTGCCGTTGATCTCGTAGCCGACACAGATCGGCACCTTCTCCAGGCCGGTGAGCACGTCCAGCTTGGTGATGACCAGGTCGGTGATGCCGTTGAGCCGGGAGGCGTACCGGGCGACGACGGCGTCGAACCAGCCGCACCGGCGCTCCCGGCCGGTGGTGGTGCCGTACTCGGCGCCGATCTTGCGCAGGTGCTCGCCGTTGGCGTCGAAGAGCTCGGTCGGGAACGGCCCCGCGCCCACCCGGGTGGCGTACGCCTTGCTGACGCCGATCACCCGGGTGATCGCGGTCGGCGGGATGCCGGCGCCGACGCACGCCCCACCCGCGGTCGGGTTCGAGGAGGTGACGAACGGATACGTGCCGTGGTCCATGTCGAGCATGGTGGCCTGGGCGCCCTCCATCAGTACCGTCTCGCCACGGTCCAGGGCGTCCCAGAGCATGGCCCGGGTCTCGGCGATGTACGGGCGCAGCCGCTCCGCGTACTCCAGGTACTCCTCGGTCACCGCGTCGACGTCCAGCGCCTTGCGGTTGTAGACCTTGAACAGGATCTGGTTCTTCTCCCGGAGCACCAGTTCCAGCTTCTTGCGCAGGATGCCCGGGTCGAGCAGGTCCTGCAGCCGGATGCCCATCCGGGCGACCTTGTCGCCGTACGCCGGGCCGATGCCGCGGCCGGTGGTGCCGATCCGGGACGAGCCGAGGTAGCGCTCCACCACCCGGTCCAGCGCCCGGTGGTGCGGCATGATCAGGTGGGCGTCGCCGGAGATCCGCAGGCGGGAGACGTCGACGCCCCGCTCGGCCAGTCCGTCGATCTCGGAGAGCAACACCTTCGGGTCCACCACCACACCGTTGCCGATGATGATCATCGCGCTCGGGGAGAGCGCGCCCGACGGCATGAGGTGCAGGGCGTACTTCTGCCCGTCCGGGGTGATGACGGTGTGACCGGCGTTGTTGCCGCCGGAGTACCGGACGACGTAGTCGACCCGGTCGGCGAGGAGGTCGGTAACCTTGCCCTTGCCCTCGTCGCCCCACTGTGCCCCGATGAGCACGATCGCTGGCATATCCAACCCTCCAGGGGGGCTCGGGTGCGCAGGTGGCGACCGTTCGGCGAGCCCGAGGTGTCAGGCTAACAACTAGTGACGACCGGCCCGTAGCGGCCGTGGTGAGAAAGGCAGGAGGCCACCCAGGTGTACGACGTGGTGCTGCTCACCCTCGGCCCGGAACGCGAGGGCGCGGCAGGCTGCGGCGGCAGCGGCGGATGCTGTGGCGGTACGGCCGCGACCGCCGACAGTTGTGCCGAGTCGCCCCGGGTACCGGTGCTGACCTGTGCGGACGCGCTGACGGCGGGTGGTGCGCGGGTCGAGACGGTCACCGCCCGGTCGGACGCGGAGATCGACGCTGTACTGGCCCGGCTGGACGGGCCACCGCGCCCGGACGGGTTGGCCTGGCCGGACGTCGACGGCAAGACCCGACTCGTGGTGGCTACCGCCAGTGACGGTCAGTTACGCGCCGTGTTGCGTCGGCTGGTTCGCCGGTACGCCCCGCCGCCCAGCCGCCGACCGGACGACCTGGCCGGCAACCGCACCGTGCCGGATCTGCCGGCGATCGGCGTACTGCCGCTCGATCCGGCCCTCGCCGGCGCCGGCGAGCGGCCGACGCCGGGTGACCTGGCCGGTCGGCTGGGCCTGCCACGCGACCCGGCCGAGGTGGCGCGGGCCGTCCTGGACGGTCGGGTACGCCGGCTCGACCTGCTGCGCAACGACGGTGGCTCGGTCACGCTGGACGGCGCGGTGGTGGGCGGCGCGGACGAGGCCGGCCAGCCCCGGCCGTGGCGGGGCCGGGTGGAGGTGGACGACCACGTGCTGTCCGCCGGCGAGGAACCGCTGATCGGTTGCGTGGTGGCCAACGCGGCCGGCTATGCCGTGGTGGACGGGGTCCCGTTGCTGGCCTCGGTCGACCCGGCCGACGGCGTACTGGACGTGGCGGTCGCGGTGCCCGTGCTGGCCCGCTCCGGGTGGGGTCGCAAGCGGGTCCGCATCGAGGTCCGCCGGGCCCGCGGCCGGGCGGTGGCGGTGACCCCGCGGGAGGACCGGGTGGACTACCTCGACGACGGCGTACGGGGCGAACTCACCCGCAAACGGTCGTGGTGGATCGAACCCGGTGCCTGGGCCGTCTACCTGGTCTGATCGCCCGCGTTCCGGCCGACCGGCGCCCGAAACCGGCCAGGGCTGATCCAGGCGCCTATCCTCGGCGGAAGAGGGGGAGGTTCCAGTGGTGAACGACTATTCCGGCCGGGTCGATCCGCCGGGGCAGGGGGCTGGCGTGCCGCAGCGGGACGACGAGCCGTTCTGGCCACCGGAGGAGATCGTCCCCGGCACCCGGGAGGGCGGCGCGGGGGCGGACGGGCCAGCCGCGGACGTTCCCGGCACGTCCCGACCTGACGGCTCTTCAGCACCGGTACCGCCGCAGTTCGCCTGGCCGCAGAATCCGGTGCGGCCACCGGCCGCGTCGACGGAGGAGCCGGCCGGCCCGCCGACCCCAAGTGGCGCGACCGTCGGGGGCGGGACGGACCACACGGCGGATTTCGACCGGCCGTTCACGATGGACGCGACGCCCGGCTCGGAGGTGGCCCCGCTCGCCGGACCGGACGACCGGACGACCCGACCCGAGAGCCGTCCCGCCCGACCCGAGGACCGGCCGACCGGGCCGGCGGAGCGGGCGGTCCCGCCCGGGGCCGGGTCGGACGGGGCGGACGCCGCCCCCGTCGGCGGCAACGGCCCACCGGCCGGCGCGGATGCCGGACCGGCCGGAACCGTCCCGGGCCCCCGGTCCGCCACCCCGCCGAACGGCCGGCCGGCCGCACCGGGCGGGTCGGAGTCCCCCTGGGCGCAGCCCCTGCAGCGCGGCCCGGCGGAGCCGGACACCGGCGCCGGCCCGGTCGGCGGCCCGTCGGCGCGGCCCGGCCACGGCCCGGGCCGACCGGCCGGCCCGGCACCGATCGGACGGGCCCGCCCGGTGCCGCCCGCCGGCACCGGCGGGTCGGACTTCCCCGGCCAGCCACCTGCCGGCACCGCACCGGTGTTCCCACCCGCGGCACCGGCCACCGGACCGTCGGCCGGCACGGAACCGGTGTACCCGCCACCCGCTGGGGCGCCGTTCACCGCGCCCGGGATGCCGGGTCAGCAGCCGGGCCTGCCGCCGGGTGAACCGCACCAGGCCGGGCCGGTGTTCGCGCCGGGTCCGGCCGGGTACCCGCACCAGCAGCCACCCGGCGAACCGGGCTGGGCACCGCCGACCGGACCGGGGCACCCGCAACCAGCCGGACCGGGCTGGGCACCGCCGGGTGGGCACACCCCACCGACCGGACCGGGCAGCCCGCAACCGACCGGACCGGGCTGGGGCGAGCGGGCACCGACCGACGGACCTGACTGGGCGCCGCCGGGCATCGGGGGCGGGTACCCACCCCCGGGCGGCCCGGGCTACGGCCCACCGCCGGGCGTACCTGCTCAGGGGCCGGGCGGCTATCCGGCGTACGGCGGACCGGGCTACCCACCACCGCACGCACCCGGCCACCCCGACCAGGGCGGACCGGGCTACCCACCACCACACGCACCCGGCCACCCCGACCAGGGCGGACCCGGCTACCCACCACCACACGCACCCGGCCACCCCGACCAGGGCGGACCGGGCTACCCACCACCGCACACAGCCGGCCACCCCGGCCAGGGCGGGCCCGGCTACCCACCACCGCATGCAGCCGGCTACCCCGACCAGGGCGGACCGGGTTATCCGCCGCCCAACGCGGGCGACCAGCCACCGTACGGCGGGCCGGGTTACCTCCCGCCGAACGCGCCCGACCAGCCACCAGCCCCGGATGCCGGCCAGCCGGGCGGCTGGGCGCCGGGCTACCCACCCGGACCGCAGCCGGGGCCGGACGACTTCCCGGGCTGGACGCCGTCGGAAGGGCCCGATGAGCCCGTCGACCAGGGGGGTCCGTACCCGGCGGAGGAGGCCGGGTCGTACTGGGGAGCGACGCCGGCCTGGACGCCCGAGCCGCCACCGTGGCCGGACCCGGCCACCGCGGCCGTCCCGCCCTGGGTGCCGGCGCCGGACGGGCCGCAACCACCGCCGGGACCGGACGGTGGGCCCGGACCGGCCGGACAGCCGGAGGCGCCGGGCGTGGTCCGGATGCCGCCACCGGACGCGGGCTACCCCGACCAGCCCTGGAACCCGGACACGGCGGCCCCGACCGCCGACGAGTTCGCCCGCCGCCGGGCCGCCCGGCCGGCCGAGCCGATCGCCACGATGGGGCTGCGGGCGGCGGTGAACAAGACCACCCGGGGCCTGATCCGGATCGCTCCCAGCCAGTACGAGCAGGACGTCCGGAAGGAAATCGAGACGGTCCGTCGCAACTTCGGCGGACTGCGCCAGGTGACCGTGGTCAACCCGAAGGGCGGCGCAGGCAAGACGGTGGCCATCCTGCTGCTGGCGATGACCTTCGGGCAGCGCCGCGGCGGGTACGTCCTGGCCTGGGACAACAACGAGACGCAGGGCACCCTGGGGATGCGCGCCCAGCAGGACTTCCACTCCCGTACGGTGCGTGACCTGCTGCGCGACCTGCCCCAGTTCCAGGGCGCCCACGGCCGGATCGGCGACCTGTCCCAGTACGTCCGCTCGCAGGGCGAGGGGATGTTCGACGTGCTGGCGTCGGACGAGTCGGCGACCGGCGGCGAGATGCTCACCGCGTACGCCTTCGCGGAGATCCGTGAGGTGGTCAGCCGGTTCTACAAGCTGATCTTCGTCGACACCGGCAACAACGTCCGGGCGCAGAACTGGCAGGCCGCGATCGACGCGACCGACCAGTTGGTGATCACCATGTCGGCCCGTAACGACTCCGCTGAGACCGCCGCCCGGATGCTGGACCACCTGGAGCAGAGCGGCCGGCAACGGCTGGTCCGGCAGGCGGTCACCGTGGTGTCGATGCCGCCGTCCCGCAAGGAGATCGATCTACCGGCCATCCAGCAGCACTTCGCCGCGCGTACCCGGGCGGTCCTGCTTGCCCCGTACGAGCGGTTGATCGACACCGGCGAACCGATCCGGTACGGCCAGCTCAGCTCGGCCGCCCGGGACGCCTGGCTGAAGATCGCGGCGGCGGTCGCCGAGGGACTCTAGGGTCCCCCGGCGTCCCGCCGCCGGTCGCCCGGGTGCCGGTCGCCCAGGTCGACACCGGGTCGGTCAGCTGCCGGCCAGGGCGTCCGCGGCCTGCGGGTCGCAGTCGCGGAGGAACTGGGCGCAGCGGGCCGCCTCGTCGGACTCGCCGATCTCACCGGCGGCCCGGGACAACACGTACAGGCAGCGCAGGAAGCCCTGGTTCGGGCCGTGCGTCCAGGGCACCGGACCGTGCCCCTTCCAGCCGCTGCGACGCAGCTGGTCCAGTCCGCGGTGGTAGCCGGTGCGGGCGTAGGCGTACGCCGGGATCACCTGGCCCGCGCCGATGGCCCGGGCGGCCAGCGCGCCCCACGCCGCGCTCGAAGTCGGGAACCGCGCGGCGACCGAGGCGTACGCGTCGTCGGTGTCCAGCTCCGCCGCCTCGATGAGGACGGCTTCGGCGTCCTCGTCGGCGGGCAGGAGGGTGGCCGGCGGTTCGGGCAAGAGGTTCTGCATCGGCCCATTCAACCCGCACAACCCCCTGATGGCGAGGGAAGTACGGGTAGATGCTGGCTGAACGGCGGAGGTATTCGTCACGCGAGCGGCCGGTGACCGGGGGGGTTGCCGGCGCGAGGCAGGATGTCGGGCGTGCCGACTCCACCACCCGCAGACGTCCTCGAACCGCACGACACCACGCCGTTGGAGATCGAGTCCCACGCCGAACTGGACCTGCGGCTCCGGTCCGGCAGCCTGTCCGGGTTGACCGTCCAGGGGCTGCGGCTCGACGTCGACCCGGTCCCGGATCTGTCCGCCGTCGACCTCGCCGGAACCCTCTTCCTCGGCTGCCGGTTCGCCAGCCGGGAGATCGAGGCCGAGGTGGTCCGCCGGGGCGCGCACGTCGTCCCGCCGTTCACCGATCTGCCCTACCCGACCCACCCGCCCCGGCTGTACACCGCCGAGGACCTGTCCGCCGGGTTCGCCGCGGGTGGCTTCGGCACGATGTACGACACCGTCGTGTACCGCCACTTCCGCACCCACGGCGGGGCGTTGCCCGAGGTCCGGGAGGCGCTCGCCCAGCGGCTGCACGACCACGGCATCGACAACGCCCTGGCCGACGCCACCGGCGCCTGGTCGGCCGAGCACGGTCCGGGTTCGGTGATCGGAGTGATGGGCGGGCACGCGGTACCGCGCGGATCGGTGCCGTACCGGGTGGCCGCCGTGCTCGGCCGGGAACTCGCCCGGGCCGACCGGCTGGTGGTCACCGGCGGCGGCCCGGGCGTGATGGAGGCCGCGAACCTGGGCGCGTACCTGTCCGGCCGGTCGGCGGAGGACCTGACCGCGGCCGTCGATCTGCTGGCCACCGCGCCGCGGTTTGCCGACCACGACCCGTACACCGCGGTGGCGCTGCGGGTACGGGAGGAGTTCGGCCCGGTGGCGACCGGTCGGACCGGACCGCCCCGGGCCCGGTCCGGCGACGCCCCGGCCGGCGCCGACGGATCGAACTGGGCCCGCCGGGGCGGCCTGGCCATCCCGACCTGGCTGTACGGGCACGAACCGGCGAACCTGTTCGCCGGTCGGATCGCGAAGTACTTCTCCAACGCGATCCGCGAGGACACCATCCTGCGGCTGTCCCGGGGCGGGATCGTGTTCGCGCCCGGTCAGGCCGGCACGGTGCAGGAGATCTTCCAGGCGGTCACCAAGACCTTCTACAACACCGACGGCGCCAGCGGCGCATACGTCTTCCTGGGCCGTGCCTACTGGACCGAGACGTTGCCGATCGAGGCCCTGCTGCGCCCGTTGCTGGCGTTGTCGCCGGTCGGTGACCTGTCCGGGTCGATCCACCTCACCGACGACGTGACCGAGGCGGTGGCCCTGCTCACCGCCGGCTGAGCGGGGCTGACCGGGGCTGACCGGGGCTGACGGTCGCGGCCGCCGCCCGGCCGGCGACGCGGACACGGCGGCCGGCGTACCCGCCTGGCGGGTCCGCCGGCCGCCGTGGTGGCGCCGGTTCCGGGTTACTTGGCCATCGTGGTGCCGGTGGAGCGCAGGTGCTCGCACGCCTCGACCACGCGCTGGGCCAGGCCCGCCTCGGCCTGCTTGCCCCACACCCGCGGGTCGTACATCTTCTTGTTGCCGACCTCGCCGTCGACCTTCAGCACGCCGTCGTAGTTGCGGAACATGTGGTCGGCGACCGGGCGGGTGAAGGCGTACTGGGTGTCGGTGTCGATGTTCATCTTCACCACGCCGTAGTCCAGCGCCTCGCGGATCTCCTCCAGCAGCGAACCGGACCCGCCGTGGAAGACCAGGCTGAGCGGCTTCTCCTTGCCGTACTTGGCGCCGACCGCCTCCTGGATCTCGTTGAGCACCGAGGGGCGCAGCTTGACGTTGCCCGGCTTGTAGACGCCGTGCACGTTCCCGAAGGTCAGCGCCGCCATGTAACGGCCCTTCTCGCCGAGCCCCAGCGCGTCGACCATCTGCAGGCCGTCCGAGACGGTGGTGTAGAGCTTGTCGTTGATCGCGTTCTCGACGCCGTCCTCCTCGCCGCCGACCACGCCGACCTCGATCTCCAGGACGACGTGCGCCTCGGCGGCGCGGTCCAGCAGCTCCCCGGCGATCTCCAGGTTCTCCGCCACCGGCACCGCGGAGCCGTCCCACATGTGCGACTGGAACAGCGGCTCCTCGCCCCGGGCCACCCGCTGCCTGGAGAGCTCCATCAACGGCCGGACGAACTTCTCCAGCTTGTCCTTGGGGCAGTGGTCGGTGTGCAGCGCGATGTTGACGTCGTAGTTCTTCGCCACCTCGCGGGCGTACGCGGCGAAGGCGGTCGCCCCGGTGACCATGTCCTTGACCGTCGGACCGGAGAGGTACTCGGCGCCACCGGTGGACACCTGGATGATGCCGTCGCTCTCCGCCTCGGCGAAGCCGCGCAGCGCGGCGTTGAGGGTCTGCGACGACGTCACGTTGATCGCCGGGTACGCGTACCGGCCGGCCTTGGCCCGGTCGAGCATCTCGGCGTAGACCTCGGGGGAAGCGATGGGCATCTCAAACGCTCCTTAACTAACCGCTCACGGCCACGCGGGCCACTGACTTCCGTGGGGGCGCCGGACCGCGCTGTCCTCCGCGGGCAGTATCCCGCAGCGCGTCCGCGGCGCCGCACCCGACCTGTCCCGGTCCCACCGACCCGACCGTGCCGGGCCCCGCCGACCGACCGGTCAACGGTCCTCACCCCGGTCCGGGACGACCAGGCTGATCAGCCAGCTCACCACCGCCATCACGATGGCGCCCCAGAAGGCCGGCCAGAAGCCGGCCACCCGGAACGGCAGGTTGAACTGGTCGGCGATCCAGCCGACCAGCAGGAACAGCAGGGCGTTGACGACCAGCGCGAACAGGCCCAGGGTGAGCACGTAGAACACGCAGCCCAGCACCCGGATGATCGGCTTGAGCACCGCGTTGACGACGCCGAAGATCAACGCGACGGCCAGCAGGGTCAGCGCGGTGACGCCCGCGGACCGGCCGCTCACCTCGATACCGGACACCACCAGGGTGGTGATCCACAACGCGATCGCGTTGATCACCAGCCGGACGACGAAGGCCACGGTCCCATCCTGGCATCGGCACCGCCCGATCGTGGACCTTTCCGGGGGACACGCCGTTTGGGTCGGCCCGGATCGGGCAGGAGAGTCGACCGGCGGGCCGCGTGCTCAGCCCGTACGGTGATGACAGGCGCAACCGACGGACGGTGGAGGGAGACGACGGTGAGCCAGCCCGGTGAGGATTTCCAGCCCGGCGACCACCTGACCCCGGACGAGCGTGACCCGGAGGCCCCGGCGGACGACGCCCAGGAGCAGGCGACTTTGGCGGACCCGAACTCCGACGGGGACGCCGACCCGCACCGGGGCCTCGAGGTCGACGACTGGGACGCGATGGAACAGGCCCGGGTGGTCGGTCTGGAGGACGAGTACGACCGCTGAGACTCCGGCGGCCCGGTTGGCGGTTCCGCCCGCCGGGCCTCGTCGCCGGGATCAGTCCAGGTCGGTGACGTTCCTCCGGTGCGTCGCCGCCCAGCCGGCGACGGCGTCGCCGCGGATCGCGTCGAACAGGCTGCGGCTGACGGCGGGATCCAGCCGCAGGCCGCCGTTCTCGTCTCTCGTGTCGGACAGCCGCCAGCCGATTCCCACCGGCTCGGCCCGACCGAGACCGGGCAGCAGGGCCAGCAGTTCGGACATCGACAGACCGTCGACGACGAGCCCGGCGCCGGCCGCCCGGACCAGCGCCGCCAGCCGTATCGGGTCGGAGTGCAGATCGGTGCCGGTCACCTGGTGCAGCAGCCCGGCGGCGAACCGTTGGGCGTTGCGGTCCCGGTCCATCCCGCCGTCCGGCAGGTCGTACCGCTGGCGGAGCAGGTCCAGGGCGGCCCGGCCGTCCAGTCGCTGGCAGCCGGCCGGGAACCTCCGGTCGGTGTGTCGCGACCGGACGGTCTGCGGCAGGCACACCGGCACCCCGCCGACCGCGTCGGTGACGTTCCGCAGGCCGGCGAAGGTCAGCACGGCGGTGCCGTCGATCGGCACGCCGGTCACGCCGGTCACGGTCCGCGCCGCCAGCCGCGCCCCCGCCGCCAGGTCCGGTCCGCCGCCGGCCCGGCCGCCGGCCATGAGCACGGTGTTGAGCTTGCCCGCACCGGAGCCGGGGATGTCCGCCACCCACAGGTCCCGGGGCAGCGCCACGAGGAAGACCCGGTCCCGGCCGCGGGGAAGGTGCGCGACGATCACCGAATCGGCCCGGTAGCCGCTCGCGGCCGAGCCCTCGGCGCCGAGGATCAGCACGTTCAGCGGCCCGTCGGCCGGCGCCGACCCGGCCGGCGCCGGCCCCACCGGCGGCGCCGTGGTCAGTTGCCGACCGACCACCGGTACGCCCGCCGCGACCAGTACGGCCAGCGCGGCGCCGGTGGTCCGGATCGCCAGCCGACGGCGGCGACGGCGGACGACCAGCCGGTCGATGGCCGAGCGCACCGGGCCGGCCGCCGGGACGAGTTGTTCGTGTCGGGCGAAGGTGGCCCGCAGTTCGTCCTCGATCATTGAACGACCTCCATCACCTGGGCTCGCAGCGTGGTCAGTGCGCGGGAGATGAGCGACCGGACGGTCCCGACCGGGCAGTCGAGCACCCCGGCGATCTCCGCGTCGGGCAGGTCCTCGTAGAAGCGCAGCACCAGCGCCGCGCGCTGCCGGCGAGGCAGCCGGGCCAACAGGGACCAGATCTGGTCCCGCTCCGCGGCGCGCTGGGCATGGTCGCCATGTATGGCCGACGACTCGTCCAACTCGGCCCGCAGCAGCACCCGCTTCAACCAGGAACCCCGACGCCAGTCGATGTATTGGTTGGTGATCATCCGGCGGACGTACCGGTCGGGTGAGTCGGAACCGCGGATCCGTCTCCAGTTGAGCTGGGCCCGCACCATCGTCTCCTGGACCAGGTCCTCGGCCTGGTGCGGATCGCCGGTCAACATCAACGCGTAGCGCAGGAACGCGCTCAGCCGGACGCCGACGAACTCTTCGTAGGTCACCCTCACCTCCACCGCCTCATGACCGGTAGACGGATCGGGACCGCCGAAACATTGCGTCCCCCACCCAAGTCCCGTACGGCTCGTCAACCGGCCCCGGTACCCTTTGTGGCCGTGGACACAGCCGAGAAGACCAGAGCCCTCTCCGACAGCCTCGCCCTGAACCCGCTGGATCCGAAGGATCTGCTCCAGACGTTCGGGCTGGTGGGGGTCTGGGCGATCCTGTTCGCCGAGACCGGGCTCCTGGTGGGCTTCTTCTTCCCGGGCGACTCGCTGCTCTTCCTGGCCGGGGTGGCCGCGTCGCCGGTGGCGGACGCGATCTTCGGCAACGGCACCCGGCTGTCGCTGATCGGCCTGCTGATCGGCGCCCCGGTCTGCGCCATCCTCGGCGCCCAGCTCGGGCACCTGCTCGGCGCCCGGTACGGCCGCCGGATGTTCGACCGGCCGGACTCGCGCCTGTTCAAACGGGAGTACGTGGAGAAGGCCGAGTACTACTTCCAGAAGTTCGGCCCGGCCAAGGCCGTGGTGCTGGCCCGGTTCATCCCGATCGTGCGGACCTTCCTCAACCCGGTGGCCGGCGTGCTCGGCATGCCCGCCCGGCAGTTCCTGCTCTGGAACATCGTCGGGGCCATCCTCTGGACCGACGGCATCATCCTGGTCGGTTACCTGCTCGCCGACCGGATCTACAAGGCGATCGGCGACAAGATCGACCGGTACATCCTGCCGGTGGTGGCGCTGATCGTCGTGATCTCGGTGCTGCCGATCTTCTTCGAGTTCCTCCGCGACCGGCGGGCCCGTCGGCGGGCGGAGGCGCTGGCGGTGGTGGCGGCGTCGGGCGCGGCCGGCGCGGTGGAGGCCGCCAAGGAAGCCATGGACGGCGACGACGACGGGACCGGACCGCGGCACCGGCGGCCGGACGCCCGCTGATCCCCGGAAGCCGGACGCGCCGAAGGGCCGGATCCCGGGCGGGATCCGGCCCTTCGAGGCAGGGTCGTACCGGCGCCGTCCGGGACGGGCGGCACAGGGGCGGCGCGAGGACGCCAAGCACTCACCGACCGGGTCGGTCGGTCGGTGCCCACGGTCCCGGTCCGTACGTCCGACGAGTCGGCCGTACGGACCGGGAACGCGTCGGTCAGCGAGCCTTCTTGGTGGCGCGCTTACGAGGCGGGGTCAGCAGATCCGCGATCGTCGCGATCGCGGTCGGCACCAGCCGGTAGTAGGCCCACACACCGCGCTTCTCCCGCTCCAGCAAGCCGGCCTCGGTGAGGATGCGCAGATGGTGGCTGACAGTCGGCTGAGACAGTCCGAGCGGCGCGGTGAGGTCGCAGACGCACGCCTCGCCCTCCGGAGCCGACTGGATGAGGCTGAGCAGCCGCAGTCGAGCCGGATCGGCGAGGGCCTTGAGGACCCCCGCGAGCCGTTCGGCGTCGGCGCGTTCGATTGGCTCGCCGGCAAGCGGCGAGATCTGAGGCATTGTCATTTCGGCCAAGGCAGTTCCCACGTAATCCATCCTTCCACCAGCAGCATCGACCCGGCTGCATATCAGCAGATACGAATCGGCAAATTTTTACGCCACAAGGCCGAGGTCAGCCAACGTATAGGCCGCCCGGTACGGCAAACCGGCGGCCCGAACCGCCTCGCCGGCACCTCGATCAACAATAACTGCGACACCGACCACATCCGCCCCGGCCTCCCGTAAGGCATGGACGGCGGTCAGCACGCTGCCACCCGTCGTCGAGGTGTCCTCCACGGCCAGCACCCGACGGCCGGCCACGTCCGGCCCTTCGACGCGACGTTGGAGGCCATGTGACTTCTCGGCCTTCCGCACCACGAATGCGTCCAGCCGACGCGGGAGCGCGGACGCCGCGTGCAGCATCGCGGCGGCGACCGGATCCGCGCCCAGGGTCAACCCACCGACCGCGTCGTACTCCCAGTCCGCGGTCAGGTCGAGCAGCACCCGCCCCACCAATGGTGCCGCCGCGTGATGAAGCGTCACCCGGCGTAGATCGACGTACCAGTCCGCCTCCCGACCCGAGGACAGCACTACGCGACCGTGTACGACAGCTAGGTCAGTGATGAATTTACGCAGGTCGTCGTGGTCCCCCATGGTCGCCAAGAGTACTGCTTCAGCCTGTGAGTTAGTTGAACGACCCTGCCCTATGTGACGCCGAACGTTCTCCAGGCAACCAGAGCCGTCAATTGTCGATCACTCTACGTACCCGCCGGGGTGGATCGACGGTGCGTTCGGTGACGCCGGCCCGGCGGCCCGATGTCCCACGAGCCGGGACGGAGGCGGCGCCGTGCGGTCAGGTCCGGTTGCCCCGGTCCCGGCCGCGGGAGTCGGGCGACACCGCCTGGATCAGCCGGCGCGGGGCGTGCCGCAGGGCGAAGACCGCGGCCTTGTAGCGCCAGTCCGGAACGCTCACCGACCGGTTCCGCCGCAGGTCACGCAGGGCGTCCCGGACGACGTCGTCGGCCCGCAACCACATCCAGCCCGGCGTCTTCGACATGTTGATGCCGGCCCGGTCGTGGAACTCGGTCCGGGTGTAGCCCGGGCACAGCGCCATCACCCGCACGCCGGCGGGGCGCACGGAGGCGCCCACCGATTCGCTGAAGTTGGTCACCCACGCCTTGCTCGCGGAGTACGTCGACCCAGGCTGCACCGCCGCGAAGCCCGCGACCGAAGAGACATTTATCACTGCCCCGTGCCGTCGGCGCGTCATGCCCGGCAGGGCCGCGAGAGTCAGTCGCATGACCGCGTGGACGTTGAGCCGGAGCAACCGTTCCTCGTCGGCGACGGTGGACCGGACGAAGCTCCGGTTGAGACTGGTCCCGGCGTTGTTGACCAGCAGGTCGACCGGATCGTCGTCGGCGCGGAGCCGGTCCTCCACCGACGCGCACCCGTCGTCGGTGGCCAGATCGGCCGGCAGCACGTCGACCGGGACGCCGTACCGGTCGGTCAACTCGGCCGCGAGGTCCGCCAGCCGGCGCTCGTCCCGGGCCACCAGCACCAGGTGGCTGCCGTCGGCCGCGAGCCGGCGGGCGAAGGCCGCGCCGATGCCCGCGGTCGCCCCGGTGACCAGCGCGCGGCCGGCCACCCGCGCCGGCTGCGGCGTGGCGGCTCCGGCACCGTCCGGCGGTTGCCCGATCGTTCCGCCCACAGCTGCCTCCTCACCTGGACCCGCGAAGGGTCCCCAACCTAACCGACCGTCCACCGGTCGAGGATGATCATGAAGGTTGGCGGCGTCGGATCGGGTCCGCACGCCGCCAACCTCATGATCGAACGGGTGGAGAGTGAACCTTTTTCAACCTGAACCGCGCGGTGCGCAAGCCGCGTCTTCGACCTCGGCCGACGCCGGAGCGCAAGGGGAGGTTGAAAAAGGTTCAGTGGTCCGGCTACGCCTGCGGACCGGACTGCGGGCCCGGCGGGTTCGCGCCGGGATCCTGCGGGTGCCCCGGGGCCTGCGGGTGACCGGGAGCCTGCGGGTAGCCCGGCGTCTGCGGGTAGCCCGGGTCGGTCGACTGCGGGTGGCCCGGGTAGCTGGCGCCCGGCACCGGCGGCTCCCAGCCCGCGTTCGGCGCCGGCTTGCGGAAGAACGCGTTGGACGCCGGCAGGGCCAGCAGGATCAACGCCACCAGCAACGCGATCAGGATCAGCACCGCCAGCAGCGTGCTGACCGTCCCGTACCAGGAGGGCAGCACGTCGTCGAGCCGGCGCTGGATCTCGTCGGCGCTCGGCACGTTGTTGCCGCTGCCGGTGTTCATCGACCGGGCCAGGCCACGGCTGCCGAAGCTGGCGCCGAAGCAGCAGACCGCGAGGCCGCCGACCACCCAGGTGATGATCCGGGAGACGTTCTTACCCCGGTTGTTCAGCGTCGCCAGCACCACCAGGCCGGCGGCGACCAGCAACTGCACGACGGCCCCGCCGATGCCGGCCGCCGTGGCGAAACCCTCGGCGCCCTCGCCCGAGGTGCCGGCGTAGGCGTCCTTGAGGACCTGCTGGGTCTTCCCGATGAAGGACAGCTCCAGGATCACACTGATCACCTGGAGCGCGGCGACCGCGTAGAGGAGATAACTCGAAATCGTGACACTGCTCGGACGTGCCCCGGTCGCGGATGCGGCCGGCCTGCTGGGATCCGTCACGGGCCCTCCCTCACTAGACCATGAAAATGGCAAGGTACCGATACCCTGCCAGTCGACCCGGACAAACCGCATTCGACGCGCCTGAGCGGGTAGTGCCCGGTGCCCCGGGACGCGTCAGTAGCCACGCCACTCCGACCGGGCATACTCCAGCACCCGGGGTTGCAGCAGGGTGGACGCGGGCACGTCGAGCCGCCGCCGGTCGGCCGGGAAGTTGACCAGCATGCCGTCAGCTCGCCGGGGTCGGCTCGGTGTGCGGGTAGATGCGCACCTCGGCGCGGGACAACCGCTCGCCCCGGCCCAGCTCCCACCGGTCGCTGTCCCCGTACGCCTCGAAGGAGAGCCGGACGCCGTCCTCGCCGACGGCCCGGTAGTCGTGGTAGCGCATGGTGCCGGTGGGGTTCAGGCCGGTGGTGCCGACCGCGGTGAACCGGGCCCGGCCGGACTCGTCACTGGTATACCGCCGGCCGTCGAAGTCCAGGCTCGCCGGTCCCGGGGTCAGCGTCGCGCCGGGCACCTCGGCCCAGACCACCAGTTCGAGTTCCGGGTCCTCCTCGACGGAGAGCCACCGCTTGCCGCCCTCGGGGTCGTCGAGCAGGTGCTCGGCCCGGGTCCAGTCACCCTCGCTGAACCGGACGCTGCCGCGTACCGGGTACGAGACGGTGCGGATCTCCACGATGTCGCCGGGGGTGATGCGGCGCGGGTCGCCGCGCAGCGCGTCCGCGTCGTCGTCCGCCGTCCGGAACGGATCGCCGTTCCCGGCTCCGGCCCTGGCCCGGGTGGTCCGTTCGACGTCCCGCTTCGCCTTGCGGATCGCCAACACCGCCACCACGATCCCGGCCACCGCGATCAGGCATCCGGCCACCGTCACCAGGTACGCCATCGTGCCGTCCATCGCCACCGCCTCTCCCAACATCACGTCGGTCGGGAACGGTAGCAAGCCGAGGCACCTGCGGAAACGTCTCCACAACTGAGTGGCGGGTCAACCACCGTAGGTGGTCAGGCCGGGTCCGGCGCCAGTTGTCCGCCGGCGTACTCGCCGAGTTCGGCCCGGCCCATCACGCACCCCTGGAAGGTGGTGAACTCGCCGCGCTCGCCGCGCAGCTGGGACCAGGCGGCCCGGCCGGCCTCCGGGTCGACCCGGCTGAGCAGGGTGGCGGCGTACGCCCGGCCGGCCGGGGTGCCCTTGTCGAGAAGCCAGGTCAGCCGGTCCCGGACCTCGTCGGTCCGGTCCGGCCACAACCGTTCGACGGTCTGGTACGCCTCGGTGACCGGCAACGTCGTGCCGGCGATGCCGACCCCACCGAAGGCCAGCGTGTCGGCCTTGGCCAGTTCGCGTACGGCCACTTCCAGTTCGTCGTTCCGCCGGTTCTTCGCCATGCCGCGGATAGTTCCCCCTCGCCGTCCCGGTTATCCCTGCTCGGCTGTCGGCCGGCGGCGCGAACGGTACCGACCCCTCGCACGTCACCCCGGTGGTCACAACGGCGATCCCGGGCCGTTACCGCGTCGCGCCGACCCGCAGCGACTCCTTGTCGTCGGCCAGGTCGACCCGGACGGTGTCGCCGTCCCGGACCTCGCCGGCCAGCAACGCCTTGGCCAGCTGGTCGCCGATCGCCGACTGCACCAGCCGGCGCAGCGGCCGGGCACCGTAGATCGGGTCGTAGCCGTGCTCGGCCAGCCAACCGCGGGCCGGCTCGGTCACCTCCAGGGTGAGCCGCCGGTCGGACAGCCGCCGGCTCAGCCGGGCGAGCTGGATGTCCACGATGGAGCGGAGCTGATCACCGGCGAGCGACGCGAAGACCACGATGTCGTCCAGCCGGTTGAGGAACTCCGGCTTGAAGCTGGACCGGACCACCGCGAGCACCGCCTCCTTGCGCTGCTCCTCGCCGAGGGTCAGGTCGGTGATCACGGACGAGCCCAGGTTGGAGGTGAGGATCAGGATCGCGTTGCGGAAGTCGACGGTACGACCCTGCCCGTCGGTGAGCCGACCGTCGTCGAGCACCTGGAGCAACACGTCGAACACGTCGGGGTGCGCCTTCTCCACCTCGTCCAGCAGCACCACCGAGTACGGCCGCCGGCGCACCGCCTCGGTGAGCTGACCGCCCTCCTCGTACCCGACGTAGCCGGGCGGGGCGCCGACCAGCCGGGCCACGGAGTGCTTCTCGCCGTACTCACTCATGTCGATCCGGACCATGGCCCGCTCGTCGTCGAAGAGGAACTCGGCGAGCGCCTTGGCCAGTTCGGTCTTGCCGACGCCGGTGGGGCCGAGGAACAGGAAGCCGCCGGTCGGCCGGTCCGGGTCGGCCACCCCGGCCCGGGCCCGCCGGACCGCGTCGGAGACGGCGGCCACCGCCTCCGCCTGGCCGACCACCCGTTCGCCGAGCGAGGACTCCATCCGCAGCAGCTTGGCGGTCTCGCCCTCCAGCAGCCGGCCGGCCGGGATGCCGGTCCAGGAGGCGACCACGGCGGCGATGTCGTCGGCGCCGACCTCCTCCTTGAGCATCGCGCCGTCGGCCTGCAGACCGGCCAACTCGGTCTCGGCCCGGGCGAGTTCGGCCTTCAGGGTGGGGATCCGGCCGTACCGCAGCTCGGCCGCGCGTTCCAGCTCGCCGTCCCGCTCGGCCCGCTCGGCCTCGCCGTTCAGTCGTTCCAGCTCCTCCTTGGCGGTGGAGAGCTTGGTGATGTGGTCCTTCTCCAGCTTCCACCGCTCGCTGAGGGCGGTGAGCTGCTCACGCTTGTCGGCCAGTTCCTTGCGCAGCCGGGCCAGCCGCTCGGCCGAGGCCGCGTCCGGCTCCTTGGCCAGCGCCATCTCCTCGATCTCCAGCCGGCGGACGGCCCGCTCGATCTCGTCGACCTCGACCGGCCGGGAGTCGATCTCCATCCGGAGCCGGGAGGCCGACTCGTCGACCAGGTCGATCGCCTTGTCCGGCAGGAACCGGTCGGTGATGTAGCGGTCGGAGAGGCTGGCGGCGGCGACCAGGGCGGCGTCGGTGATCCGTACGCCGTGGTGCACCTCGTACCGCTCCTTGAGCCCGCGCAGGATGCCGATGGTGTCCTCGATGGTCGGCTCGCCGACCAGCACCGGCTGGAACCGGCGCTCCAGGGCCGGGTCCTTCTCGATGTGCTCGCGGTACTCGTCCAGGGTGGTCGCGCCGACCATCCGCAACTCGCCCCGGGCGAGCATGGGCTTGAGCATGTTGCCGGCGTCCATCGAGCCCTCGCCCTTGCCGGCACCGACCACGGTGTGCAGTTCGTCGAGAAAGGTGATCACCTGGCCGTTGGAGTTCTTGATCTCCTCCAGCACCGACTTGAGCCGTTCCTCGAACTGGCCGCGGTACTGCGCGCCGGCCACCATCGCGCCCAGGTCCAGCGAGACCAACCGCTTGTCGCGCAGCGACTCCGGCACGTCGCCGGCCACGATGCGTTGGGCCAGCCCCTCGACGATGGCGGTCTTGCCCACGCCGGGCTCGCCGATCAGCACCGGGTTGTTCTTGGTACGCCGGGACAGCACCTGGATCACCCGGCGGATCTCCGAGTCCCGCCCGATCACCGGGTCGATCTTGCCGTCCCGGGCGCTGGTGGTCAGGTCGACGCCGTACTTCTCCAGCGCCTGGTAGGTCTGCTCGGGGTCGGGGGTGGTGACCCGCCGGTCGCCGCCGCGGACCGTCGGGAAGGCGGCGACCAGGGCGTCCTCGGTGGCCCCGGCGTCGGTGAGAGCCTTGGCCACCGGCCCGCCGACCCGGGCCAGCCCGGCCAGCAGGTGCTCGGTGGAGGTGTACTCGTCGCCGAGCGGGCGGGCGATCTGCTCGGCCGCGCCGATGGCGTTGACGAACTCCCGGGACAGGCTCGGCTCGGCCACGCTGGAGCCGCGGGCCGCCGGCAGGTTCTCCACCGCGCGGGCGGCCGCCCGCCGGATCTCGGCGGGACTGGCCCCGGCGGCGCGCAGCAGGGCCCCGGCGGTCGAGCCGCCGGTGTCCAGGAGGGACAGCAGCAGGTGCCACGGCTCGACGATCGCGTGGCCGCGCTGGTTGGCGATGGCGACGGCGCCGGTGATGACTTCCCGGCTCTTGGTGGTGAGACGTTCGGTGTTCATTTGCTCCGTTACCTCTCAGTGCGCTGTGGTGAGCGCACGGTTGGTAGTCCCGCCTTGCGTGGGACGGTCCCGGTCTTGTCGGCGGTTGCCGTGCCGGGTTCACGCTTCACAGCCACCAGCCCGCGTAGGCGGGTCTTCTGGTCGGCTCCACGTGCTGCCACCGGACCACTCCCGGCGGTTGACGCTGCCGCCGCGAGAGCGGCCAGGTTACGTGCGGCGTTGAGGTCCCGGTCCAGGACCGGGCCGCACACCTTGCACTGGTATTCCCGCTCGTGCAGAGCGAGTTTGGTTTTCACCGCGCCACAACCCGAGCAGGTCTTCGAGGACGGATACCAGCGGTCGGCCACCAGCAGCCGGCCACCGTTCCACCCGGTCTTGTACCCCACCTGGCGGCGGATCTCGGCGAACCCGGCGTCGGCGATGTGCCGGGCCCCAGTTGTAACGCCAACCGGGCCGCCCCGGCATGCGTGAACACGGCACGCTCCTGAACCGGGGACAGGTCAAGCGCGAACGGATACGCCTGCACCACCCTCACACCCACCACCATCGGCAAGGGGTACGACACTCCCACCAGCACACTCACGCCCCTGACACTCCTGCCGACCAGCATCAGAGTTGAGTCTACTCCACTCAAGTCTTTCTCGACCACGCTCCACCAGTTCGGCGCTGGCGAGCATTCGAGCGATTCATCCCTTTTCAGCCTGCCAGAGTGACTGATGACACTCCTCGGATCAGCCGGTCTGCATGGCCCGGTACCGGGCCGGTGAGATCCCGTACCGCTCGACGAACACCCGGCGCAGCGTCTCAGCCGTACCGAGGCCGCACCGCAGGGCGATCCTGGCGACCGGCAGTGACGTGCCGACCAGCAGTTTCGCCGCGGCCTCGGCACGGGCCCGCCGGACGTACCGGGCCGGCGGATGGCCGAGATGGGTCAGGAACAACCGGTGCAGGTGCCGCTCGCTGACACCGACCCCGGCCGCCAGCGCCGCCGGGCTCAGGTCGCCACCCGGGTCGCCAATCACCCGCTCGACCACCCGCCGGACCAGGTCGTTCCGGGGCACCGGAGCGGCGGTGTGGATGCTCATCTGCGCCTGGTTCCCCGGCCGGTGCAGGTAGGTCACCATGTGCCGGGCCACCTCCTGGGAAAGCTCGAAACCGTGGTCCTCGGCGACGAAGGCCAGGGTCAGGTCCAGCGCGCTGGTCACCCCGGCCGCGGTGGCGACGTCGCC
Source organism: Micromonospora zhanjiangensis (assembly GCF_042650605.1). Taxonomy (NCBI): domain Bacteria; kingdom Bacillati; phylum Actinomycetota; class Actinomycetes; order Micromonosporales; family Micromonosporaceae; genus Micromonospora; species Micromonospora zhanjiangensis. The sequence continues at coordinate 56,567 of NZ_JBHSBN010000026.1, read as the reverse complement.
GTCCCGGATGTAGATCGGATCGGCGTCCACCGTGACCTGCGGATAACTGGCGGCCAGCCCGGCCGCGTACCGCCAGTGGGTGGTCGCCCGCCGCCCGTCCAGCAGGCCGGCGGCGGCCAGCACGCTCGCGCCGGTGCACAGCGACGCCACCCGGCGGCTCTCCCGGGCCAACCGCCGGACGTGGCCGACCAGGCGTAGGTCGGCGGCGGCCCGCAGGTGTCCCAACCCGCCGGAGACGATCAACGTGTCGAGCGGGCCGGCCGCCCGCTCCAGCGCGACCTGACCGAGCAGCGTGAGACCCGAGGCGCAGGTGACCGGGCCACCGCCGGGAGCGGCCACCCGCACCCGGTAACGGTCCGCGAGCGCGCCGAGTTCGTTGGCCATCGCCAGTGCCGTGGTCACGCAGGCGATGTCCAGCAGTTCCGCGTCGTCGTACCCGACGACGAGCACCAGCCTTCTGCCCATCGGCCACCCCCCCGCTCGACCCGCCCGACCACGAGAGTGCCGTGGTGACAGCGACCACCGCAACCAGGATGGAGCCCCGATGCGCCGACCCATGCCCACCCTCGCCCCGGCCGGCCCGCACCCCACTCCCCGGCCTGAACCGGTACGCGACCTGGTGGCGGCGGGTTGGTTCGGGCACGCGGTCTGGGACGCCGCCCACCATCGGGCCCGTCGGGTGGTGCCCCGGGGTTACGCACAGTGGTGCGGCGTCGTGGACCTCCTGGGCACGGCCGCCATTCTCCTGCTGCCGTGACTCGTGCGGGGACGACGTGAGGAACGCTCGTCGCGCCGGGTACGGTGATCGACGTGCGAGTACGGGTGGAACAGACAGCACTCCCCGGGATCGGGGTCCGGCACGACGTCGTGACCGGGTCAGGCCTGCGCGTCGGCGTGGTGACTCACCGCAACGGACGTCGGAACCTGGTCCTCTACGACCGGAGCGATCCGGACAGTTGCGTGGCGGACATCCCGCTGACCGACGACGAGGCCGAGGCGCTCGCCGACATCCTGGGCGCCTCGCTCATGCTCGGCCAGCTCTCCGGGCTGCGCCAGCAGGCCGCCGGGCTGCTCACCGAGCAGATCTCGATCCCCGCCGGTTCCCCGTACGTCGGACGCCGGCTCGGCGACACGAAGGCCCGCACCCGCACCAGCGCCTCCATCGTGGCGGTGCTGCGGGAGCGGGAGGTCATCGCCTCGCCGGATCCCACCTTCCGGTTCGCGGCCGGCGACGTGGTGGTCGTCGTCGGTACCCGACAGGGGCTCGACGGCGTCAGCAAGATCCTCGCCGACGACGACCCGGACGGCTGAGGCGCATGCACGAAACCACCATCCTGCTGATCGAGGTCGGCGCGCTGCTGCTGGGCCTCGGCATGCTCGGCCGGCTGAGCCGGCGGATCGGTCTGTCCCCCATCCCGCTCTACCTGCTCGCCGGGCTGGCGTTCGGCCACGGCGGGCTGCTACCGCTGAACGCCAGCGAGGAGTTCTTCGCCGTCGGCGCCGAGATCGGCGTCATCCTGTTGCTGGTCATGCTCGGCCTGGAGTACTCGGCCACCGAACTGGTGGGCAACCTCCGATCCGCCGCGCCGGCCGGCCTGATCGATGGGCTGCTCAACGCGCTGCCCGGTGCGGCCTTCGCGCTGCTGATGGGCTGGAACTGGGTCGCCGCGGTGGCGCTCGGCGGCATCACCTGGGTGTCGTCGTCCGGTGTGATCGCCAAGGTGCTGGCCGACCTGGGCCGGCTCGGTAACCGGGAGACCCCGGTGATCCTGTCCGTCCTGGTCATCGAGGACCTGGCGATGGCGTTCTACCTGCCGCTGGTGACCGCGGTGCTGGCCGGCACCGGCCTGATCGGCGGTGGCATCGCGCTGGCCGTGGCGGTCTGCACGGTGGTGGTGGTGCTGGTGGTGGCGATCCGCTACGGCCACGTCATCTCGGCGATGTTCTCCGCCAAGGACCCCGAGGCGCTGCTGCTCGGCGTGCTCGGCCTGACCCTGCTGGTGGCCGGCGTCGCCGCAGGCCTGCAGGTGTCGGCCGCGGTGGGCGCCTTCCTGGTCGGCATCGCGCTGTCCGGCCCCGTGGCGCACAACGCGACCGAGCTGCTGTCCCCGTTGCGGGACCTGTTCGCCGCCGTCTTCTTCGTCTTCTTCGGGCTGGCCACCAACCCGGCCGACATGCCCCCGGTGCTGCTGCCGGCCCTCGGCCTGGCCGTGGTGACGATGGCGACCAAGGTGGTTACCGGTTACCTCGCCGCCCGGCGGGTGGGCATCGCGCTACCCGGCCGGCTGCGGGCCGGGCTGGGGCTCATGCCACGCGGCGAGTTCTCCATCGTCATCGCCGGCCTGGCGGTGGCCACGCCCGGCATCGAGCCACGGTTGGCTCCGCTGGCGACGGCGTACGTGCTGATCACCGTAGTGACCGGGCCGCTACTGGCCCGGGTGCCGGACACCGCGTGGTTCAAGACCCGGATACGGCGGCTGGCCGCGCGACGGGCCGAACCGGTGCCGGTCGACGTCGGTGCAGGTCGATGACCGGGATGTCCGGCCTCGGGACGTCCCGAGTCTGGAAACTCCCGAGACCGCCTCTTCCCCAGTTTGCTCCGGCAAGCTAACCTGCCGCATCAGATAGCGGTGCGCGTGCCGAGGAGTCGCGCTCCGCAACGGCGAGCGGGAAGGTCGGCCCGTTGAGCGTGCAGCAGTCGGGGTTCCAGGGGTTTGCCAATCCGGTGGACCCGTCTCCCGCCGAGCTGCGCGCCTGGGCCTACGAACCGGACTCGGTGCCGCTGCAGTCGATGCCGCAGGACTGGGATCTGCTGGTCGCCGGTGACCGGCTGGTCCCGACGTTGTTCGAGCTGGCGATGGACCGGTCCTGCCCGGCCCGCCGGTTCGCCCTGCACTGCCTGTACATCTACGCCGCGGACGGCATCCGGACCAACTTCCGGGCGCACCCCCGGCGCCGGCTGCGCAAGCTGGTCGAGCAGGCGGAGCAGGCCGGCGACGAGCTGATGACCACCTGGGCGCACAACGCCCGGATGCTGCTGGCCCGGCCGGACCTGTTCAACTACCACGACTGGTGCGAGGGCGGCCTGGTCCGCCAGGGCAAGCGCCTCGGCTGAGGCGGGTCCGGGCCGGGAACACCCGCGGACGCGTGGGCCGGGACCGGGACGCACCTGGGCCGTGGCCCGGAGGCGCGCGGGCCGGGACCCCCCGTGGATCCCGGCCCGCGCCATCAGCCCCCCGGCCGACGTCATTTGTCGCTGCCGCGATCCTTGACCTCGTTCGCCCGTACCCGGGCCTGGTCCTGTCCCTTGTCGACCTGGTCGGTCAACTGGTCGACCTTTTGCCCGGCAGCCTCGGCCGCCTTCGCGGCTCTCTCCTTGGCCTTCTCGGCCACTCTTCTGACGGAATCGCCGCTCACGCTTCTCACCCCACCTTTAGCCCGTAATGGGAAAAATCGGACTATTCCCAGGTTATCCCAGTCGGCGGGTTCGGGAAGGGGAAACGCTCAGCCTCGTCCGCCGGGCCCACCGTCGGCCGACGGACGCGGCCGGGCGCCGGGCGGCTGGGACCGCATGCCGGCGGCCTGGGAGCGCCAGACCACCAGCGCGGTGGAGGTCCGGGTGGTCGGCACCAGGTCCCGGCGGGGGAAGGCGGCCAGCGATTCCAGCTCGGCGACCCGCTGGTACGCGACGTCCAGCTCGGCCCGCAGCTGGGCCATCTGCCGCTGCATGCGGTCGACCAGTTGCTCCAGCTCGATGATCCGTTTGATGCCGGCCAGGTTGACCCCGTCCTCCTGGCTGAGTCGCTGCACCTCACGCAGCAGCACCACGTCCCGGACGCTGTACCGGCGACCGCCGCCGGCCGTACGGCCGGGCTGGACCAGGCCCAGCCGGTCGTACTGGCGCAGCGTCTGCGGGTGCATGTTGGCCATCCTGGCCGCGACGGAGATCATCAGCACCTTGGCGTCGGACGCCTGGGCGACCGAGATGACGAACTCCTCGACCATCATGGGAGCACCTCCGGGAATGACCGGCTAACTGAACCGACGTACGCGGGCGTCGAGATGTTCCCGGTCGGCGCCGGGAGTCTGGGCGGCGAACGCCTCCAGCGTCTCGCGCGCCTCGGCGGACAACCGGCCGGGGACCGTCACCTCGACGGTGACCAGCAGGTCGCCCGGCTCACCGTCCCGCCGGGCCACACCCTTGCCCCGGGCCCGCAGGGTCCGGCCGCTCGGCGTACCCGGTGGCACCCGCAGGGTCACCGCACCGTCCATGGTGGGCACCCGCAGGTCGGTGCCGAGCACCGCCTCGGCGAAGGTGATCGGCACGGTCAGGGTCAGGTCGGCACCGTTGCGCCCGAACAGCTCGTCCGGACGCACCTTCACCAGGACGAAGAGGTCACCGGCCGGTCCACCCCGCTCACCCGGCTCACCACGCCCGGCGAGCCGGATCCGCTGCCCGTCGGAGACCCCGGCCGGGAACCGCACGTTGAGGGTGCGGGTCTTGGTCACGCCACCGGTGCCCAGGCACTCGGGACACTTCTCCTCGACCACGGTGCCGACGCCCTGGCACTCGCGGCACGGCTCGGAGAAGCTGAAGGAGCCCTGGTTACGGGTCACGACGCCGGCGCCGTGGCACTCCGGGCAGGCCCGTGGCCGGGTGCCCGGCTTGGCGCCGTCACCGTGGCAGGTGTCGCAGACGCCGGGCGCGCGCAGGCTCAGCGGCAGGGTGACGCCGCGCACCGCGTCGCCGAAGTCCAGCACCACCTCGGCCTCGACGTCCCGGCCCCGGGCCGGCCCTCGGGCCCGCCCGGCGTTACCGCCGGAGAAGATCGAACCGAACAGGTCGGAGAAGCCGGCACCGCCGAACCGTCGGTCACCGGCACCGGGCTGTGGTTGCGCGCCGGCACCGAACAGGTCGGAGACGTCGAACGGGAAGCCGCCCGGTTGCCCGGCCGACCGGGCGTTGCGCCGGAACGAGCCGGAGCCGAAGAGCGAGCGCATCTCGTCGTACTCCTTGCGCCTGCGCTCGTCGGACAGCACGTCGTACGCCTCGGAGACCGACTTGAAGCGGTCCTCGGCCTCCGGGTTGCCGGGGTTGTGGTCCGGGTGCAGTTCCCGGGCCAGCTTCCGGTAAGCCTTCTTGATCTGGTCCGAGGAGGCGGACCGGTCCACGCCCAACGCGGCGTAGTAGTCCTTCTCCAGCCAATCCTTCGAGCTCATGCCGGCACACCACCGCACTCGCTCACTGGCGTCCTCCTCACTCGTGTCGTGATCGAGGCGCCCACCCGGGCCGGCCGGGCCGGCGGGGTGGGCACCTCGATCACGCCAATTGCCCTATTCAGGATCGGCCACCGCGACCAGCGCGGCCCGGAGCAGCCGTTCGCCGAGCAGGTAACCCCGCCGCATCACGTCGACGCAGGTCGGCTCGGTCACGTCGGCCGAGGTCAGGTGCGCGACCGCCTCGTGCCGGGTGGGGTCGAACGGGTCGCCCTTCTCGCCGAACGCGGTCAGGCCCAGCTTGCCCACCACGGCGGTGAGGTGCTCGGCCACCGCGCCGAACGGTCCGACCAGGTCGCCGTGTTCGCGGGCCCGGTCGAGATCGTCGAGGATCGGCAGCAGTCCGGACAGCACCGTCCCGGTGTTCTGCTCCGCGACCAGTCCCCGGTCCCGGTCGACCCGCTTGCGGTAGTTGGCGTACTCCGCGGTGACCCGCTGCAGATCCCGGGTCCGCTCGTCGAGCTCGGAGCGCAGGGCCTGCAGCTCGGCACCGAGGCCGGCAGGCCGCTCCGGTGCCGGTACGTCGACCGGCTCGGCCGGGGCGTCGACCACCGGGCCGTCACCACCCGACCCGCCGGCCGCCTCGGTCTCCGCCGCCTTGGCGGTCTGCGCCGAGTCCTCGGCCAGCGCGGTCTCCACCGCCGAGGAGTCGACCCCGGCGGGCGCCGCCTCGGTCGACTCGGCCGGGTCCGGCTGTGCGTCGGCGGCCCCGGCCGAGGACTTCGCCTCGTCCGGGTCGGCGGCGGCCTCGGCCCGGTGGGCCCCGCCGCCGTCGCCGTCGGTGCGGATCTTCCGCTTGTTCCGGATGACGACGCGCTCGGCGGCCTGCTCCTTCGCCTGGCCGGCTGTCGCGGAGCCACCCGGCGTCGACCCGGTCGTCTCCGGGTCGGCGGCCCGTGGCTTGTCCGTCATGCGACTACCTCAATCCGTTGGACGTCTGAACTGAACCCTGGCGAACCAGGTTCCTCGGAAACGCGGGAGGGCGACACGTCACTTCTTGTCGTCCTCGTCGACGATCTCCGCGTCCACCACGTCGTCGTCGCTCTTGCGCGCCCCACCGGTCGCGCCGGCACCGGTCGCACCGGCGGTGCCACCGGCCGCACCGGCGTCCCCGCCGGCCTGCTGCGGCTGCTCCGCCTGCTGGGCGTAGAGCAGCGAGCCGGCCTGCTGCGAAACCTGGGCGAGCTTCTCGTGCGCCGACTTGATCTTCTCCAGGTCGGAACCGCCCAGCGCACCCCGCAGGTCGCCCAACGCCTCGTTGATCTGGTCGCGGTTCTCCGCCGGGAGCTTGTCGCCGCTCTCGGCGAGGAACTTCTCGGTCTGCCACTGCAGCTGCTCGGCCAGGTTGCGGGTCTCCGCCTCCTCGCGCCGCCGCTTGTCCTCGTCGGCGTGCTCCTGGGCGTCGCGCATCATCTTCTCGATGTCGTCCTTCGGCAGGGCGGAACCGCCGGTGATCGTCATCTTCTGTTCCTTGCCGGTACCGAGGTCCTTGGCGTGGACGTTGACGATGCCGTTGGCGTCGATGTCGAAGGTGACCTCGATCTGCGGGACGCCGCGCGGCGCCGGCGGCAGACCGGTCAGCTCGAAGGTGCCGAGCTTCTTGTTGTACGAGGCGATGTCCCGCTCACCCTGGAACACCTGGATCAGCACCGACGGCTGGTTGTCGTCGGCGGTGGTGAACACCTCGGAGCGTTTGGTCGGGATGGTGGTGTTGCGCTCGATCAGCTTGGTGAAGATGCCGCCCTTGGTCTCGATGCCCAGGCTCAGCGGGGTCACGTCCAGCAGCAGGACGTCCTTCACCTCGCCCTTGAGCACGCCGGCCTGCAGCGCGGCGCCGACGGCCACCACCTCGTCCGGGTTCACGCCCTTGTTCGGCTCCCGGCCGGTGAGCTGCTTGACCAGCTCGGAGACGGCCGGCATCCGGGTCGAGCCGCCGACCAGGATCACGTGGTCGACGTTGCCGACCTTGATCCCGGCGTCCTTGATGGCCTGCTCGAACGGGCCCTTGCAGCGGTCCAGCAGGTCCTGCGTCATGCGCTGGAACTCGGCCCGGGTGAGGGTCACGTCCAGGTGCAGCGGCGACGAGGGCGCGCCCTCGGTGGCCGCCGGACCCGCCGTGATGTACGGCAGGTTGATGCTGGTCGTGGTCGCGGCGGACAGCTCGATCTTGGCCTTCTCGGCGGCCTCGCGCAGCCGCTGCATCGCCATCTTGTCCTGGGACAGGTCGACGCCGTGCTGACCGCGGAAGGTCTTGACCAGGTGCTCCATGATCCGCTCGTCCCAGTCGTCGCCACCGAGGTGGTTGTCACCGCTTGTCGACTTGACCTCGATGACCCCCTCGGCCAGCTCCAGCAGCGACACGTCGAAGGTGCCGCCACCGAGGTCGAAGACCAGAACGGTCTGCTCCTTGGAGCCCTTGTCCAGCCCGTACGCCAGGGCGGCGGCGGTCGGCTCGTTGACGATCCGCAGCACGTTGAAGCCGGCGATCTCACCGGCCTCCTTGGTGGCCTGCCGCTGTGCGTCGTTGAAGTAGGCCGGGACGGTGATCACCGCGTCGGTGATCCGCTCGCCGAGGTAGGCCTCCGCGTCCCGCTTGAGCTTCATCAGCGTCCGCGCCGAGATCTCCTGCGGGGTGTACTTCTTGCTGTCGATGTCTACGGTCCAGTTGGTGCCGATCTCCCGCTTGACCGAACGGATGGTCCGGTCCGGGTTGGTCACCGACTGGCGCTTGGCGACCTCACCGACGAGCACCTCACCGTTGCGGGCGAACGCGACGATCGAAGGAGTCGTCCGCGAGCCCTCGGCGTTGGCGATGACGGTAGGCTCACCGCCTTCGAGAACGCTGACGCAGGAGTTCGTCGTGCCGAGGTCGATGCCGACCGCACGTGCCATCTTCGCTTCCTCGCTTCGTTACTAGAGCAGGTGACGGGCACCGCCCGCAGCACACCCACCACAAGTTGAGTGGACCGGACTCAATAGTGCCACGATCACCGGTAACGTCAAGTCGACTTGAGCCAGACCGACGCAACCCGCCGCCATATTCGGACATCAGGGGCGATAGCCCGGACGGAGGTACCAGTTGTCTGCGGTGCATAGATCAGGCACGCTTTACCGATGACCACGCAGGGTGAGCCGGCTGTCCGATCCGGCAGGACACCCGTCGCCCCGACCGAACCGGACCTTCGGGATGCGTTGACCGGGTTGCGGGCGACGATCGCCGACACCCCGTACCCGTTGGCGCTGCCGTCGGCCGACGAGGCCCGACGGGTCGGCGCCGCCCTGGTCGGGCAGCTCGACGACTACCTCCTACCCCGGCTCGCCCGACTCGACGCCCCGCTGCTGGTGGTGGTCGGCGGCTCGACCGGTGCCGGCAAGTCGACCCTGGTCAACAGCCTGGTGCAGGCCCGGGTCAGCGCCACCGGCGTGTTGCGGCCCACCACCCGCTCGCCCGTGCTGGTCTGCAACCCGACCGACTCGGCCTGGTTCCGGCAGGGCGACCTGCTGCCCGGCCTGACCCGCACCTCGACGCCCAGCGACCGGCCGGACACCCTGCAACTGGTCGGGGCGCCGGCCCTCACCCCCGGCCTGGCCTTCCTCGACGCGCCGGACATCGACTCGGTGGTGGACGCCAACCGGGCCCTCGCCGCGCAACTGCTCGCCGCCGCCGACCTGTGGCTGTTCGTCACCACCGCCGCCCGGTACGCCGACGCGGTGCCCTGGGGTCTGCTGCGTACCGCCCGACTACGCGGGACGGTGATCGCGCTGGTCCTGGACCGGGTCCCGCCAGCGGCCGCCGACGAGGTGGCGACCCACCTGCGGGAGATGCTCGCCGAGCACGACCTGGCTGCGGCACCGCTGTTCGTGCTGCCGGAGACCGTCGTCGACGGACAGGGCCTGCTGCCCGAGTCCACCACGGCCGAGTTGCGTACCTGGTTCGGTCGACTGGCCGCCGACAGCGCGGCGCGCGGTTCCGTCGTCCGGCAGACGCTGGACGGCGCGCTGGGTGCGCTCAGGCCCGCCGTCGAAGGACTGGCCGACGCCGCCGACGAGCAGGCCACCGCCGCCGACGCCCTGGCCGAGCGGGTCCACGCCGCGTACCGCAACGCCCGCCAGACGGTCGCCGCCGGGCTGCGCGACGGCCGGTTGCTGCGCGGCGAGGTGCTCGCCCGGTGGCAGGAGTTCGTCGGCACCGGGGAGTTCTTCCGCACCTTCGAGGCCCGGATCGGCCGGTTACGGGACCGGATGGTGGCCGCGGTCACCGGCCGGCCGGCGCCGGACCAGCAGTTGCAGACCGCGATCGAGTCGCAGCTGGTCACCCTGTTGACGGGGGTGGCCGCCGACGCGGCCGAGCACACCCACAGCGGGTGGCAGGCGCACCCGGCCGGGGCCGCGTTGCTGGACCCCGCCCTGGGTCGGCCGGCCGCGGACTTCCCGGCCCGGGCCGAACGACTGGTCCGGGACTGGCAACGCGACGTCCTGGAACTGGTCCGGACCGAGGGCGGCGACAAGCGGTTCGTCGCCCGTACGGCCGCCTACGCGGTCAACGCCACCGGGCTGGCGGTCACCATCGCGGTGTTCGCCTCGACCGCCTTCATCCCGACCGGGCTGGAGGTGGCCACCGGCGCCGGCACCACGATCGCCTCGCAGGTGGTGCTCCAGGCGATCTTCGGCGACCAGGCGGTACGGACGCTCGCCGCCAAGGCCCGGGAGGACCTGCTCCGGCGGGTCGACGGGCTGCTCGACGAGGAGGCCGAGCGGTATCTGGCCCGGATCGCCGCCGCCGAGGTGGGCGCCGGACCGGGCGAACGCCTGCGGGCGGCGGCGGTCGCCGTCGAGCAGGCCCGCAACCACGCGCGACTGCGCGACGACGTGCCGCTGCGCCTGCCCGGAGACGACCGTTGACCAATATCGTTGACAAGATGCGTGACGCGTTGCGCCGCGACCGGTGGGTGGACGCCGACGCCCTGCTCGACCGGGTACGCGCGGTGGACCGGTTCCGGCACGAGGCCGAGGGCCACCTGCCGGACGATCTGCTGGTCGCCGCGCACACCGTGGTCGAGCGGGCCGGGACCCGGCTGGCGCTGTCCCAGGACCACACCGTGGTGGCGCTCGCCGGTGCCACCGGGAGCGGCAAGTCCAGCCTGTTCAACGCGCTGGCCCGGATCACCCTGTCCCCGGTCGGCGTCCGCCGGCCGACCACCGGTGTGGCGTACGCCTGCGTGTGGGGGGCACTGGACGGGGCGACGAAGCTGCTCGACTGGATCGGCGTACTGCCCCGGCACCGGTTCGTCCGGGAGAGCGTGCTGGACGGGGACGACGAGGCACCCCTGCACGGGCTGGTGCTGCTCGACCTGCCGGACTTCGACTCGGTGAAGCGGGCGCACCGGATCGAGGTGGACCGGCTGCTCGGCCTGGTGGACCTGGTGGTCTGGGTGGTCGACCCGCAGAAGTACGCCGACCGGGTGGTGCACTCGGCGTACCTGCGTCAGTTCCACCGGCACCGGGACGTCACGGTGGTGGTGCTCAACCAGTCCGACCGGCTGCCGCCGGCCGAGGTGCCCCGGGTGCTCGCCGACCTGCGCCGGCTGTTGGAGGCCGACGGGCTGACCGGCGTACCGGTGCTGGCCACCTCGGCGGGCGACCGGCCGGCGATCACCGACCTGCGCGCCACCCTGGAACAGGCCGTGGCCGAGCGCCAGGCCGCCCTGCTCCGGCTCTCCGGCGACGTGGACGCCGTGGCTGAACGGCTCGCCCCGGTCGTCGGAGCCGGCACCGACGTGGCCGAGGTGGACCGCACGGTGGTGCGGCAGCTCACCGCCGCGCTGGCGGCCTCGGCCGGCGTACCCGCGGTGGCCGACGCCGCCACCCAGGCGTACCGGCACCGGGCCGGCGCGGCGACCGGCTGGCCGCTGGTGCGGGGCTGGCGGCGGTTGCGGCCCGACCCGCTGCGTCGGCTGCACCTGCCCGGGGGCGGCTCGGCCGGCGACCCCGCGGCGACGCCGGTGCCACCGGCAGCCACCTCGCTGCCCGACCCGACGGTCGCGCAGCGCTCCGCGGTCGGGTTGGCCGTCCGGGCCGTCGCGGACCGGGCCGGGGCCGCCCTGCCGGAGGCCTGGCGTCCCGCGGTCGGCGCCGCCGCCCGGTCCCGGCTGGGCGACCTGCCGGACGCGTTGGACCGGGCGGTCGCCGGCACCGACCTCGGGCTCGGTCGGCGGCCGGTCTGGTGGCGGGTGGTCGGCGGCTGGCAGTGGTTGGTGACCCTGGCCGCGCTGGGCGGCCTCGGCTGGCTGGTCCTCGGCTACCTGCTGCGCGTGCTGGGGCTACCCGCCCTGGACTATCCCCGGGTCGGGGTGGTCCCGGTGCCCACCCTGCTGCTGCTCGGCGGGCTGTCGCTCGGCCTGCTGACCGGGCTGCTGGTGAAGCCGGTCACCGGCTGGGCCGCGGGCCGGGCCCGGCGGCGGGTGGAGAAGCGACTGCGGGAGGCCGTCCACACCGTCGGCCAGGAGTACGTGGTCACCCCGGTGCACGAGGTGCTGCGGTCGTTCGTCCGGGCCCGGGAGGCTCTCGCCGAGGCCCTGCCCGGCCGGTGAGCCACGCGCTCCTGATGACCGACGGGCGCCCCTCGGCGTAGGGTCGGAGCATGGCCACCACACCTCAGACCCCCTACGAAGCGGTGCTCCAAGCCGCCCGCGAGGTGACCAAGCTCGACTGCGCGCTGGACGCCGAGATGCTCGGCACGGCCCTGCTCGGCAGCGTCTACGCGATCGCCGAGGAGGACCGCGGCGGTGCCGTCCGCGACTTCGTGACCGGGTTCCTCGCCGCGACCAGTCGGCGCCGTACCCCCGCCGCCACCACGATCCGGCGGGTGTTCGCCACCCTGGTGCCGGACGCCGCCGGGGCCGCCGCGGTCAAGCCCGGCACCCAGGCACCGCCGTGGTCCGACCAGCTCGGCCGGGTACGCCTGACCGGCAGCTACGCCTACGGCGACGTGTACGGCGACCAGACCTCATACCTGGCCACCTTCGCCTACGACGACAGCGACTCGGGTGGGCCGGAGCACGCCGTGGTGGCCCTGGTCGACCACAACATCGGGATCACCAAGGACGTCTTCGTCGGCGGCCCCGCCGAGCGGATCCTGGACCAGGTCCGGCAGATGTGCTCCGGCGACGAGTTGACCTGGTTCCGCGAGGAGGACCCGCGCCGGCTGCGCGGCGAGGTGGCCCGGCACCTGAGCATCACCGACGGCCTGGAGTCGCTGCCGGACGAGGGCTCGCTGGCCACCGACCGGGCACTGGTCGGCGCCCGGCTGGCCCTGCTGCCGGCGCCCCCGTTGGCCGTGGTGCGGGACGAGCCGGAGCCGATGTCCCGGGAGCAGAGCAGTGCCTTGATCCGCGAGTTCCTCGACTCGCCGGCCGCGGCCCGGTTCGGGCTGGACGAGGTGGACGGCGCCGACCTGGCGTCGTTGCACTTCTGCCTGAGCCTGGTGCTGGACCACGCGGCGACGTTCTCCGAGCCGGATCCGATGCGTTGGAGCCCGGCGGTGGCCGGCCTGTTCCTGCTGGACTGGGTGCACCGGCGGGCGGTGCTCGACATGGACGACGCCGCCATGCTGCCCCGGGTGGTGCGCGGCTGGGCGGCCCACGCCGCGGCCCGCCGGGGCCTGCCCGCTCCGGCCGCGGCACAGACCGACGCCGCGATCGAGGAGATGGTGCCGGAGTTCGTCCGGCTCTACACCACCGGCGAACGGCGCAGCCCGGCCACCGCCGCGGTCGCCCAGCTGATGGCCGACGGGGTGGACCCGAACGACCAGGCCGCGCTGGAGGCGTGGATCGAGGCCAACCGCGAACGGCTCGGCGAAGACCCGGCCTGACGCACTGTCGACGGTCTCCACCCGACCCTCCATCCGTTCTCCACCCCGTCCTCCACCGCCGGGTGGGTCCCCGCGGCGGCCGCGGTCCCTAGCGTTGCTGTCCATGAGGGAATCGGAGAAGGACCTGCTCACGCGGCTGGTGCGCCGGTTCGTGGCCGGAGAGGGTGGCAGCGTGAGTGGGAAGTCGGTCATAGGATTGGCGGTCGTCGGACTGATCGCGCTGCTGGTGTTCGTGGGATACCGGCTGCTGGTGGTTGAGTTGATCACCAACCTCCGGCACTGACCGTCGGGAACGGGAGCCCGGTCTGATGCAAATGCCGTCCGCCGTCCCGCACCCGATCCGCAGGGCCCGCCGTCCGACGGCCTGGCAGGTCGAGTGCACCATCGGAACGGTCATGATGGTCGCGGCTCCGCTGACGGCCAGGACCCCGTTGCCGACGGACGTCCGGCTGACGGCGGGCGTCGGCATCGTCGGGTGGCTGGTGTTCCTCGTCCTGGACCACCGGCGGCCGGCGGCCGCGCCGTTCGTTCTCGGCGGTTCGGCCCTGGTGCTGGCGCAGTCCATGGCCGCCACCGACGACGGCACGATTGTGATCATGGTGTGTGTCGCCCTGGCCGCGCTGTCCGCACACACCCGACCGGCGCCGGTCACGATCGTGCTGGCCACGGTGGCGGTCCTCGGCTCGGCGGTGCTCGGTGACGTGGTACGGGCGCGTCCGGTGGCGCACGTCGGCGGCAGCGCCTCGATCGTCCTCGTCGTGGTGATGCTGGGACTGATCCGCCGCGACTACCGGGTGAAGGCCGAACACGCCCAACGCCTGGTGGAACGGGAGGAGCATGCCCGGCGGGAGCATGCCCGGGCCGCGGCGCTCGAGGAGCGGACCCGGATCGCCCGCGAGTTGCACGACGTGCTGGCGCACTCGCTAGGCTCGCTCGCGATCCAGCTCGAGGTCGCCGACGGGCTGCTCGACGAGCGCGCCGACGTGGCCGCGGCCCTGCACCGGATCCGGCGCGCCCGGCGCCTGGTGGACGAGGGGCTGGTGGAGGCCCGGCACGCGGTGGTGGCGCTGCGCGAGGACGTACGGCCGCTGGCCGAGGCGTTGGCCCGATTGGCCGCCGACCACCAGGATGGCGGGACGAACCGGGTACGGATGGCGGTACTGGGGACGGTCCGGCCGGTGGCCGCGGACGCCGCTGTCGCCCTGCTGGGTGCGGCCCGTGAGGCGTTGACCAACGCCGCCAGGCACGCGACCGGCGCGGACGTCGGCATCACGCTCGAATTCCGACCCGACGCGGTCCGGCTGACCGTGCGCAACGATCCCGCGGAGCGACCACGTGGTCCGGAGCACGGACCCCATGGCTACGGTCTGACCGGCATGGCCGAACGCCTCGCGCTGGTGGGCGGGTCGTTGACGGCCGGCCGGGACGGGGACGGTTGGCTGGTCGCCGTCGAGGTGCCCGGATGACCGGCGACCCCATCCGGGTCGTCGTGGTCGACGACCAGCACGTCGTCCGGGAGGGACTCGTCGCCCTGCTCGGTCTCATCGACGGCATCGAGGTGGCCGGTGCGGCGGGGGACGGCCGCCAGGCCGTCGCCCTGCTCCGGGCCGTCCGCACCGACATCGTGCTGATGGACCTGCGCATGCCGCACGTCGACGGCGTCGAGGCGACCCGACGAATCACCGACGAGCACCCGGAGGTGGCGGTCATCGTGCTGACCACCTACGTCGACGACGAATCCATCCGGGCCGCGTTGCGGGCCGGGGCGCGCGGCTACCTCACCAAGAACGCGAGCCGGGACCAGATCGCGGTCGCGCTGCGGGCGACCGCACAGGGACAGGCCACGTTCGACCCCGCGGTGTCGCGCCGGCTGGTCCACGCGCTGCGGGTGTCGACGCCCGCTCCGGCATGGACCAACCCGGACCGGCTCACCCCTCGGGAGGTCGAGGTTCTGCGCCTGATCGCCGCGGGCACCGGCAACAGCGCGATCGCCGCGGCCCTGTTCGTCGCGGAGAGCACCGTCAAGACACACATCAACAACCTGTTCGCCAAGATCGGCGCGCGGGACCGCAACGACGCGACCCGGTACGCCCGCCGCAACGGCCTGGTCGAGGGCTAGCTCACCCGCCGAGGGTCGGTTGTCCGAGCGGGGTCGACCAGGTCGACTCCGGCGCCGACGGGACCGTGGGGGGCGACGACGGCCCGGTCGAGGCCGGCTGTGTCGGCGGCGGGCCGCTCGGTACCGCCGGGCCGACGGTGGGCGACGACGGCGGCTGGGTCGGAGCCGGAGGTGCCGGAAGGGCGGGGGACGGCGTACCCGAAGCGGTCGGGACGGCCGATGACATGGGCTGCCGCGACGGCGGTGGCTGTGGCGGCTGCGGGTCGGTGCGCACCGACCCGGTCGACGGCCGGGCGGCCGGTGAGCCGGGACCGGTGGGCAGGTCGCGGCGCGCCGGCGTACCGGGGTGGTGATGGGTGGCGGCCGGCGCGCCGCCGCCGACCGCCGACGGTGGCGCGTCGGAGGTCAGGACGACCGGTGGCAGCGGTATCACCACCGGAGCCGCCGGCGGGGGCAGGATGAACGGCGTGACCTCCGCGCCCTGACCACCGCCGTCGACGGTGGCCGAACCGGCGCCCATCACCGCGATGATGGGCATCGACGCGGTCCCGGCCAGTAGCGCGACGGTGAAGAGGTATCGCCGCGCCGGCCCGGCGAGACCGTCGGCCCGGTGCACGCCGACCCCCCGGCGGCCGGCGCGGTCACCGCCCGGCGACCGGTGCCGGGTCGGCGGCGACGGTTCACGGGCAGGGCCGGGTTCGGACACGGAAAGCTCCTCGTCAAGGGCGCGGAAGCCGGACGGACGCGGGGCGCGACCCACCGCTGTCACAGACTCGCTCAGTAACGCTGAGTTTTCCAGTCATGCACAGCATGTCAAAACGGCGAGTCGCGATTCCTCGACCCGGCGAACGGAGCAAACAGGGTACGGCTCGCGAACCAGGCACATACCGGCGGCGGTTGGAGACCGAACTGTGGGAGTGCTCACCTCCTCTGCGAATATGGGACCCGACGGCAACGCAGCCGCGGCCGCGGCGTACCCCGCAGCAGGTCCGGCTGGGCGTCGGCACTCCCGGATCGGATCCGGTCAGGACCCGGTCCACGCCGCGTGGCAACCCCCACCGGGGCTAGACGCGGAGCCAGGAAACCGCCCGGCACCAGTCGGGCGGGTGCACGAGTCGCGCGGTCGGGACACCCCCGGTGCCGACGCACGAAAGACAGGGAGATACGGATGGCGAAGGGCGACCCCGGGGTCACCTCCCGCGGCAAGCGGGCCACATCCCGGTCACGACGACCTGGGACCGGCGGCAGCGCCGATCCGGAGCTGGTGCAGCTACTCACCCCGGACGGCGACCGGGTCGACAGCGTCACGGCCCCGGACGGCACCGAGTACCGCGTCGACTTCACCGACGAGGAGTACCGCGGGCTCTACCGCGACCTCGTCCTGGTACGGAAGCTGGACGCCGAGGCGACCGCCCTGCAACGGCAGGGTGAGCTGGGCATCTGGGCGAGCCTGCTGGGTCAGGAGGCGGCCCAGGTCGGTTCCGGCCGCGCCCTGCGCCCGCAGGACATGGCGTTCCCGACCTACCGCGAGCACGGCGTGCTCTACTGCCGGGGCATCGACCCGATCATGCCGCTGGGCCTGTTCCGCGGGGTCGACCAGGGCGGCTGGGACCCCAACGAGTTCAAGTTCAACATGTACACGATCGTCATCGGCGCGCAGACGCTGCACGCCACCGGCTACGCCATGGGCGTCAACATGGACGGCCGGACCGGCACCGACGACGGCGAGGCGGTGATCGCGTACTTCGGTGACGGGGCGACCTCCCAGGGCGACGTGAACGAGGCCTTCGTCTGGGCCAGCGTGTTCAACGCGCCGCTGGTGTTCTTCTGCCAGAACAACCAGTACGCCATCTCCGAGCCGCTGGAGCGGCAGACCCGGATCCCGCTCTACCAGCGGTCCGCCGGCTTCGGCTTCCCCGGCGTACGGGTGGACGGCAACGACGTGCTCGCCTCGTACGCGGTGACCCGGGCGGCGCTGGACAACGCCCGGCACGGCCAGGGTCCGACCCTGATCGAGGCGTACACCTACCGGATGGGCGCGCACACCACCACCGACGACCCGACCCGGTACCGGATCGCCAGCGAGGTCGAGGCCTGGCGGGCCAAGGACCCGATCGCCCGGATGCGCGCCTTCCTGTCCAAGCAGCAGATCGTCGACGAGGCGTACTTCGCCGAGGTGGACGAGCAGGCCAAGCAGGAGGCGCTGCACCTGCGGGAACGGGTGCTGTCGATGCCCGACCCGCAGCCGCTGACCCTGTTCGACAACGTCTACGCGCACGGTTCGCCGCTGATCGACACGCAGCGCGAGCAGCTGTCCGCGTACCTGGGCTCGTTCGAGGGGAGCACGCACTGATGGCCACCGAGACCATGACCATCGGCAAGGCCCTGAACGCGGGCCTGCGCCGCGCGCTGGAGAACGACCCCAAGGTCGTCATCATGGGCGAGGACGTCGGCAAGCTGGGCGGCGTCTTCCGGATCACCGACGGCCTGCAGAAGGACTTCGGCGACAACCGGATCATCGACACCCCGCTCGCCGAGTCCGGCATCATCGGCACGGCGGTCGGCCTGGCCATCCGCGGCTACCGCCCGATCTGCGAGATCCAGTTCGACGGCTTCGTCTACCCGGCGTACGACCAGATCGTGTCGCAGGTGGCGAAGATGCACTACCGGTCCGGCGGCAAGGTCAAGATGCCGATCGTGATCCGGATCCCGTTCGGCGGCGGCATCGGCGCGGTGGAGCACCACTCCGAGTCGCCGGAGGCGTACTTCGCGCACACCGCCGGCCTCAAGGTGGTCTCCTGCGCCTCGCCGCAGGACGCGTACGCGATGATCCAGCAGGCCGTCGCCTCGGACGACCCGATCGTGTTCCTGGAGCCGAAGCGGCGCTACTACGAGAAGGGCCCGGTCGAGCTGGACGCCCCGCTCGGGCAGGCGTACCCGCTGCACGCCTCGCGGGTAATCCGACCCGGCTCCGACGCGACCGTGCTGGCCTACGGTCCGATGGTGCGGGTGGCGCTGGAAGCGGCCACCGCCGCCGAGGAGGACGGCCGCCAGATCGAGGTGATCGACCTGCGGTCGCTCTCCCCGCTGGACCTCGGCCCGGTCTTCGACTCGGTCCGCCGCACCGGACGCTGCGTGGTGATCCACGAGGCACCGTCCAACCTCGGCATGGGCGCCGAACTCGCCGCCCGGATCACCGAGGAGTGCTTCTACTCGCTGGAGGCCCCGGTGCTGCGGGTGGCCGGCTTCGACACCCCGTACCCGGCCGCCCGGGTGGAGGAGGACTACCTGCCCGACCTGGACCGGCTGCTGGACGCCGTCGACCGAAGCTTCGGGTGGTGAGCGGAATGTCGCGGATCAAGGAGTTTCCCCTGCCCGACCTGGGCGAGGGTCTGACCGAGGGCGAGATTCTCAAGTGGATGGTCTCGGCCGGTGACATGATCGAGCTGAACCAGCCCATCGTCGAGGTGGAGACCGCCAAGGCGGCGGTCGAGATCCCGGCCAAGTGGGGCGGTCGGGTGCACGCGATCTTCCACGAGGAAGGCACCGTGGTCGAGGTCGGTTCGCCGATCATCGCGATCGACACCGACCCGGGCGCGGGACCGGTCCCGTCCGCGCCGGCCGGTGGTGCCGTACCGGCCGGGGCCGCCGGGCCGGGGGCGACCACCTCCCAGTCGACCGACGCGCTGCCCGAGCCGTCGGCCGAGTCGCTGGCCGCGGTGCAGCTGGCGCCGGCCGAGGGCGCGGTGGAGCCGGGCCTGATCGGTGGCCCGGCGCCGGGCGGCCGGACCGCCGTACTGGTGGGTTACGGCCCCAAGACCACGGTGGCCAAGCGCCGGCCGCGCAAGACCGACGCGGCCGGTCCGGCGGGTACCACGGCACCCGCGCCGGCGGTCGCCACGCCGGCTCCGGTCGAGCCCGCACCGGCCCCGCGGCCGGCCACCGCGACGCCCGCGCCGGCACCGGCCCCCGTGCCGCGCACCGGCGCCGTCGTGCTGGCCAAACCGCCGGTACGCAAGCTCGCCCGCGACCTCGGCGTCGACCTGGCCGGGGTGGTCGGCTCGGGCCCGCTCGGCTCGATCACCCGGGACGACGTGCACGCCGCGGCGGCCGGGCGGACGGCGACCGCCGAGCCGGTGGTCGCCCCGGCCCCGGCGGCGAGCGGCTTCGGTGCCGACCGGGAGCAGCGCATCCCGGTCAAGGGGGTGCGCAAGCTCACCGCCGAGAACATGGCCCGGTCGGCGTTCACCGCGCCGCACGTCACCGAGTTCCTGACCGTCGACGTGACCCGGGCGATGAAGGCCCTGGACCGGCTGCGGTCCCGGCCGGACTGGCGCGAGGTACGGGTCTCCCCGCTGCTGCTGGTCGCGAAGGCGGTCCTGCTCGCGGTCCGCCGGCACCCGATGGTCAACTCGACCTGGGCCGGCGACGAGATCGTGGTCAAGGACTACGTCAACCTGGGTATCGCGGCGGCCACCGAGCGTGGTCTGATCGTGCCGAACATCAAGGACGCCGGCCGTCTCACGCTGCGTGAGCTGGCCGACGCGATGACGGCCCTGGTGCAGACCGCGAAGGCGGGGCGTACCGCACCGGCCGAGATGTCCGGGGGCACGCTGACCATCACCAACGTCGGTGTGTTCGGGGTGGACACCGGTACCCCGATCCTGCCGCCCGGCGAGTCGGCCATCCTGGCCTTCGGCGCCGTGCGGGAGATGCCCTGGGTGCACAAGGGCAAGATCAAGGTACGCCAGGTGACCACCCTGGGGTTGTCCTTCGACCATCGGATCATCGACGGCGAACTCGGCTCGAAGTTCCTCCGCGACGTCGGAGCCTTCCTGGCCGACCCGGAGGCGACCATGCTCGCCTGGACCTGAGCGAGCCGCTCGGCCCGAACGGCCGGTGGGTCCGCGGTGTTCACCGCGGGCACACCGGCCGTTCCGCTTCCCGCCGACGAAACTTCGGGGAAGCCTCCGCACGGCTTTAGATTATTAGGCCGGTGTTGCAGCTCACCTAAGAATCGTTGGGATTTTGGCGCGTACTGCGGCACACTCGTAGGCACAGACGGGTGACAACCGAATAGCCAGGAGAGCACCGCAATGAGCATGATCAACCGTTTCCGCAGCCGCCGCGACGCCGCACGCCGCACCCGGGCCATCGAGAAGGCGCTCAGCGCCGCCAACTCGCCGGCCGTGCGCGAGGAGATCCGCGCCATGGCTCAGCGCCACTACGGCTGAACCCACCCGGACTTCTCTCGTCCCCATACCCCCGATGACCCGCCCGGCCCGCCGGGCGGGTCATCGTCGTCCGGGACCGGCCGACACCGGGATTCCCCCTCAACCCGACGCCCGGTACGGTTGGGCACGGCCGCCACCCCCGACCGGCCACGGACGTACGCCCCGGTGCGACGCGACGCGTCACCCCGGGCCGCGCCATCTCGGGTCGGCGGTCAGCGCCCCCCGGCGCCGCCGGTCCCGACCGGCTACGGTGCGGGAGGGTTCGCACAGCCGGTTCCGCCCGGCGACCGTGCCACCGGCGCCCGTGTCGGCCGGCACGGCCGACACACACTGGAGGAGGCGCGCGCATGACTTCCGAGGGCCGCCAGCACAACGTGGAGGCGCCGGACGAGGCAGCGCCCGGCGCCGCGGGATCAGCACCGGACGGCAGCCACCGGGACGATCCCGACGAACGACCCGACCGACGGCCCGAGCCGGGCGGCTGGGCGCCGACGACCACCGGACCCCCGGCTCCCGCCTGGGGAAGTCCGGGCCCGACGCCACCGTCCGCCGCCCCGGCCTGGGGCACGCCCGACCCTGCCGGCGCGTCGGCCACCCCGGAGGCGCCGACCCACTGGGCGCCGTCGACCGCCGGACAGTCGAGTGCCCCGATGTCCTGGGCTCCCGCCGACAACGGTCCGTCGTCCGGCCCGCCGCAGTCCTCCGGGATGCCGGACGATCAGCGCGCGGCCGACCCGGCGGACGCCTGGGCCCCGCGTGGCGCGCCGCCCGTGACGCCGGGCTGGAATCCCGACAACGCGTGGACCCAGCAGCCGGCCGCCCCGGCGGAGCAGCCGTCCTCCGGCGCCCCGTGGAGCCCGCAGACCGCGCCACCGGCGAGCCGACCCGCGGCGGACGCGCCGTGGCAGTCCACGGCGGCGCCGGCCTGGCCGTCGGGTTCCCCGTCCGAGCCCGGCGCGGCCGGTCAACAGCCGGACGAGGCCCGGGGCTGGCCGGGTGGCAACGCCTTCGCCCCGCCGAGCGCCGACCCGGTGGCCGCCGGTCGGGCCGCGGCGGCGGCCGCCGCGGCCGCGGAGCCGTGGTCGCCCGAGGACGCCTGGGGCGCCGCCCGCACGGACGACCCCGCCGGACAACCGAACGACCCCAGTGACCCGGTCGGGCCCGGCAGCGACAGCCTGTCCCAGCGCCAGCGGGGCCGGTTGTCCGACGAGCACCAGCCGTCCGACGGCGCCGAATCCACCGCCTTCCCACAGCGGAGCCACGACTCCGGTGGCTTCCCGACCGCCGGGCCGGACCGGGACCTGTCGGAGCCCGGGCCGGCGTACCAGCCGGCGCCGGCGCCGGGCATCGTCCCGGCCCCCGCCGCCGTGCCGCTCCCGCCGCAGCAGACCCGGGTGCCGGGCGCCAGCCTCGCCACGGCTCCGCCGCCCGACTTCGACCATTTACCGGCCGCCGACCACGTACCCGGCGACGCACCGGACCGGCGCGAGCCGACCGGCGGCGGCGAGGCGTCCCGCGGCTGGGACCGGGAGAGCTTCCAACCGACCGGGTACGAGGCCGCGCCGCCGACCGGATCGCCGATGGTGCCCCGGCAGCGTACGGGCGGATTCGACCCGGCCGCCCAGGACCCGGCGGCCGGGTCGGACCCGGCCGGGGCCGCGACCGCGGCCGTCTCCGCCAGCGCCTCCGTGCCGCTGTCCAGCCGGGTCATGCCACCGACCGACCAGGGCCTGCGGCCGGGTTCCGCGCCGCCACAGTCGCGCGTGTACGGACGGCCGGCCGCCGAGCGGTCCGAGGAGAACGTCGGCGGCCCCGAGCCCGACGACGCCTCGGGTTCCGGATCCGGCCCGGTCGACCACGACCAACCGGCCCAGTACGGCGGCTACGGCCAGGACGGTCCCGCCCCGGCCGGCACCTACGGGGCGCCGCCGCGCGCCGGCGCTCCGGCCGCCGGCACGTACGGGACACCGTCCACCCCGGACGGACCCCCGCCGGGTGTCTACGGCCAACCGCCGAGCCAGGACGGACCCCCGCCGGGGGTGCACGGCCAACCGGCCACCGGCCCGGACGTCCCACGAGCCGGCGGCACGTACGGCCAGCCGGCCGGCCCGGAGAGTCGACCGGCGGGCGTCTACGGCCAACCGCCGAACCAGGACGCTCCCCCGCCCGGCCCCTACGGCCGGCCGGGGGGTGACCAGGACGGTCCGGCCGGTTACGGCGGTCCGGCGGCGTTCTCGGACCTCACCGGGCGTCCCGTCTCCGGCGGTGCCCAGGCCGGCCCGGCTCAGCCGGGCGCCCCGGCGCCGTACCAGGCACCGGATGCCTTCCCGGGCACCGGTGGCGGGCCGTTCGGCGACCAGGGTGAGCAGTTCCGCAACGGGCCGGGCGGGCAGCCGTTCGGTCCCCGCCCCACCGGACCGGCCGGATTCGGCCCGCCGGACGGACCCCCCGGATTCGGCCCGCCCAACGGACCCCCGGGGTTCGGCCCGCCCAACGGACCCCCCGGATTCGGCCCGCCCAACGGACCCCCGGGGTTCGGGCCGCCGGACGGACCGCCCGGATTCGGCCCGTCGGACCGGCCCTCCTCCGGGCCGCCGATGGACCGCACCGCCCTCGCACCGGCGGTGCCGGCGAGCGGGCCGCCCGGCGCCTGGACACCGCCGTCCGACGCCGCCCAGAACCGGTTCGACTCGTTCAGCCCGCAGGCGGAGCCGGCCCCGGCGGAGGAGAGCGGCGAGCAGCCGGTACCGCAGGTCCGCAACGTCCGGGTGCTGATCACCGTGCTGACCGCCGCCGTCCTGCTGCTGGTGGTCGCGTTTGGGCTGGTGTGGCTGTTCAGCGGGAGCGACGACAAGGCGGCCTTCAACCCGGATGTCGGCTCCTGCGTCAAGCAGTCCGGTGAACAGCCCGCCCCGGCCAACTGCGGCGACGCGGGAGCGTTCAAGGTGCTGTCCAAGGTGCCGACGAAGGACAAGTGCCCGGACCAGGCCCAGCCGCACATCGTGCTGAAGGCCACGGACAAGCAGCCGGAGCAGGTGCTCTGCCTGCAACCGGCCACCGCCGGCTGAACCCCGCCACCGACGTACTCCGACGCGTGCCCCGTCATCCGACCGGGGCACGCGTCACTCGGTGGTGCTGCGCCGGGGTGGCGGAGCCGGCATGGCAGTCTTGAGACCATGAGTGCGACTCCCCGGGTACGGGCGCCCGAACTGCGCGGTCGAGGCTGGCTGAACACCGGCGACCGGCAGATCCGCCTCGCCGACCTGCGCGGCAAGATCGTTTTGCTGGATTTCTGGACCTTCTGCTGCGTCAACTGCCTGCACGTGCTGGACGAGTTGCGCCCGTTGGAGGAGAAGTACGACGACGTCCTGGTCGTCGTCGGCGTGCACTCGCCGAAGTTCGAGCACGAGCGGGACCCGGCCGCGCTGGCTGCCGCCGTCGAGCGGTACGGCGTCCGTCATCCGGTGCTCGACGATCCGGAGTTGATCACTTGGCAGCAGTACGCCGCCAAGGCGTGGCCGACGCTGTCCGTGGTCGACCCGGAGGGCTACGTGGTGGCCACCATGGCCGGCGAGGGGCACGTGGAGGGCCTGACCCGGCTGGTCGAGGAGTTGGTCGCCACGCACGAGGCCAAGGGCACCCTGCACCGCGGCGAGGGCCCGTACGTCCCGCCGGCCGAACCGACCAGCACGCTGCGTTTTCCCGGCAAGGCCGTCGCGCTGGCCGGCGGGAACCTACTGGTCTCCGACTCGGCCCGGCACTCACTGGTCGAACTCGCCCCCGACGGGGAGACGGTGCTGCGCCGGATCGGCTCGGGGGCCCGGGGCCGGGCCGACGGCACCGCCACCGACGCGGCCTTCGCCGAGCCGCAGGGGCTCTGCCCGCTGCCGGAGCACGTCGCCGAGATCGCCGGCTACGACCTGGTGGTCGCCGACACCGTCAACCACCTGCTGCGCGGCGTGAAGCTGGCGACCGGCGAGGTGTCCACGGTCGCCGGCACCGGCCGCCAGTGGCGCTCGACCGTCGACGACCACGCGCACGACGCCCTGTCCATCGACCTCTCCTCGCCGTGGGACCTGGCCTGGTACGACGACAAGGTGATCGTCGCGATGGCTGGCATCCACCAGCTGTGGTGGTTCGACCCGGTGAAGCGGACCACCGGCGTCTACGCCGGCACCACCGTGGAGGCGCTGCGGGACGGGCCGCTGCCGGACGTGTGGATGGCCCAGCCGTCCGGGTTGTCCGTATCGGCGGACGGTGCCCGGTTGTGGATCGTCGACAGCGAGACCAGCGCCCTGCGGTACGTCCAGGACGGTGCGATGGGCACCGCCGTCGGGCAGGGCCTCTTCGACTTCGGGCACGTCGACGGGCCGGCCGACCGGGCGCTGCTGCAGCACCCGTTGGGTGTCCGCGCGCTGCCGGACGGTTCGGTGCTGGTGGCGGACACCTACAACGGCGCGGTACGCCGGTTCGACCCGGCCACCGGTACGGTCCAGACGATCACGGACGGGCTGGCCGAGCCGAGCGACCTGGTGCTCGGCGCGGACGGTGCGGTGCTGGTGGTCGAGTCGACGGCGCACCGGTTGACCCGGCTCGCCCCGGGCGCGTTGTCGGCGGCCGGCGCGACCACCGTCGAGGGCGCCCGGCGCCGGACCGAGCGGCCGGCCACCGAGCTGTCCGGTGGTGAGGTCACCCTGGACGTGATCTTCACGCCGGCACCGGGTCAGAAACTGGACGAGACGTTCGGCCCGTCCACCCGGCTGCAGGTGTCGGCCTCCCCGACGGAACTGCTGCTCGACGGGGCCGGCGCGGGCACCGAGTTGTCCCGGCGGTTGACGCTCAACCCCGAGGTGCCGGCCGGCGTACTCCAGATCGTCGCGCAGGCGGCCACCTGCGACGCCGACGCCGAGCACTCGGCCTGCCACCTGACCCGCCAGGACTGGGGCGTCCCCGTCCGAATCACCGAAACCGGCCCCACCCGCCTCCCCCTAATCCTCCGCGGCCTGGACACCCCCTGACCACCCCACCCCACCGCGTTGATCATGAAGTTGTTGTCGACCGCTTCGGCGTGTCGCGACAACAACTTCATGATCAACAACAGGGGAGGGCGGGTCAGGGGAGTTTGTAGCCGGGGATCGAGGGCCAGCGGACGGTCATCACCACCGACTCCTCCTCGGCGTACCAGGAGTGGTCGACGCCGGGACCCCAAACCAGGTAGTCGCCCGGTTCGACCAGCAGCACGCTACGGCCGGGCAGGTCCACCCGAAACCGGCCGCTGACCAGCACCAACAGGGCCGTACGGGTCTCGCCGGTGGCCCATGCCGCCCGCTTGTCACCCGGCGGGTGCACGCCCCACTTGATCTCGACGTCGGTGCTGTGCCGGGGGTCGCCGGGCGGCTTGAAGTGGCCGAGCAGCCAGCCGTGGTCCGCCGCCGCGTCGATCTCCGCCCTGCCCACGTACACGCTGTCCGTCACGACCCGCGACGCTAACAGCGCCGCCGAGCATCGGTGACAGCGATGTCCCCGACATTGCTGTCACCGTCGCGCTTCGAAGCAGCAATGTCGGGGACATCGCGCTCTCCGGCGCGGGACGCGCACGGAGTGCGCACGGGGTGCGCTCCCGGGTGGGCGGCGCGCAGGGGGCGCGGTGGGGTGGGGCGGGAGTGGGCCGGTGGCGGTCGATGGCGGTGGGGGTCAGGTGGGGGGTGCGGTGAAGGGGGTGAGCGTCACGTCGGTGCGGCGCAGCGCGGCGCGGACGCGTCGGGCGAGGTCCACGGCGCCCGGGGTGTCGCCGTGCAGGCAGATCGACTCCACCGGGCACGGCAGGTCCGTACCGTCGACGGCCCGGACGGTCCGCTCGACCGCCATCCGTACCGCCCGCTCGGCGACCTCGTCCGGATCGGCGACCAGCGCGTTCGGGGCGCCGCGCGGCACCAGGGTGCCGTTCGGCAGGTATCCCCGGTCCGCGAAGCCCTCGCCGACCGTCCGCAGTCCGGCGCCGGTGGCGAGTTGGGCCAGGACGGACCCGGGCAGGCAGAGCAGCGGCAGCGTACGGTCGTGGTCGAGCACCGCCGCCACCACGGCCGCCGCCTGGGTCTCATCCACCGCCGCGGTGTTGTAGAGCGCGCCGTGCGGTTTGACGTACCGGACGGCGGTGCCGGCCAGCCGGCAGAACGCGTCCAGCGCCCCGATCTGGTAGATGACCTCGTCGCGCAGGTCCGCGAAGGCGTACTCGATCCGGCGACGCCCGAAGCCGGCCAGGTCCCGGTAGCCGACCTGGGCGCCGACGGCGACGCCGCGCGCGGCCGCCGCCGCGCAGACCCGGCGCATGATGCCCGGGTCGCCGGCGTGGAAGCCGCACGCGACGTTCGCCGAGGTGATCACCTCGAGCAGCGCCTCGTCGTCACCGAGCCGCCAGTGGCCGAAGCCCTCCCCGAGGTCCGCGTTGAGGTCCATGCCTGGGACCGTAGCGAGGGTCGATCGTTGTTCACCAGGCCGGCCTGGATCGAGCCGCCCCGGCGACGCCTGCCGACCGACTCGGCCAGCGGGCTGCCACCGGCGCACCCGGACACCCGCGTGGCCCAGGGATCCCCGGCCGGAAGGTCGACGGTGACGGGGCGCACTACCGCGAAGTAACCTACGGTGCCGTAACCTGGTCCGGTGACCACCTCCACCCCGTTCCGGATGAAGCCGGTCGACATCGGCAAGCCGCGGATGCGCGGCTGGTTGCACACGTACGCGTTCTTCGTCGCGGTCGTCTGCGGCATCGTGCTCTGCTCGATCGCCGCCGGGCGCCCCGGCTGGTCGCCGGTGCTGAGTTGCGCGGTCTACAGCCTCACGGTGTGCGGGCTGTTCGGCACCAGCGCGCTCTACCACCGACGGGTGTGGTCGGAGACCGGCTACCAGATCATGCGCCGGATGGACCACTCGATGATCTTCGTGTTCATCGCCGGTACGTACACCCCGTTCTGCCTGCTGCTCCTGCCGGAGCGCAAGGGCGTCATCCTGCTCTCGATCGTCTGGGCCGGGGCGCTTGCCGGGGTGGCGGTGAAGCAGATCTGGCCGCACGCGCCACGCTGGGTCTCCGCCCCGCTCTACCTCGCCCTCGGGTGGGTCGCGGTCGCGGTCCTGCCGGACATCCTGCACCGCGGCGGGGTCACCGCCCTGGTGCTGATGCTCGCCGGCGGGGTGGCGTACAGCGTGGGTGCGGTGTTCTACGCGCTGCGCCGGCCCAATCCCTGGCCGACGGTGTTCGGGCACCACGAGTTCTTCCACGCCTGCACGCTGGTCGCCGCGATCCTGCACCACATCGCGATCTACTTCGCCCTGTTCGCCTGACCCGACCCGACCGGCACCCGCCGCACCCGATCGGCGGGCCGCGCGGCGGGCCGGCGGCGCCACGCCGGGCGGGAAAGTCGCGGCGCGCGTCGACCTGGCCGCCCGTTTCGGTCCCCGATCCGGCAAGCTGTCCGCATGACCGAACGCAGCATCGTACTGTTGCGGCACGCCAAGGCGGAGCGCACCACCGGCACGCCCGACGCGGACCGTCCGCTGACCGCCCGGGGTCACGCCGACGCCGCGGCGGCCGGTGCCTGGCTGGCGCACAGCGGCTTCCTGCCCGAGACGGTGATCTGCTCGCCCGCCAAGCGGACCCGGCAGACCTGGCACGACGTCGCGCTCGGCATGGCCGAGCCGCTGCGCCGGCTGACCGCCGCCGCGCCGGGCGGGAAGATCCCACCGACCGACCCGACCGAGCCACCCGGCGGTCCGCGCCCCGCCCGGTCCGGCCCGACCGTGCGGTACGAGCGACCGGTGTACGCCGGCACCGCGGAGACTCTGCTCGACCTGCTGCGGGCCGTGCAGCCGACCGCCGCGACGGTGCTGCTGATCGGGCACAACCCGATCCTCTCCGAACTGTCCGTCCTGCTCGACCCGGTGCATGCCGACCCGGACGGGCTGCGGACCTGCGGCATCGCGGTGCACGGCATCACCGGCGAGTGGACGGCGCTGGCCCCGGGCCGGGCACCCCTGACGAAATGGCACACCGCCCGCGGCTGAGCGCGTCCCGGGCGAGGTGCCGGTCAGGTGGGTGGAGCGTTGGGCGGGGGCGGATCCGGCGGCGGTGGCATCATCGCCGTCGGATGGGACAGCCGGTTCTCCTCGACGATCAACGTCCGGGCCCGCTGCCGGCGGGCCTGCCAGTAGGAGAGAGTGATCAGCAGTACGGCCAGGCCGGCGAGCATGAAGACCCAGCCGACCGCCCGCAGGTCGACCCACCACACGTTCGCCCGTACGGCGAATGTGAAGATTGCCCCTATTGCGATCAGCAAGATACCGCTACCGATGCCCATGTGCGTTGCACTCCCTGTGCGGTGGCTTCTGGGCTAGCTGTGGCGACTCACGCTAGTGGTGCAAGCCCGGCAAAATGCGCGATTCTCCGGCTCCCGATTACCACGACGGCCGGCGGGCAAACCGCCCGCCGACCGTCGGAACCACCGTCACACAGGGATTTCGGGTACGTCCCGTCAGAACGCGTCCTCGTCGAGGTCCATCAGGTCCAGCGAGGTGGATTCGATGATGCGCCGGTCGGCGCCGATCCGCGGCAGCACTTCCCGGGCGAAGAACCGCGCTGCCGCGATCTTGCCCTCGTAGAAGGACTTGTCGGCGCCGGACGTCTCGCCGGCCAGGGCCCGCAGCGCCACATCCGCCTGCCGCTGCAGCAGCCAGCCCACCACCAGGTCGCCGACCGCCAACAGCAGTCGCCGGCTGGAGAGGCCGACCTTGTAGATGGCCCGGACCTCGCCGGCCTGGGCCTCGCCCAGCCAGCCGGTCATCGTGCCGATGATGGTCTGCACCTCGACGAGCGCCTTGCCCAGGGCGAGCCGCTCCTCCTTCAGCCGTCCGTTTCCGGCCTCGGAATCGATGAACGCCTGAATCTCACCGGCGACCGCCATCAGCGCCTTGCCGCCGTCCTTCACGACCTTGCGGAAGAACAGGTCGAGACTCTGGATCGCGGTGGTGCCCTCGTACAGGGTGTCGATCTTCGCGTCCCGGACGTACTGCTCCAGCGGGTAGTCCTGCAGGAAGCCCGAGCCACCGAAGGTCTGCAACGACTCGTGGCCGAGCAGCTCGTACGCCCGCTCCGAGCCGACGCCCTTGACCAGCGGCAGCAGCAGGTCGTTGACCCGCTTGGCAATCTTGGCGGCCTTCTCGTCGCCGGCCAGCTCGGCCTCGTTGATCTTGTCCTGCCAGGAGGCGGTGTAGCAGACCAGCGCGCGCAGGCCCTCGGCGTACGACTTCTGCATCATCAGCGAGCGACGCACGTCCGGGTGCCGGGTGATGGCCACCCGGGGGGCCGTCTTGTCGGCCATCTGCAGCAGGTCGGCGCCCTGCACCCGGTTCTTCGCGTACTCCAGCGCGTTCAGGTAGCCGGTGGAGAGGGTGGCGATCGCCTTGGTGCCGACCATCATCCGGGCGTACTCGATGATCATGAACATCTGCCGGATGCCGTCGTGCTTCTCGCCGAGCAGCCAGCCCTTGGCCGGGGTGCCGTGCTCGCCGAAGGTCAGCTCGCAGGTGTTCGAGACCTTGATGCCCATCTTGTGCTCGACGTTGGTGGCGTAGACCCCGTTACGCTCGCCCAGCTCGCCGGTCTCCGGGTCGAAGTGGAACTTCGGCACCACGAACAGCGACAGGCCCTTGGTGCCCGGACCGCCCACGCCGTCGACGCCGACCGGACGGGCCAGCACGTAGTGCACGATGTTGTCGCTCAGGTCGTGCTCACCCGAGGTGATGAACCGCTTGACGCCCTCGATGTGCCACGAACCGTCCGGCTGCGGAACGGCCCGGGCCCGCCCGGCGCCGACGTCGGAGCCGGCGTCCGGCTCGGTCAGCACCATCGTCGAGCCCCACTGCTTGTCGATGAACAGCCGGGCCCACCTCTTCTGCTCCTCGGTGCCCTCGACGTGCAGCACGTGGGCGAAGGACGGGCCGGAGGCGTACATCCAGATCGGGGCGTTCGCACCGAGCACCAGCTCGGCGATCGACCACCACAGCGCCCGGGGCGCGTTGCTGCCGCCCAGCTCGGCCGGCAGGTCCAGACGCCAGAACTCCGAGTCCATCAGGGCCCGGAAGGACTTCTTGAACGACTCGGGCAGCGGGGCGGTGTGGGTCGCGGGGTCGAAGACCGGGGGGTTACGGTCACCGTCGGTGTAGCTGGCCGCCAGATCCTCGCGGGCCAGCCGGTCCACCTCGGCGAGGATGTCCCGGGCGGTCTCCACGTCGAGTTCGGCGAACGGCCCCTGACCGAGCACGCGGTCCGCGCGGAAGACCTCGAACAGGTTGAACTCGAGGTCCCGAAGGTTGCTCTTGTAGTGCGTCATGCGGGCTGGACCCCCCGATACGAGACAGGTGTTACCGGTCAGTAACCAGTGCCCCCGACTGTATTACTCGCGGGTAGACATCGACAACCCACCGTGCTGAGTGAAACCGGACACTTTCCGGTCCGATCCGGGGTCGACGCAACGGGGCGCGGGCCGGCGGCCTCCGTCAGTGCTCGGCCGCGCCGACCTCCCAGCTCGGTACGGCCGGGCCACTCGCCGGCCGCGGTCCGGCGTACTCCATCAGCACCAGGGCGATGTCGTCGTCCAGCCGTCCGTGCACCCACTCGACCAGGGCCGTCTCCAGCGAGGCGAGCCCGTCGGCGACCGTGCCGTGCCCGAGCAGCCGCCAGGCCCGGTCGGCGATCGGGAAAAACTCACCGTCCCGGCGCGCCTCACCCAGACCGTCGGTGAACAGGAGCAACCGGTCACCCGGTTCGAGTCGTTCCACCCGGGGCTGAACCACCGGCATGAAGCCCAACGGCGGCGCCGTCGCCGGTGGCTCCAGGGTGATCACCTCGCCGCGACGCAGCAGCAGGGGCGCCGGGTGGCCGCAGTTGACGATGGTCAACGTGCCACCGCGCTCCTCCACCAGCGCGGCGGTGACGAAGTCCTCGTCGCCGACGCTGCGGGCCACCGCCCGGTCCAGGTCGGCCACGATCGCCCGCAGGTCGGCCCGCTCGTAGGCGACGTGCCGGTACGAGCCGAGCACGATACTGGCCAGCCGGACCGCGTCCAGCCCCTTGCCGCGTACGTCGCCGATCAGCATCCGTACGCCGTACGGCGTGTCCACCGCCTCGTAGAGGTCCCCGCCGATGTCGGCGGCGGCGGTGGAGGAGATGTAGTGGCCGGCCACGGCCAGCGTCCCGACCTGGGGCCCGAGCGGTCGCAGCACGGCCTGCTGGGCCACCGAGGCGAGTCTGGACAGCTCGGCGATCCGCTCGGCCTGCCCCTGCCGGATCGCCGCCACCCGGGCGGCGATGCCGGTGGCGAGCACGATGCCGGTCAGGTTGACCACCGTGGCCACCGAGATCATCTGGCCGGCCAGCGCGAAGCCGGCCCCGACCAGTGTGGACGCCGAGCCGACACCGAGCACCACCCGCCAGTTGGCGAAGGCGGCGGCGAGGAAGGGGGCCGCCGCCAGCAGGCCGACGTAGTTGGCCTTCCGCCCGTCGGCCAGCTCGACGACGGACACCAACGCGAGCAGGACGAGGGCCGCGCCGATGCCGGCACGGGACTCGGGGCTCAGCGGACCGCCGCGGCGGGACCGCAGAAGATGCGTGCGTACGCGGAACAGCATGCCTGATCGATCGCCAGGACTGAACGACGTTGTCCCCTCGTCCGACCCGGGTGTGGCCGCCCGGCGCACCGCGCGACCGGAAAACCCGGCCGCCCGGTCACCGAGCGTGCCCGGATCAGCTACCGGAGAGGATCTCGTACTTGACGTCGACCTCACCCTGACCCAGCGGGGCGATCGTGGCGAACGCGGCCCGGGACAGGTCCAGGCACCGCCCGTCGATGTACGGGCCACGATCGTTGATCCGGACGATCACCGACTTGCCGTTGGCCGGGTTGGTGACCCGTACCCGGGTGTTGAAGGCGAGGGTCTTGTGCGCCGCGGTGAGCGCGTCCGGGTTGAACGTCTCGCCGTTGGCGGTCATCTGCCCCTCGTCGTAGAACGACGCGCCGCAGGATCCGCTGCCGACCACCATCGGGGAGCTGGTCTTGCGGGTGGCGGTCGGCTTCGGCGCGGTCCGGGTCTTGCCCCGGGAGGCGGCCGGTGACCTGGTCGTCCGCGGCGTCGGCGACGTGGCCGAGGGCGACGGCGCGGCGCCGAGCGATTCGACCACCGCCGGGCTGTCCGTCGGTGCCGAGCCCGTCGACACCGGCAGCGGCGCCGCGTCGCTGGTCGCGGCGGGCTGGGCAACGAGCTGGACCACCCCCACCGTGCCGCCCACCGCCAGCGCCACGCCGACCGCGGCGGTGCTGACGATGCCGGCCGGGGACCGGAGGATCCGAACTCGCGAGTGCTTTCCAGCCACGGACGCGTCCTTTCGCCGTCGAACAAGATCGCTTACGGCCGGCGCGAACACCGGCCGAAGCGGAACCTAGCGAGAGATGCTCGGATCAGGTCAACGTGATCATGCCCTTATGCCCGCATTTGTTGGCAAACGTCAAGCCGATCATCCGACCCCTGGTGGGCCGGTCGTGTCCGTGCCGCCAGGATGGGTCCGTGCACCCTGAGCTGAGCAAACGGCTGATCTCGCGGTTCCGCTGGATCGATCCCGATCCAACCGGCCCACACCTGGTCAGCGACGGTTCCGGCTGGTGGCGCGATCCGGACATCCTGCGCCGGATCGGACCCGCCCTGGCCGCGCCGTACCGGACCGCGGCGCCCACCGTGGTGCTCGCGCCCGAGGTGGCCGGGCTGCTGCTCGGCCCGCTGGTCGCGGTCGCGCTCGGCGCCGGGTTCGTCCCGGCCCACAAGGACGGCCGCGCCGGGTCCGACCCCCGCCGGATCGCCGGCCCGACCACCTGGGCCGACACCGCGCCGGACCATCGCGGCCGGGTGCTGCGCCTCGGCGTACGGGACGACCGGCTCGGCCCCGGCGACCGGGTGCTGCTGGTGGACGACTGGGTCTCCACCGGCGCGCAACTGCGGGCCCTGTACGAGCTGATCGCCGCGCGGGGCGCGGAACCGGTCGGCGCGGCGGCCGTGGTCGCCGACTGCCCGCCGGAGCTGGCCCGCGAACTGCGGCTGACCGCCCTGCTGGACGCCGCCCAACTCGACAACTGACCCGGCTCCCGCGAACCGTCATCGCCGCGATCCGGCCGGCGCCGGCCGGTAGGGTCCGGAATTATGTGGCCCCGGATCGACGGACTGCGCACCCTGGCCCTCGGTACGCCCGGTGAACAGCGCGCCCGGCTCAACGCCCTGGTGCTCGCCGGCACGAAGACCGCCACCGCCGGCCTGCTGTCCGAGTACGCCGCCGAGGGCGAGGAACTGGAACAGCCCGGCGAGCGGTTGGCGCTGATCGACGACGCGGACGCGGCGGTCGGCACGATCGAGATCCTCGACGTACGGGTGCTGGCCCTCCAGGACGTGCCGTGGGAGTTCGCCGCCGCCGAGGGCGAGGGGGACGACTCGATCGAGCAGTGGCGGGCCGGGCACCTGGCCTACTGGGCCCGCCTCGGCGAACACGTCACCTCCGACACCGACATCGTCTGCATCACCTTCCGCCTGCTCTAGACACCAGATAGCGCCGTCCCTTGGTGTCTTTCTATCCGGATACCTGGCGTATCCTTGCATTCATGACGCGCATCACCGTGGACATCAACGACGACTGGCTCGATGCTGCCCGTGAAGCCTTGGGCACGGAGACCAAGGTCGCCACGATCAACGAAGCGCTCCGCTCGTTTGCCGTTCGACGGCAGGCACGAGAGATCGTGGCCGCCTTCGACGAGGTGCCGGTCGAGTTTTCTGACACCGACCGCGCATGGGGGTACGGAGGGGGCAGGGACCTGTCCCGACTGGTTGAGGACGCCCGCAAGGCCGACGCCGCCTGATGGCCAGCACCATCTACCTCGCCGACACCTCGGTCTACGTCCTTCAAGGCCACCATCCACAAGTGCGACGGCGATTCGAGAGCCTGCTCGCCGAAGGACGCCTTGCCGCCTGTCAGATGACCGCGCTTGAGTACCTCAACAACGCGCCTGATCCCAGGGGCTACGAACGGCTGTGGCACGCATTGCACGGCCAGCGGTGGATCGATGTGAGCACCGCAGCCATGGATCGTGCGCTGGACGTACACCGGCAACTCGCTCTCAGGAGCCAGCATCGAAAATTCCGGCTACCCGATCTGATCATCGCCGCGGCTGCCGAATTGCACAGCGCGACCGTGCTGCACTACGACGCCGACTACGACCGGATCGCCGAAGTCACCAACCAGCCCACCGAGTGGGTCGCTCCGCGAGGCTCGCTCTGACAGTGCGGTTCTCCGAGCCTTGCCCGGACCGGCCTACGATGCCGGGATGACCACGTCCGCCTTTCTCGCCGAGTCGAACCGGGTCGCCATCCGCCGGCCCACCGCCGCGGACCGGGAGGAGTTCGTGGCCCGGGTCCGGGACAGCCGGGACCTGCACCATCCCTGGCTGACCATGCCGGAGACGGCGCAGGAGTACGACAGCTACCCCGCGCCCGCCGAGGGGATGCCGCGCGAGCGGCTGCTGGTCTGCGACCGGGAGACCGGTGACATCGCCGGCTTCGTCAACATCAACACCATCGTGGCCGGACGGTTCCAGTGCGGGTCGCTCGGCTACGGGGCGTTCGTCCCGTACGCGGGCCGGGGCTACCTGAGCGAAGGGCTCCGGCTGGTGCTGCGCTTCGCGTTCGACGACCTCGGCCTGCACCGGCTGGAGGCGAACGTCCAGCCGGGCAACACGGCCTCGATCAACCTGGTGAAGCGCAACGGTTTCCGCCGCGAAGGCTACTCGCCGGACTTCCTCTTCATCGACGGCGCCTGGCGGGACCACGAACGCTGGGCGATCACCACGGAGATGTGCGTCGGCTGAGCGGGCTCAGCGCGACCGCAGCCGGGGCAGCACCGTCGTCGCGACCTCTTCCAGGACCGACTCGTCGCCCGCGTACCAGCTCGACCGGCGCGGCCAGTGGGTGAGCACGTCGGTGAAGCCGAGCGCCGCGGCCCGGTCCACCGCCTCGACGAAGTAGCCGACGCTGGACAGCGAGTACACCGGCGCCGAGTCGAGCAGCAGGTAGCGATCCAGGTCGGCCGGGTCCCGGCCGGCAGCGGCCAGCTCGGCGTCCATCCGGGCGACCAGGTCGGCCGTCCCCCGCCACCACTGGTCGAGATCGTCGCCGCCCGGGCCGGTGGTGACCCAGCCCTGGCCGTACCGGGCGGTCAGCCGCATCGCCCGCGGACCGTTCGCGGCGACCACGAACGGCACCCGGGGCAGCTGGACGCAGCCCGGCGTGCTGCGGGCGTCGACCGCGGCGAAGTGCTCGCCCCGCCAGGTCGTCCGGTCCTGTCGCAGGATCAGGTCGAGCAGCTCGACGAACTCGGCGAACCGCGCGGTCCGGACCTTGGGCGGCAGCGGCGGTGCGCCCAGCACGTCGGCGTCGAAGCCGGTCCCGCCGGAGCCCACGCCGAGCACCAGCCGCCCGGCGGAAACGTCGTCCAGGGCGGTGACCTGCCGCGCCAGGTGCACCGGGTGCCGGAAGTTCGGCGAGGTGACCAGGGTGCCCAGCCGGATCCGGGAGGTCACCGTGGCGGCGGCGGTCAGGGTGGACATCGCGTCGAACCACGGCCCGTCGACCAGGTCGCGCCAGCCCAGGTGGTCGTACGTCCAGGCGTGGTCGAAGCCCCACTGTTCGGCCTGCCGCCAGCGGTGCGCGGAGTCGGCCCAGCGCTGATCGGGCAGGATCACGATGCCGATTCGCATGATCGCCAGCCTAGGTCAGCCGGTCTTCGGGTGTCCGACGGATCACACCCGACGGTCCTTGGCCGGGGTCGGCGGGCGGCGTAGACAGCGTTCATGTCCACGGGATCCAATGCGCCCCACGGCCTTCCCGCCGTCGTCCGGGTCGACCCGGGCACCGACCGCGAACCGGGCTCCCCGGTGTCCGTACTCCTGGTTTCCGGCAGTACCCGGCCCGACTCCACCAACTCGGCCGCGCTGCGCACGGTCGCGGCGCTCGCCCCGGCGGGCGTCCGGACCGTGCTCTACGACGGACTCGCGGACCTGCCGGCGTTCAATCCCGACGACGACCGGGAGGGCGTGCGGTTGCCACCGGCGGTCGCCCGGCTCCGGCGGCAGATCGAGGCGGCCGACGGGGTGCTCTTCTCCACCCCGGAGTACGCCGGCACGCTCCCCGGCAGCTTCAAGAACCTGCTGGACTGGACGGTCGGGGGCGGGCAGCTCGACGGCAAGCCCGTCGCGTCACTGCAGGTGGCCGCCCCGGGGCGCGGTGGTGGTGCGCAGGCGACCCTGGTCACCGTGCTCGACTACGTGAACGCCGCCCGGCACGACGCCCCGCCGCTGCGGGTGTACGTGCCGCGCGACTCGGTCGGACCGGACGGACTGGTCGGCGACCCGGACCTGCGCGCCGCGCTGACCCGGGCGCTGGCGGACTTCCTGGCCCGGCTCGCCTGACGCCCGGCTCGCCTGACGCCCGGCTCGACCGACGCCCGGCTCGCCCGACCAGGGGTAGATGCACGACCGAGATCTATTCGTTACCCTGCCGAGAATGAACGGTTGGCGCCCGTGACGGGCCGGCGCATCCTGGCCGCCATCGCCGGCGCCGCCCTCGCCCTCCCGACCGGGACGGTCCTGCCCGGACCCGCCTCGGCCGAGACGGCTCCGGCGACCACCGCGGTCACCGGATCGGCCCGATCGGCCACGGCGATCGTCGGGACGGCTCCGACGTCCACCGTGGCCGCCGCCGGGCCGGTGGTGCCCTGCCCCACGCCGGCGGTGCCCCGCTCGCCCCGGCCCAGGCCACCCGCCGGCGACGAGGCCGACCGCGAGATCGGCGGGCCGGAACTGGCCACCCCGGGCCTGGTCGTACCGCCCGGCGCGAAGGCTCCCCCGGCCGTCTCGGCCACCTCCTGGGTCGTCGCGGACCTGGACAGCGGTGCCGTGCTCGGCGGTTGCGGTCCACACGAGGCCAGCCCGCCGGCCAGTGTGCAGAAGCTGCTGCTGGCCACCACCGTGCTGACGAAGATCGACCCGAAGCAGGTCGTCACCATCACCCGGCAGGACCTGAACTTCGAGCCCGGCAGCTCCGCGGTCGGCTTGCTGGAGGGTGGCCGCTACCCGGTGGAGACGCTCTGGCTCGGGCTGATGCTCAACTCCGGCAACGACGCGGCCAACGTGCTGGCCCGGCTCGGCGGCGGCACCGACGGTGTCGCCGGCACGCTCCGCGAGATGAACGAGAACGCCCGCCGGCTGGGCGCCCGGCAGACGCACGCGGTGACACCGTCCGGCCTGGACGGCCCGGGCCAGTTCACCAGCGCGTACGACCTCGCGCTGATCGCCCGCTCCTGCTTCGCCGACGCCGCGTTCCGCCGGTACACCTCGGCCCAGCGGGCCCAGATCCCCGCCCAGCCGCCCAAGACCAAGACCGGCTTCCAGATCCAGAACGACAACCAGCTGCTGCTGAACTACAAGGGCGCGATCGGCGGCAAGACCGGCTTCACCGACCAGGCCCGGCACACGTACGTCGGCGCGGCGCAACGCGGTGGCCGACGGTTGGTGGTCACCCTGCTCGGCGCCGAGGCCCGGCCGCTGCGCGGCTGGCAGCAGGGCGCGGCACTGCTCGACTGGGGATTCGCCCAGCCCCGGGAAGCCTCGGTCGGCCGGTTGGTCGATCCGGGCGAACTGGACCGGCCGAAGGCATCCCCGCCCGCCCCGGGGGTCGCGGCCGGGGCCAGCGCGGCGACCCGGCCCGCCGCCCATCAGTCGTGGACCCTCCGGTCCATCATGATCACGGCGGCCGCGGTGCTGGGCGCCCTGGCGCTGATCCTGGCGGCGGTGGGCAGCCGGCGCGGCGCCCACCGGGTCGGCCGTCGCCGGGCCGGGGCGCGGGGCGGCGGCACCCGAAGCAACGTCCGGGCCCGCGCCCGGTAGCGACCCGCTCGCCGCGGGCGTCGGTCGGACCGGACCGGAGGGGCCTAAACGGCCGGGCTTTCCGCCTTATAGATTGCTGAAGAATGGCGGCATGGAAACCGACGAGATGAGCAGGTCGCGGCACGTCGCCGTGTCGATCGACCGACCGGCGGCCGAGGTCTACGCGTACGCGGCCGATCCGGCCAACCTGCCGGCCTGGGCGGCCGGGCTGAGCAGCGGGATCGAGCGGGTGGACGGCGAGTGGGTGACCGAGTCGCCGATGGGCCGGGTGGTCGTCACCTTCGTCGAACCCAACCCGTACGGCGTCCTCGACCACGACGTGACCCTGCCGTCCGGCGAGGTCGTGTACAACCCGATGCGGGTGGTCCGGGACGGGGACGGGTGTGAGGTGGTGTTCACCGTACGGCGGCGCCCGGGCATGAGCGCCGAGGAGTTCGACCGGGACGTGGCGGCGGTGGCCGCCGACCTCGCCGCGCTCCGCCGGATCATGGCGGGCCGGTGACCGGTGGACACGCCCGCCGCCGACCTCGCCGTCGACGCGCACCTGGTGGACCGGTTGGTCCGGGCCCAGCATCCGGACCTGGCCGGCCCGCTCACCCTGGTCGCGAACGGCTGGGACAACGCCGTCTTCCGGCTGGGCGACGAGCTGTGCGTACGGCTCCCGCGTCGCCGGGTGGCGGTCGACCTGCTCCGCAACGAACAGCGCTGGCTGCCGCTGCTCGCCGCCCGGGTCGGCGTGCCGGTCCCGGCGCCGGTACGCCTCGGCGAGCCGAGCGGGGACCACCCGTGGCCGTGGACGATCACGCCGTGGTTCCCGGGGGTCCCGGCCGTGGACCGGTCACCGGCACGGCGTGGCCCGATCGCGGTCGAGCTGGCCGACTTCATGGCCCGGCTGCACGTACCGGCGCCGGCGGACGCGCCGCGCAGTCCCGTACGCGGGGTGCCGCTCGCGGCCCGCGACCCGGAGGTACGACGGCGGCTGGCCGGCGGGGAGTTGCCCCGGTCGGCCGAGTTGGCCGCGCTCTGGGCCGACCTGGTCGGGACGCCGGCGTGGGCCGGCCCACCGACCTGGGTGCACGGTGACCCGCATCCGGCGAACCTCCTGCTCGCCGAGGAGTCGGTCGGGTTGGCCGCCGTGCTCGACTTCGGCGACCTGAACGCCGGCGACCCGGCCTGTGACCTGGCCGCCGCCTGGTTGGTCTTCGACGCGGACGGCCGCGCGGTGTTCCGGCGGCGGTTGGCCGAGGTCGGCGGGGCGGACGCGGACAGCTGGGCGCGGGGCCGCGCCTGGGCGCTCAACATCGGCAGCGCGATCGCCGTGCACTCCGGCGACAACCCCCGGATGGCCGCCGTCGGCGCGCACGCCCTGAAACAGGTCCTGCTGGACGAGTAGTTGGTGACGACCCTTCCGTGATCAGATGGAGGTGCCGAGCGAGGAGTACCAAGTCATGCCCAGCTCTCCGAGCAGTACAGCGTCAGCGTCTCCACAGCTCAGGCGGCGCTTCGCATCCTGCGGGACCGGGGCCTGGTCGAAGGCCATCAGGGCAAGGGCACCTTCGTCGCGGAGCACCCCTCCGAACACTGAGCTGGCAGTACGCCTCCGGGCCCGGCCCGACACGCCTCAGACCGGACCGATGGGATCGCACGCGGTGCCGGCGTTGTGCGATCCTCGACCAGGAGGGAGGCGAGAGGCATGATCGACCGCTTTACCGTGCCGTTGCTGACTCCGCTGGAGGCGGCCGAGCACCTCCAGGTGCCGGAGCGGACGATGCACCGCTGGCTGAGTCAGAATGCCGCCGGACATCCGCTCGTACACAGCATCAGGCCTCAGCGCCGTGGTCACCCCTCGGTCCCGTTCGTGGCCCTGGTGGAGGCGTACGTGTTGCGCTCGTTGCGCAAGCTCGGCCTGTCCACCGACAAGATCCGCGAAGCCGCCACCGACATCCGGCAGCAGTTCGACACCGAATACGGCTTGGCCAGCCGGCGCATCGCGACGGACGGAATCGACGTCTTCATCCACTACCTCGATACCGACGAAGTGGCTCGGGCGGGCGACCGTCAGATGCCGCTACGACAGGTCATCAACGACTATCTCCGATACATTTCCTGGACGGATGACGACGAGTTCCCGAGCAGACTCGTGCTTCGCAAGTACGATCCTGCGGTGGCCGAGGTCGTCATCGACCCGAGGTTCGCCTGGGGCGCCCCGATCGTCGAGTCCACGAAAGTTCCCGTGTCCGCCGTTCTAGGCATGTGGAGATCTGGAGAACCCCTCGATGTCGTCGCCGACGAATACGGCCTGAGCGTTGACCAGGTCGAGGCGCTCGTCCGGGTCGCAGCCTGAATTCTTCGCCGACCGGTGCCTGGGCAAGAGTGCGCCCCGCATGCTGATAAGCCGAGGATGGATAGTTCACGCCATCAGCGACTATTTTCCTGACGACGCTCAAGCCGTCAGCGATCCGGAGTGGATCGAATACGGGCTGAGCCGTGGTTGGGCGTTGTTGACGCAGGACCTCCGGATCGCGACGCAGACGGAGGTCCACACGCTGCTCCGCCGGTACCAGGCGTGCATACACTGCCTGGACAGCTCCGAGCTTCCGGTGCAACTCCGAGCTGAGCGGTTCGACACCAGAAGGCCGGCGATTCACCAGTCTGTCCTGGACCGACGCGTTGGTTTCTTCGTGATCCACGAAAATGGTCCACCACGTCGCAAGCGATGAAGCGACCACGCGGACGGCCGAGCGGTGCCACCCCGCGCTCGTGGGATGACATCGCCCTGGCGGATCAGGACCCGTTGACGTTCAGGTAGTAGTAGTGCGTGTCCGACTCGGAGCCGTCGGCGGCGACCGCGTAGACGTCCAGTTGATGGGAACCGGCCGTGTCCGGGGTCCAGGTCACCGTCGCGGTGCCGTCCGGGCCGGCCGGAACGGTGACCGGGGTGCCGTAGTCGAACGAGTAGACGTACGAGACCACCCCGTCGCTGCGCGGCGCGAAGGTGAACGTTCCGGCGATCCCGACGCCGCCACCGGCCACGTCCCCCTCCGGGTAGGTGCTCGACCGCACCGCCGGGGCAGTGTCCACGTACTGCGACCAGGTGGTCGCCGGGGACACCCAGCCGTTCGCGCTGAGACTCGACACCGAGACCGTGAAGAACGAGTTCGCCCGGGCGGTCAACTCGATCGAGGCGGTGCCGTCGGCGTCCGGGATGACCGTGTTCGTCTCGCCGTCGATGGTGTAGGTGTAGATGTAGCGCACGATCTGCCCGGTGTTCGGGCCGGGCGCGATGTGCAGTCGGAACGGCTTGCCACCCCGCACGTCACCGTCGACGGTGAGGACCGGCGAGGTTTCGGACACGAAGAACTGGTAGCGCGCCTCGGGCGAGAGGTGGCCCGCCCGGTCGCGACTGCGCACGACCATCTCGTTGACCCTTCGCGACGCGGACAGGGACACGGTGGCCGAGCCGCCCAACCGGTCCGCCGGTACGTCCACCGGAGCACCGGCGTTGAGCTGGTACGTGAAGCCCTCGACGTCCTCGACGCCGTTGGCGCTGAAGGTGAAGGTGCCGGGGACCCCGCCCGGGTATTCGTGTCCCCTAGCCAGGATGTGCGCCGTGAGCTGCCCCGTTTCGGCCGCCCGTTACTCCTCGGCGTCCTGCGGGTACCAGCGCAGTTCGATCGAGTTGCCGTCCGGGTCCCGTACGTAGATGGAGGTCGCCTCGCCGCGGGCGCCGTACCGGCCGACCGGTCCCTCGGTCACCGTGAAGACGCCCGAGTCGATCACCTGTTGCCAGTCCAGCGGGGCGACCACCAGGCAGAAGTGGTCCACGTTGGACTCCCCGCGCGGACCGTGCATCAGGTCGATGATGGTGTCCGGGCTGACCCGGACCGACGGGAACCTGAGCTTGCCGGCCCGCCACCGGTCCACCCGGACCAGCTCCAGGCCGAGCGTGCCGCAGTAGAAGTCGAGGGACCGTTCGATGTCCTCGACGTTGAGCACCAGATGGTCGAACGCCGTCACCCGCACGATGGTGGCGTCACTCGCACGTCCCGAGGCTGTCGTTGTCGTCATGACGGGAACGATGCCCTGGTCGGCGGGGTGGACCAAGACGCGACCGGGCTACGATCGTTGAGCCGGAGTCAACGAACGGGCGGACGATGCTGGAGCGGTACGAGTACGAGACCTTCCTGACCCTCGCGGACGAGCTGCACTTCGGGCGTACCGCCGACCGGCTGCGGGTCACCACCGGCCGGGTCAGCCATGTGATCAAGAAGCTGGAACGGCGGATCGGGGCGCCGCTGTTCGCCCGTACCAGTCGGGTCGTCACCCTCACCCCGATCGGCCGGCGGCTCGCGGACGACCTGCGGCCGCTGGTGGTCCAGCTCGACGACGCGGTACGCCGGGCCGTCGACGCGGGCCGGGGCGTGACCGGGAGCCTGCGGGTGGGTTTCCTCGGTGAGTGGACCGGACCGGTGCTGCTGCGCGCGGTCAGCCTGTTCACCGAGCGGCATCCGGACTGCGCGGTCGACGTACGCGAGGTGCAGTTGTCCAATTCGCGGTCCAGCCTGGTCGACGGCTCGATCGACGTACTGATCGCGGCTTTTCCGTTCGACGGCATGGCCAACGGGCCGGCGCTGATGTCGGAGGCGCGGATGCTGGCCGTGCCGGTCGGGCATCCGCTGGCCCGCGCGGAATCGGTGTCCCTGGAGGTGCTGGCCGAGCATCCGGTGGTGCAGTATCCGGCGGTGACCTCGGTCGCGTTCAAGCGCGACCGGACGC
Organism: Micromonospora zhanjiangensis; assembly: GCF_042650605.1. Taxonomy (NCBI): domain Bacteria; kingdom Bacillati; phylum Actinomycetota; class Actinomycetes; order Micromonosporales; family Micromonosporaceae; genus Micromonospora; species Micromonospora zhanjiangensis. The sequence goes on along the minus strand of NZ_JBHSBN010000026.1, from coordinate 13,265 downwards.
CCGAGCGCACGCCGTCCGGTCGGCCGGTCCCGCCAGGGCCGGCCGGCAACACGTTCTCCGAGATGCTGTCCCTGGTGGCGCTGGGCCGAGGCGTGCTTCCGGTCGGCGAACACACCCGGCGGTACTACCCGCGTCCCGACCTGGCCTACGTGCCGATCCACGACGCACCGCCGATCCACCGCGGTCCGGTCTGGCTGGAGAGCAACACCACCACGCGGGTCCGCGAATTCGTCCGCGCCGCCGCCGACGCCAACGGGTAGCCCTTTCCGGACCGACCGACGCGAGCCGGCCGGGGGACGCCCGACCCGGCCCGCCCCGAAACGTGGACGATCGGGGGACGGGCCGGGTCACCAGTATCGGTGTCCCTTCATTCGCCGCCGACCGCACGGTCCGCAGGTGAACAGCGGATTCTCGTGAAGAACCCATGAATATGCCGTCAACACTGATTCGGGCGCGGTTGTCCGTTCGACGGAGCCGAATTACATTTGCTCCGCTCACCCGAGCAGGAATGGGGGAATCCCTTGCAGATCTTCACGAGACGGCGTCGCCTGACCGCGGGCCTGTTCGCCGCGGCCGGCGCCCTGCTGGCCCTCGTCCCCGCCGGGGCGGCGCACGCCATCGCCAACGGCACCCCCGTACCGGAAGGGCAGTACCGGTTCTCGGTCAAGCTCACCATGACCGGCATCCCGACGGCGGACGGCGGACGCCGCAACAGCGCCTGCTCCGGCGCGCTGATCGCCCCACAGTGGATTCTCACCGCCGGTCACTGCTTCCGGGACGCAGACGGCGTCCGGGTCGACCGGCCGGTCGCCGACCTGACCACCGCCACGGTCGGCCGCGCCGACCTGACGGGCAGCAACGGCCACGTCGCCACCGTGATCGCGGTACGGCAGTCGCCGTCCAACGACATCGCCGTCGCGAAGCTGGACACGCCGATCACCGACATCCGACCGATCCGGCTGGCCACCACGGCTCCGGCCGTGAACAGCGTGGTGCGGCTGACCGGATACGGCTCGACCGACGGAACGGTCATCGTGCCGGCCACCCAGCTGCACACCGGGCAGTTCACCGTGACGTCCGTGGCCGCCACCACCCTCACCGTGACCGGCCACGCCCCCCAGCGGGACACCAGCCCGTGCCCGTACGACTCCGGCGCGCCGTACTTCGTGGAGTCGCGGAACCGGCAACCGGTCCTGGTCTCGGTGGAGAGCGACGGACCCGACTGCCCCCACTCGCTGGACGAGACCACCTCCCGGGTGGACGTCGTCCGGCGCTGGATCCAGACCCAGGTCGCCAAGGGCTAGGCAGCTGCTCCCTGCCCGCTGGCAGCTCCGTCCCTTCGGGTGGGACGGAGCTGCCAGTGCTTCCGGCCGGCAGTGTTCCCGCCTGGGCACGCAGTGTTTCCGCCGGGCACGACGGCCGTCCTTGCCACCGCGGGCGGACGATGCGGGCGGCGGTGGCATAGCCTTCGGCCAGGAGGGTCGAGTGGATCGACACCCGGTTTATGCAGCTCGAACTCGACTGACGGTATCGGGCCGCCCTCGCGAACGAGGGGCCCAGCGGCGGCAGAATGCGGGAGACATCCGTCTACAGGGGAGGCCAGGGGATGGACTTCGAGACCGCGTTGGGGTCGCTGTTCGTGCCGGAGGGGCGCGTCGACCCGTATCCGGCCTATGACGTACTCCGGGCGCACGCGCCGGTGTTCCCGGCGCCCGACGGGCGCTGGTTCGTCACCACCCACGCGCTCACCAGCCGGTTGCTGCGCGACCCGGCGCTGCGGGTCGCGGACGTCAGCGACTACGACGCCGCCTGGCCGGACTGGCGACGCAACCGGGGAGTCGCCTCGATCGTGCTGTCGATGCTGCAGACCAACCCGCCGGATCACACCCGGATCCGCCGGGCCGCCGCGGCCACCTTCACCGCCCGCCGGGTCGCCGCGATGCGCGACGTCATCACCGGCCAGGCCGAGGATCTGATCAAGGTGATGCCGGCCAGCGCCGACTTCGTGAGCGCGTTCGCGTATCCGTTGCCGATCGGCGTGATCTGCGCGCTGCTCGGCGTCCCGGACGCCGACCAGCCGTGGTTCCGGCAGCGGGCCGCCGATTTGACCGTCGTGCTGGAACCGATCAGTACGGAGGAGGAGATGCGGCTCGCCGACACGGCCGGTCGGGATCTGGAGGCGTACTTCACGGAGCTGATCGCGGAGCGCCGGCGCGCCCCGCGGGAGGACCTGACCAGCGCGCTCGTCGCGGTGCAGGACGACCCCGACGGCGCCGGACTGACCGGCGAGGAACTGCTCGCCAACCTGGTGCTGCTGCTGGTCGCCGGCTTCGAGACCACCACCAACCTGCTCAGCACCGGCCTCCGGATCCTGCTGGAGCATCCCGAGCAGGCGGACCGGTTGCGCGCCGAACCGGACCTGGCGCCCGCGTTCGTCGAGGAGATCCTTCGGTACGACTCCCCGGCGCAGCTCGCCGGCCGGTTCACCGCCGGTCCGCTGGACCTCGGCGACGGGCTGCGGCTCGACGGCGGCGCGATGCTCACCCTGCTGCTCGGCTCCGCCAACCGGGACCCGGCCCGCTACCCCGACCCGCACCGGTTCGACCCGGACCGGCCGAACGTCCAACCGGTCTCGTTCGGCGGCGGCGCCCACTACTGCCTCGGCGCGCCGCTGGCCCGGCTGGAGGCGCAGGTCGCCTTCCCGCTGCTGCTGACCATGCTGCCCCGGCTCAGCCTGGCCGGGCCACCGACGCTCCGCGACCGCCTGGTGCTGCGCGGCTACGCCACCCTGCCGGTCAGCACGGGCTGAGCTGTCCTGCTCGGCGGCCGGTCGGCTTGTCGGGCCGGTTCGCTCGTTGCAGGGGCGGCCAGTTGGCGGGGCGGTTCACTCGTCGACGGTTTCGGCGAGGACCCAGTCGACGTAGGCGGGGTTCCCGGCGATGACCGGCAACGCGATCACGCACGGCACGTCGTACGGGTGCTCGTCGTTGGCGCGTTGCACGATCCGCGGTACGAGGCTGAGCCGGGTGTGCAGGGCGACCCGGGCCTCCGGGTCGTCCTGGACCTCGCCGTCCCAGCGGTAGACCGACCGGATCGCGGCGATGTTCTGCCCGCAGGCGGCCAGCCGGTCGTCGACGAGCCGGCGGGTGAACTCGACAAGCCACTCGGCGCTGCCGGCGGTGACGACGACCTCGCAGATCTCAGTGCTCATCGGGGACGACCTCCTCGTTCTTGAGCGTGTCGACCATGCTCAGCGCCTCTTCCTCCGTCTTGGCGACAGCACCCCAGCCGGTGACGATCGGCCCGTCGTAGCTGAGGCCGACCCACCGCCCGCTCATCCGCTGTCCGTGCTGGTGCAGCACGAAGTAGAGCGTGCCCTTCGAACGGACGGCTGCTTCGTCGGCCACGTACCAGCCCATCAGGATCTCGTTGTCCCACAGCCGCAGTTCACCCCGCCACAGGTAGCCGCCGTCCTCGAACCTCTGGGTGCCCCGGGTGACGGCGAGAACCTCGACGGCGTCGCCCTTCTGGCGCATCCGGACCTGGTGCGGGTTGAGGATCTCGCGGCCCTTGTTCCAGGTCTGCCAACACGCCCACCAGTCGCCCGAGAGATCGATCCGGTGTACGTCCTCACCGGCAAGTTCGTCGACAGTGACCTCCAAGGCGCGGGCGATCGCACGAGCCACCGAGAGTGTCGGCTGGGTCTCGCCCGCCTCGTACCGCCTGATCTGGCGCTTGTCGACCCCGACCCGCGCGGCCAGGTCGGCCTGCGACAGGCCCAGCGCGTTCCGTCGCTGGCGCAGGACCTCGGACATCTCCACGCTCCCTATCTTCCGGGGACAGATACGTCCGATGCAACGACCCGCTCGCGTCCCCCAAAAGGGGCAGAACCGTCCTTGACACCGCTACAGCCCGACCGGACCAACTGAACCGGATGAGCAATGGGGAACTTGCCGTCGCGATTCATGCCGCCGGCATTCCCGCCAGGCCCAACGCGTTGACGGTCAGTCAGATCAAGGCTCTCGCCCTTGCCGGTATCGCGCGGCTCGGCCTGGCCGAGATCCGGCGGGTCCATGAAGAATCGCGGCGGTCCAACCTTTCCTACTGCGAGAAGACGCGCCGCGACGCCGGGGCCGACGTCGATGCCGAGGTCGCGACCACCCGCCGGATCTGGGGCTCGTTCCGCAAGGAACAGATGGCGACCAACCTCGCGTACCGGCTCAGTCGCACAATCCATGAAAGCCTGCTGACGCAACCGTAGGGCTAGAACCGCGTGGCGCCAAGGCCCCGCCCAGGAAGCCAGTTCTGGGTGGGGCCACGCCCACTGGCTACAACCGTTTCGCCAGCTGCTGGGCCATCACCTCGTAGCCGCTCGCCCGGTACAGCGAGATCGCGGGCGCGTTGTCACCGAACACGTTGAGCCCGAGCCGACTCGCGCCCTCCTCCCGCGCCACCGCCTCGACGGCTGCGAGGATTGCCCGCCCGTAGCCGGATCGCCGATGGGCCCGCGCCACCTCGATGTCGTGCAGCCAGGCGGTGTCGGCCGGCCCGGTCGGTGGCTCCGCCAAGCCGACCCACGCGTGCCCCACGACCTCACCGCTGGCGTTCTCAGCCACCAGGAGGTGCTGGTGTTCCGTCGCCAACCCCTGGGGCAGGAACCGGGCTCGATCCTGTCGCGCCTTCTCCTCGGCGGCCTCGGTCGACATCATCTCGGTGAGGGACTGGACGTACTCCTGGTCCCGTCGCCTCGCGTAGTCCTCGTACTCGTCCGGGCGCATCGCGCGCAGCGTGATCGCGGGTGAGTTCACCCGGACATGCTGACAGGCATCCTTCTGGGCGAGCCAGTTGGTCTCCGCCCGATCCCCTGAGGTCAGTTCGCCGACTCCGTCCGTGGTTTGTTGTCCAGGCAGCATTGGACGAAATCCCGGATCACCGGATCGGTGTCGGCGGTGGACGACCAGGCCACCCCGACCTGGCTGGGGCTGACGCCACTGACGGGCCGGTAGGTGACGTCGGGACGCGCGTATTGACTTCCTCCACCGCCATGAATGGCGGGGATTCCCTCCACGCTGCGCGTGGAACGCGCAGCGTCCGGGCGGGTTCCTGCTTCACCGCGCGGTGCCGGGACGAGTCTCGGTCCTACCCCGTCATCCCGCCTGCCGCGCAGACAGTGGGGTGAATCGTTCGGTGCCGGTGACGCGGAGTAGGTCGAGCGCCGAGCTTTCGGGTGTGTCGGGTGCGGCCGAGTAGACAATGAGAGTTTGATCGGCTTCCGGTACCAGGAGGATGTCGCAGTCGAGGATGAGCGGCCCGAGTTCGGGGTGCTGGATGGTTGTTGTGGTGGCGCGTAACTGTTCCGAACGCCCGGCTCGCCACAGGTCGTCGAACCGGTTGCTGCCGGAGCGCAGATCGGCGATGAGGCGGTTGAGGTCGGGGTCGTCGGGGTAGCGGGCCTGGGCGGTTCGCAGGCACCCGACGCAGTGGGCGGCCGTTGCCGCCTCCTCCTCTGGTGTCAGCGTTATTCGGTCCGGGTCGGTGCTCAGAAAGCGCTGCCGAATGAGATTGCGTTGCGCGGGTGGCCATTCGGAGAAGTCGCCGAAGAGCGCGGCAGCAAGGGGATTCCAGGCGAGGATATCGGACTTGGCCGACAACACCAGGGCGGGCAGGTCCGACATCCGATCCAGGAGCCGCAGCACGCTCGGACGTATCAGCATCGGGACGCGTCCGGCCTGCGGCGGCTCGGATCCGGCCAGCCGGAATACGAGGTCGCGGTCGCTGTCGCTGAGTCGCAATGCCCTGGTCAGCGCGCCGAGTACCTGGCTGGAGGGTTTGGGGCCGCGTCCCTGCTCGAGCCGGACCACGTAGTCGACGCTGAGGCCCGCAAGCTGGGCGACCTCTTCGCGGCGCAGCCCCGGTACCTGTCTGCGTTGCCCGGTCGAGAGGCCGACGTCGACCGGTCTCACCCGTGCGCGTGCGGTGCGCAGCACCGCCGCCAGTTCGGCTTTGTCCACGCATCCATCCTGCCGCAGCATTGAAGCCTGGGGGTGGTACCGCAGGTCCCATGCCTGGGCAGCCCTGGCGGGCGGCAGACCCGGCGGGGACGCTATCGGCATGGCATCAACGACGACTGCTCTGGTTACCGGGGCGAACAAAGGGCTGGGACGCGAGACCGTACGTAGGCTCGCGGGGCTGGGCTGGCAGGTGTTCCTCGCCGCGCGGGACACGACGCGCGGCATGGCGGCGGCGGCCGAGCTGGTCGGCGACGGGTTAAGCGTGGAGTTCGTACCGCTCGATGTGACCTCGGATGAATCCGTCACCGCGGCTGCCGGAACGGTGAAGGCGCGTGCGGGGCGGCTGGACGTATTGGTGAACAACGCCGGCATCGGTGGCACGAACAGCGCTCCGGCCGATACCTTGGTGTTCGATCTGCGGGAGGTGTTCGAGGTGAACGTGTTCGGCCCGGTCCGGGTGACACACGCGTTCCTGCCACTGCTACGCGCCTCCGAGCACCCCCGGATCGTGATGGTGTCCAGCGGAATGGGATCGGTCGCCACAATCACCGACCCGAGCCTGAGCGGATTAGTGCCCCCCACTCTCGCTTATCCGGCGTCGAAATCGGCACTTAACATGATCACCACTCAATACGCCAGCGCATTGAGTGATATCAAGATCAATGCGGTCGATCCCGGCTACACCGCCACCGACATGACTAACAATTCGGGTTTCCAAACGGTGACCGAGGGGACCGATGCAATCGTACGACTGGCCGATATCGGCTCCGACGGACCGACCGGTGGGTTCTTCGACCGCACCGGCCCCGTTTCGTGGTGATCGTGGCCGTCCGCTTTTGGTGCCGCGGGCCGCTGACGTCCGGATTAATGGGCGCGGGATCGGCACCGTGTGTCCCCGCCGCTGATCCTGTGTCTGATTGTATGGGTGTGGGATCGAGACAAGAATGGTGAGCACTGTGGGAGACCGTGATTCGAGCCAGGGGAACGATATCCTGTCGATCGGGTTGCATCCGAGCACCGTGGACTACAGCCGGTACCCCGGTCTGGACGAGGCGACTCTGGCCGCACGAATCGAGGCGGGCGAGGCTGCGCTGCGTGTGGCCGGATTCGATTTCGTGTCGTGCCAGGTGCCTGCTGTGCCGGACGAGGCCGAGGCGAAGATGCGCGAGTGTGCCGCCACAGGGTCGTTTCGAGTCGCGATGATCGGGGCAGGTGTGCGGATGACGGCCGAGCACACCCTGCTGTTCGAACGGCTCGTAAATGTGCTCAATGAGATGCAGCCCGGTATCAAGTTTTGCTTCAACACGTCACCGGAAACCACAATCGACGCGCTGCGACGATGGGTGCAACCGACGCAGCGCGACAAGGGCTGACAATCGGAACCTTTGACCAGAGCCCGCAGGTCTACTGCGACGAGGCCGTGGTGGGGCTGCGGCGCGTGTACCCGGGTAGGCCCCGGCCTGCCAGCAATAGCCGACGGGAGGGGGTCGCAGAGGCTCCGGGGCCAAGGGCGGCCCGCAGGGCCGTCGCGAAGCGATGCGAAGCACCCTTGCTCGCCGAGACGCTTGCAGACGAGACAGTTTGCCCTCACTGCAACGCCTCACTGTCTGCCGTCGGCCCGCCCGTCTGGGGAGCGGGCCGCCGACCGGCCCGCCACGCCAAGACGGCCTTGACGCAGGTTCGGACGCTGGCGGGGCGGGTGGTGGTCTGCTCGGCTTGCCCGGGTCGATGGCAGGCGGGATGGCTCCTTCCGCAACCACCCACGGACCGTGACCCGCCGGCGGAGCCCCGGCCATCCTGGAGCCGGAGCGCCCCCGCCGGAGGCGCTCTAACCGCAGCCCCGCGACTGCCGCCAGCTCGCCGACGCGGCCGGCGCGCGCCCAGGCGGCGGCGCGTGCGGCCCGTTGCGGGCCGCCTTGAAGACGTACAGAAAGTTCTCACGGCTTCGCCGGCAGCCGCGAACGGGCAAAACCCGTCCTGGCCGAGGGGGCCGGTCGGGAGATCACGGCGGTCTCCGGCGGCGAGCCGGTGCGACGCATGGTGGAGACGACCGATCCGGTCAATTGACAGACATTGATTAATGCGGTCAACTGGCGGCGCCCGTATCCCCCGGCTCACCCAGGAGGACCCTCTTGCGTACGCTCCTGACCCTCGCTGCGGCCGCCGTCTGCGCCGCCGGTGCACTGGCCGTCCCCGCAACGGCGGCGCAGGCCGATCCGGCCGGCACCGCCCCGGCCGGCGCGACCGTCCCGGCCGACGCCTGCGCCGGTACCGTCCAGATCCAGTCGCTCACCTTCAACCCGCCGCGGGGGGTTCCGGGCCAGACCATCACCGCCACGGCCGTCGGGCAGAACTGCACCGCCCAACAGCAACAGGTCTCCACGGTGATCTACGCCCGGTTCGTCGGCTCCACCCCCGGCATCCCCACCGGCTGCCCGGCCCTCGACCCGCTGCCTGGCCGGGCGGTCACCGTCGATCCGGGCGCGACCTTCAGCTGGAGCACCGGTTACCTGGTGTTCTCCGGCTGTACGGCCACCGGCCTGGAGGTCACGGCCCGGGTAGAGGACGACGCCACCGGCGCCCTGCTCACCCGGACCGCCACGGTGCCGATCGGCCCGCCGCCGGCGGCGCCCTGCACCGTGAGCTACCGCACCGGGAGCGAGTGGCCGGGAGGCTTCACCGCCCAGATCACCATCAAGAACACCAGCACCGTGCCGATCAACGGTTGGACGCTCAGCTTCACCTTCCCCGGTGACCAGCACATCGTCCAGTCCTGGTCCGCCACCGCCCAGCAGAGCGGTGCCACCGTCACGGCCCGGAACCCCAGCTACAACCCCCTGGTGGCGCCGGGCGCCTCGGTGGTCTTCGGCGTCCTGGGCACCTGGCAGGCCAGCGACGCGGTGCCGATCGCGTTCACGCTCAACAACGTCAGCTGCGCCGCCGGGTAGCCCGCGCACCGGACCGCGGGGCGTCTGGGCGGCCAGGCGCCCCGGGGGCCACTCCCGGCAGGCCCGCCGTCGCAGAACCTCCGGCGGGGTCACCGGCCCGGATCGGCGTGGCGCGAAGGCGTTGACCTCCCCATGCATTGTTGGCATAGCCGCCGAAGTCGCGAGCGGGCGTGCGGACCGTCGCGCTACCGAAGGCCGCCCTTCCCATGCTGAAACAGCACATCAGCGGCTACCTGGGCGAGGCACCCGAGGCGTTCGTGTTCACCGGCGAGAGCGGACGGAACCTCTGGCACGGCAACTTCAACAAGCTGGTCAAGTGGCCCGAAGCGGTCGCTGCCGTAGGCGTCGCCGGGCTCCACTTCCACAACCTGCGGCATACCGGCAACACGCTCGCGTCGCGGACGCCGGGCGCCAGCCTGCGCGACATCATGGCCCGGATGGGGCACGACAACCCCCGCGCGGCGCTGATCTACCAGCACGCCAATCAGAGGGAGCCATGAGAGTGCATCCGATCATGGCTGCGGGAGGGCTGGGAGGTCAGCGGCGCTGACGATCGCGCGGGAGGCCGCGGCGTGCGTTACCGCGCTGCGTGAGTTTGGAGCGCCGGTCAGTCTCAGGTATGGATCGACGCGATGCGGCAACGGCCGCTGCGGGTGATGCTTCTCCGCGCCGGACTGCCCACACTGTCGCGCAGAGCGTCGATCTCACAGTGATCAGCGAGCCGCGCGGGCTCGACCGCCCCGTGGGCGGCTACCTCTGCCGGCTGCCAGGCGAATCCGCATCCGGCGTGCTGGTTGACGTGGAGCAGATCTAGTCCGCACCGCCCGGGAGGTCCATGGATGCGAGGCGTTCCGGATCGGTCACTGACAGGATCTCGACGATCCGTCCATCGACTACGGTGCACGCCATGACGCCCACCGGCTTGCCGTTCGCGTCCCATGCCATGATTCCGGGTGCACCGTTGACGAGGACGGGGCGCGCGGTTGCCTTCACGTGGACCGCGTGCTGGATCCTAGCGGCCACCTCGGTTGCCCCCAGCCTGACGACCATGCCGCGCTCGGTGTGGGTGCGCCAGGTCACGTCCGGGTCGAGCACCCGCAGGAGCCCTTCGAAGTCTCCGCTTCGCGCTGCGGAGAGGAACGCATGGACCACTGCACGCTGCTGCTGCCGTTCATCGGTTGGGCGAGGCGTGTCCTGCACCTTACGGCGGGCCCGGCTGGCGAGCATTTTGGCAGCGTCGGTGGACCTGCCGATGATCTGACCGATCTCCTCGAATGGCACTGCGAACATGTCGTGCAGCACGAACGCCAGCCGCTCGGCGGGGCGGAGGGTATCGAGCACCACCAGCATTGCCAGCCCGACGGATTCGGCGAGCAGCGCGTCGTCCTCGGGTGTTGCGCCGCCGTCCTGGGTCACGATCAACTCGGGCAGCCGGTCGTCGTAGGACGCCTCCGGCCGGGCCGTGCGCGAGCGCAGCACGTCAATGCACACGCGGCCCACCACGGTGGTCAGCCAGCCGGCGAGGCTGTCGATCGTGGCCGCGTCCTGACGCGCCAGTCGCAGCCAGGCCTCTTGCACCGCGTCCTCGGCGTCGGCCCGCGATCCGAGCATCCGGTAGGCCACCGCCACAAGGCGCCCACGCTGCTCCTCGAACGCCTCTGCGACAGCTTCCTCCGGACCGGATCCGGTCATGCTGTTACCTCCCACGAGCGAGTTCCGTCATGGGTGATGACGGGCCCGGAAGGGCCAACGTAACCGTCAAGGAGAACCTCATGAACACCGCGCTGTGGATCGTTGCCGGCCTCCTGGCCGTACTCTTCCTGCTTGCCGGGGGCGGCAAGCTGTTCGTAAGCAAGAAAAAGATGGCCGAGGCTCGTGGCGCCCAGGGATGGGTCAACAACGTCAACCCTGGCTTCGTCAGGACCCTCGGAGCACTCGAGGTCCTGGGCGCGATCGGCCTGATCCTGCCCGCTCTACTCGACATCGCGCCGATCCTGGTGCCACTGGCTGCCACAGGTCTGGCGACAATCATGGTAGGTGCTGTGATCCTGCGCATCCGACGCCACGAACCCAAGGCAATGCTGTTGGACCTGTTCTATCTCGCCCCGATCGTCTTCGTGGCGATCGGCCGCTTCGGCCCTGAGGCCTTCGGATGATCTCCCCATAACCGCCCACACGTGCGGGGACTTCCCAGGGCCGATCTGGCGCGGAACGCGGACACGGGACGGGCCGTACCTTATGCCAGTCGCTTGAGTCCCAAGCCAGACATCCCAATTCGGCATGACAGGGCACCCGCCGCCCGTGAGGCGATCCACCCTCACCACAATGAGGGCAGTACGAAGGGCTGGTCCGGTCCCGCCTGGCCGGTGTCCGGTCCCTGGTGCGGGCGGTTCCGGCGTGACTGACCAAGGGTGGCCTGCGATGGACGGCGCGAGGGCCGGTCCGCCGGTGCCGCAGCGCGCTACCTCGGCGTCGCACCTGATTCCCAGGTGGCTATTCCGGCACCGGTGTTCATCGCAGGGTGAGCGGGGTCTCGGATTCGACGCGGGTCAGCTTTGCCGGGTTGCGGACGTAGTAGATGCCGGTGATGCGGGCGTGCTCGACACGGATCGCCAGGATGCCGTCGATCTCGCCGTCTAGGCGTACGAGGAGTGCCGGGTTGCCGTTGACCACGGTCGGTTCACCGGTGAGGGTGCCGTCGACCTTGCCTAGGCCACTGAAGAACATGCGGACCACCTTCTCCGCCCCGGTGATCGGCCGCAGCGTGGCCTGCTTGACGCCGCCGCCGTCGCCCACCAGGACGACGTCAGGGGCGAGCACGTCGAGGAGACCCTGCAAGTCCCTGGTTTCGACCGCGCGCTGGAACGCTCCCAGAGCCGCCCGGGTCTCGCTCGGGGAGACCACCTGGCGGGGGCGGCGGGCATCGACGTGCTGGCGGGCGCGGTGCGCGATCTGGTGGACGGCGGCGGGGCTCTTGCCGACGGCGGCCGCGATCTCGTCGTAGCTGACGTCGAAGGCCTCGCGCAGCACGAAGACGGCGCGTTCGGTCGGCGACAGTGTCTCCAGGACGACCATGAGCCCCATCGACACACTCTCGGCGAGTCCGACGTCCTCGGCCACGTCCGGCGCGGTGAGCAGCGGATCGGGCAGCCAGGGGCCGACATAGGCCTCCTTGCGGCGTTTCATTGTGCGCAGCCGGTTGAGCGACTGCCGGGTGGTGATCCGGACCAGATAGGCGCGCTGGTCGCGCACGTGCTCCGGGTCGACCTTGATCCACCGCAGCCAGGTTTCCTGGAGGACGTCTTCGGCGTCGGCCGCCGATCCGAGCATCTCGTATGCGACGGTGAAGAGCAGGTTGCGGTAGGCGACGAAGGTGTCGGTCGCCGGGTCAGTGGCGTGGCTAATATCTCGACCCTTCTTCTTCGCGGCCGGCCCTGGTTGCCGAAGGCCTTCGATCGTGCATCACCAGCACGGTCCTGATCCTGGCTGAGCTGGCTGTGCTGCTGATGACGTTCTGGTTCTGGCAGGACCGGCGACGCCGCGCTCGTACCCTGATCCAAGTCTGTCTGCCGGGTGCGTTTGGCCGGCGAGCAGCCGGTCAATCCGGCCGAAGCCACCGCCGGGGCGGCCCGTGCTTCGGATCACCCGCGCCAACACGACACCACCCCGCCAGCGGCACATCTTCGTCAGCCGGTGAAAGGCTCAAGGCCGAAGCGGCCCCACGCGATGAAGGCTGCAAGCGCAACATAGCCCACGTTCACCATTACCAACTTGAACTGACCAAGGCGGCCATGGATGATCGCCGCACCGACCATGAGCAAGACCCAGCAGACGGCAGTCACCGGCACCATGAACGGTGCGATGTCGAGCACGGCGGGCAGGATCAGGCCAACCGCGGCGAGGAGCTCGAGGACCCCGATAGTCTTGATGAAGCCAACGCTGGCGTGTCCGGTCCATTCCCCGCCCTTAATCGCAGCCAGTTTCTCCTTGGGTATGAAAATCTTGGTGATGCCGCCGCTTAGCCTCGATCGTTCATGGCTGGTGTCGGGTGTTTCGACCCGGGGTGATTGATCGGTGGTCTCCGATTGATCTGGTTCGGGGGTGTAGTGAGGGGCCGTCTGTCGCGGCGGTGGGCGTGGTCTCCTGGGGGTCCTCCGGTCGGTGGGATGGCGGCTGTGTTGGTCAGCCGGGTGCGGGGATGGCCGCGATCCGGGCGAACGCGGCGGTGATCTGTTCGGCCCAGGGCCAGGTCGGTGGGATGCGTAGTCGGCGGCGGCGTTGGCCGTGGACCAGGCGCGCGGCGGTG